>NZ_CP135916.1:1658928-1990714 GCF_032391395.1 Sphingomonas sp. Y38-1Y
AATGGCTTCTGGTGGCCGTTGCTGCTGCTGGCGGTGCTGGGCGCGTATCAGCTCGGCTATGCCTGGCTGTCGCGGTTCAATCCCGCGTTCGGCGCGGTGGGAGCGTTCGTCGCCTTTGCGTTCTGGCGGTTCGACAGTTCGTTCGCGGCGGTGGCGATGGTGCTGGCGGTCGCGGTCAACTTCGCCGTTCTGCTGCTTTCGCGCGCACTGGGCGAGGTGGGCGCGGGCGCCGACCTGAAGCATCGCCGCCGGCTGCTGCGCGCACGCGCGGTGTTCGAGCTTCGCCGTGACCAGGGCCCGGCGCGATGATCCGGCGAGTGATGGCGGGCGTCGGCGCCAATGTGTTCGGCAAGCTGGTGGTCGCGGGCGTGCAGCTCGCGACGGTGCCGGTGCTCGCCAATGCGTGGGGGATGCACCTGTTCGGGCTGTGGGTGCTCCTCTCGACGGTGCCGATGTTCCTGGCGATCGGCGACTTCGGCTTCGCGACCGCGGCGGGGACGAAGATGGCGATGCAGCGGGCCGAAGGGAATGTCGGCGGCGCGCTGCGCACCTATCAGAGTGCGCTGCTCACGGTCGCCGGCGCTTCGATCCTGCTCGCGCTGGTGGCGGTGGCGGCGGTGTGGGCGGTGCCCGCGCGCTGGTTCGGCGACGATCCCGGCTTGCCGATCGCGGACGTTCGGGCGGTGCTGTCGATCCTGATCCTCTTCGGGATCGCGACGATGCAGGGGAGCCTCTTTTTCGCCGCGCAGCGGGCGGACGGGCGCTACGCGATCGGATCGTTCGTCAACTCGCTCGTCATCCTGGCCGAGAATATGGCGCTGATCGCCGCCGTGTTGCTGGGCGGCTCGATGCCCGTGGCGGCGGGGGTGATGCTGGCGGTGCGGCTGTGTGGCCTGGGCGCGCAGGCGTTCGTGCAGCGCGTGCAGGTGCCGTGGCTGCCGATCGCGCTGCGCCACGCGTCCGGGGCGGAGGTGAGGGCGCTGCTCGCGCCGTCGGCGGCGGTGCTGCTGCTGCCGCTGGCGCAGGCGGTGTCGTTGCAGGGGACGGCGCTGATGGTGGGCGCGGCGGCGGGGCAGGCGACGGTGCCGCTGTTCACCGCGGCGCGGACGCTGTCGCGCGTCGGGCTCCAGCTCTGCTGGCTGTTCAACGCGCCGCTGATGCCGGAGTTCTCAGCGGCGAGCGCGCGGGGCGATCGGCGCGGGGTGGCGCAGATGGTGGCGGTCACGTTGTTGCTGTCGGCGCTTCTGGCCGCGCCCTATGCGCTCGGTTTCGCGCTGTTCGGGCAGGCGCTGATCGCGGTCTGGACGCAGGGCGCGATCGCGGTGCCGCAGCCGCTGGTGCTGGCGATGGCGGGGACGATCCTGCTCGGCGGCTTCTGGGTGCCGCTGTCCAACCTCATCCTCGCGCGCAATCGACAGGCGAGCTTCACGCCGGCGTATCTGGTGCTGTCGCTGGCGAGCATGGCGGTCGCGTATTGTCTATCGCTGACGCTCGGCGCAATCGGCGGGGGAGTGGCGATGCTGCTGCTGGACGCGGCGATGCTGGCGATCGTGCTGCGGCTGTCGGCCCGCTTGCTGGCGAGCCGCGAAGCGCTTGCCGCGGCGTGGCCGACACTGATCGGCGGCGTGCGTCGGCGGCTGGCGGGTTAGGCGGCGCCGGCGAGCAGCGCGCTCTGGCCGGTCTGGATCGTCCAGCGCTCGCCGCCCTCGAACCCCATCGCGGTCAGCCGGCCGGTCATATAGGCGCCGGTGTCGATGCCGATCCGGCAGGGGGTCTCCTCAACCTCCTCGCTGATCGTGTGGCCGTGGACGATGATCTTCTCGAGCGTGCCGTTATAGTCGACGAAGCCCTGGCGGATCCACCGCAGCGTGTCGGGCTTCTGCTCGTTCAGCGGCAGCTTGGGCTGAACGCCGGCGTGGACGAAGGCATAGTCGCCTTCGACGATGATGTTTTCGAACCCGTTGAGAAAATCGATATGCGCCTGCGGCACGACCTGGCGCATCAGCTCCAGGATCGTCGGATAGTCGGCGCGCAGATAGCTGTCCTCGTCGATGCCGTAGCTCAGCACCGTTTCCTTGCCGCCGATGCGCAGGAAGAAGGGCAAAGCCGCCTGGTCGCCGTCCAGCGCCTTAAGCATCACTTCCTCGTGGTTGCCGAGGAGGAAGCGGGTCGAGGGCTCGGCCTCGGCCAGCAGCCGAAGGCGTTCGACGACCTGCGCCGACTTGGGACCGCGATCGATCAGGTCGCCCAGGAAGACGAGCGTGCGCGGCATGGCCCCGCGCGCCGCATGATCCTCGTCGATGCGCGCCAGCAGCCGTTCGAGCAGGTCGAGCCGCCCGTGAATGTCACCGATCGCATAGAAGCGGCGGCCCGGGTTCACGGAACCCGGCGGGGCACCGCGCGAAGAACGCCGATCGCGAGACGAGAAAAGCCGACGAAGCATAGGGGTACAAACTCTTTGGCGAAGCCTTGCCCCCTTTCACGCTGCGACGCAATAGATGCGGCACGCGGCAGGGTCGCGCTATGACGCGCGGACGCCCCCGCCGTTCCGCGTCGGTCAGCTGGCGAGCCGGATGCGCTCCGCGGCGCCGGCGCCCGGTTGCGGCTGGTCGGGCCAGATGCCGCGGGTGTCATAGACCTGCTTGCCCGCGCGTTCCTGAAGCGGGACCGACCGGAACACGTCATGGTCGACCAGGACGATCAGGATCGGGCATGTCTCCAGCGCGGTATCGATGTCGATCAGGCCGGCACCGGTGCCGTCGAACGCGCGTGGCAATTGCTCGGCATAAGGCTCGACGATGCGGACGCGGTCGCCGAAGCGCTGGGCGAGCGTTGCGGCGACCTTGACCGCCGGGCTCTCGCGGAAGTCGTCGATATTGGCCTTGAAGGCGAGGCCGAGGCAGGCGACCGGCGCCCCCGGCATCGCCTCGATCAGCGCCTCTGCACGGCCGATGGTGTAGCCGACCTTGGCGTCGTTGACCTCTCGCGCGGTGCGGATCAGCGGGGTGTTGTCGGGATCGCCATGAACCAGGAACCAGGGGTCGACGGCGATGCAGTGGCCGCCGACACCGGGACCGGGCGACAGGATGTTGACTCGCGGATGGCGGTTGGCCAGGCGGATGACTTCCCAGACATCGATGCCGAGATTGCCGGCGACCACCGAGAGTTCGTTGGCAAAGGCGATGTTGACGTCGCGGAACGCGTTCTCGGTCAGCTTGGTCATTTCGGCCGCGGCCGCGGTCGTCGTCACGCACGCGCCGCGCACGAAGCGGCGATAGAATTGCAGCGCCTTGCGCGCGCAGCGAGGCGTGATGCCGCCGATGACGCGGTCATTGTCGATCAGCTCGACCAGGATGCGGCCGGGCAGCACCCGCTCCGGGCAATAGGCGATGGCGATGTCGGGGGTGCCGGCGGTCAGGCCCGGCACCTTGAGGTTGGGGCGAAGCTTGGCGAGCAGGTCGCGCACCTTCTCGGTCGTGCCGACGGGCGACGTCGATTCGAGGATCACCATGTCGCCGGGCTTGAGCGCGGCAGCGACGGTGGTCGCGGCGTTCAGGACATAACCGATGTCGGGCACGTGATTGTCGCCGAACGGCGTCGGCACCGCGATGACGAACACGTCGGCCGGCTCGATCAGCGTCGAGGCGCGCAGCCGCCCACGCGCGACCACGCCGGAGACGAGGCCGTCGAGGTCGATCTCCTCGATATGGACGCGGCCCGAATTGACGGTCTCGACCACGGTCTCGCTGACGTCGATGCCCAGCACCTCGGCCCCAGTGCGCGCGATCACCGCGGCGGTGGGAAGACCGATATAACCGAGGCCGAGGACGGCGACCTTGAGTTCAGCGTCGATGGGCATCCGCGACAAGCTCCGCAATCCGTGCCGCGGCATGGCCGTCGCCGAACGGATTGTGGGCGCGCGCCATCGCGGAATAGGCGGCCTTGTCGCCGAGAAGGCTGAAGATTTCGGAAACGATGCGGTCGGGATCGGTGCCGACGAGGCGGGCGGTGCCCGCCTCGACCCCCTCGGGCCGCTCGGTCGTCTCGCGCATCACCAGCACCGGCTTGCCCAGCGCGGGCGCTTCCTCCTGCACGCCGCCCGAATCGGTTAGGACCAACGTGGCGAGATCCAGCGCGCGGATGAAGTGCGGATAGTCGAGCGGATCGATGCGCGCGATGTTCGGGCGATCGCCCAGCATCGCATCCATGACGGACACGACATTGGGGTTGGGGTGGCAGGGAAAGACTACCGCGACGTCCGGCTGATCGGCGATGCGGGCGATCGCGCGGGCAATGTTCTCCATGCCCCCGCCGAAGTTCTCGCGCCGGTGCGTGGTGACGAGGACAATGCGCTTGCCCGCGAAGCGATCGGCGAGCGGGTCGAGCCCGGCGGCAAGGGCAGGGCGCTCGGCGATCCGCGCGCGCGTCCAGTGAAGCGCGTCGATAACGGTGTTGCCGGTCACGTGGACGGTCGCCGGGTCGATATTCTCGCGGCGGAGCGCACCCGCCGCGGTTTCGGTCGGGGCGAAGTGGAGATCGGCGATCGGCGCGACGATGCGGCGATTGACCTCTTCGGGCCAGGGATGGTGGATGTCACCCGAGCGCAGCCCCGCCTCGACATGCGCGACGGGCACCTTGCGGTAATAGGCGACGAGCGCACCGACCATCGCGGTGGCGGTATCGCCCTGGACGATGACGCGGTCGGGCCGCTCGGCATCCATCACCTCGCCCAGACCCGTCAGCAGCCGCGCGGTCAGCCGGTCGAGGCTTTGACCCGGCTCCATGATGTCGAGGTCGATGTCGGGCCGAAGCCCGGCGATGTCGAGCACCTGGTCGAGGAGCCCGCGATGCTGCGCCGTCACGCAGACGCGAACGTCGAGATCGCCGCGATCCTTGAGCGCGGCGGCGACGGGGAACAGCTTGATGGCTTCCGGCCGGGTGCCGAAGACGAGCAGGATGCGGGTCATGCCCGCGCCTTTAGCGTGCCGGTGTGAAGCAAGTGATAACCGTCAGCCCGTCATCGCCCGGACGGACACGGGACGAAGGCCGGGATTTCGGCCGGACAGCCGCTCGTTCGACACGATCCGCATGGCGCGCTGATAAAGCGGGAACAGCCGATCATAGACGAGCGGCACGCCCACCACACGGGCGCGAAGGCCCGAGACGGTCTGCGGTTGCGGATCGTGAACCGCGGTCTCCCACTCCCACGCATAATCGCTCTGCTGCACGTTCTCGTGCGACACGTCGCCGACGCGGGTCGAGCGGACGAGGACATAGACTTCGGCGCTGGAGAAGATGTTGACGCGTCTGCCGTCCTTGGGCTCGATCACCTGGAACCAGCGCGTGTTCTCAGTCCGATCCGCGACGAACACCTCGGTATCGCGATAGCCGTTCTTTTCCGAATAGAGCGAGAAGAAGAGTTCGGGTGAGAACTGCCAGAAGCCGTGGCCGCAGAAATTGTTGGTGGGCAGGACGTGGACGATCTGCCCGCCAGGCTTCAGCAGGTCGGACGCATTCTTGAGCGCCTGAACGATGTTGTAGACATGCTCCAGCGTGCCGATGTCCATCACCGTGTCGAAGCGGCCGCGCAGATGATCGGGCAGCGGCTGGTTCATGTCGTGGATGTGCGTCGCCTGCTCGAAGTCCGACATGTCGATCGATTCGACCGACGTCGCGCCGAGGTGATCGCGGAGCAGATTCTCGCAGAACGGCTCATGGGCATAGGGCGCGCCCTTCAGCAGGCGTGCCATGACCACGTCGTTGACGTGAATTTCCTGCCGCCCGATGGTCCCCACTGCGCCGAGCGGATGCCGCCGCGCGACATAGCGGACGAAGTTTAGCCCGTGTGTGTCCAATGCCATGGTCGTTTCCCCCGTGCCGATGCCGTGCACCGACTCGCCGGCCCCTCAACCGGCATTGTAGCCGCGATACCATTCGACGAAGCGGGGTACACCCTCGGCCAGCGACGTCGTCGGCGCGAAGCCCAGGTCGCCGGCGATCGCGTCGATGTCGGCATAGGTGGCGGGCACGTCGCCCGGCTGCATGTCGCGATAGTCGCGGATTGCCGGACGCCCGCACGCCGCCTCGATCAGGTCGATCATCGTGCCGAGCTGCTCGGGCCGGTTGTTGCCGATGTTGTAGAGACGATGTGGCGCCTTGCTGCCGCCGGGCTTGAGCGCGTCGTCGTCGGGCGGTGGGTTGTCGAGCGCGGCGATCACGCCCGCGACGATGTCGTCGATATAGGTGAAGTCGCGCTGCATCCGGCCGTGATTGAAGACGGGGATCGGGCGCCCCTCCAGGATGGCCTTGGTGAAGATCCACATCGCCATGTCGGGCCGGCCCCAGGGACCGTAGACGGTGAAGAAGCGAAGGCCGGTCTGCGGGATGCGGTAGAGGTGGGCGTAGGTCTCGCTCATCAACTCGTCCGCCTTCTTGGTCGCGGCATAGAGCGAGACGGGATGGTCGACGCGGTCCTCGACGCTGAACGGCTGCTTCTCGTTGGCGCCGTACACCGACGAGGACGAAGCGTAGACGAGATGGCGGACGCGCCGCTCGCGCGCGAGTTCGAGCAGGTTGACGTGCCCGACCAGGTTCGAGCGGACATAGGCACGCGGGTTCTCGAGCGAGTAGCGGACGCCGGGCTGTGCGCCGAGATGCGCGATGCGGTCGAACTCGGCACCCTCAAGGGCGCTCGCCAACGCCGCATCGTCGGCGAAGTCGAGGCGGTGGAAGGTGAAGGCGTCGCCGTGCCGCGCGTCCAGCCGATCGAGGCGCGCCTGCTTGAGCGCGGGATCGTAATAGGCGTTGAGATCGTCGATGCCGACCACCCGCTCGCCGCGCGCCAGCAGCGCGTCGGCCAAATGATGGCCGATGAACCCCGCCACGCCCGTAATCAGAACCGTCATGTCACTCGCCCGTCGATGAACCGCCGGGCTTGCCCTAAACGATCGCCTCTTGCCAAATCGTCACGCGCTGGCGGCGCTCATCTGTCGCCGGATCAGCACGGCGAAGCCGAGCGAGGCTGCCGCCGCCGCCATGTCGAGCACCCAGTCGCCGAAATCGGCGTTCCGGCCGACCGCCATCCAGCCCTGGGCGATCTCGATCAGCCCGCCGAAGATCGCGTACCCGACCCATTGCGCGCGAACCCCGATGGCTGGCCAAGCCAGGGAACTGAGCGCCGGCAGCATGGCAAAGGCGAGCAGGTGCCGCTGCTCGCCCGATTCGATGATCTTGCCAAGCGGGCCGGGCACCAGCGCGAGGAACGTCACGGCGACGATCGCGACGACGAAGGCGGTGCGAAGAAGCATGACCATCATGTTGGTTTCTTCGCACTTGCAGCACGAAACGTCCAGCGCGCTGACCCTCGCAATTGCATCGCCCTGTCGCCGAAGCTAGGAGCCGGACGGGGTGAACAGGGAGGGCAAGATGGCTCAGGCGAAGGTTCGGACGGCTGTGTTTCCGGTCGGGGGGCTGGGGACGCGGTTCCTGCCGGCGACCAAGGCGGTGCCGAAGGAGATGCTGCCGGTCGTCGATCGCCCGCTGATCCAGTACGCCGTCGACGAGGCGATCGAGGCGGGGATCGAGCGGCTGGTGTTCGTCACCGGGCGCGGCAAGTCGGCGATCGAGGACCATTTCGACATCGCCTATGAGCTCGAGCAGACGATGGGCTCGCGCGGCAAGGACCTGTCGGTGCTGGCGCCCACGCGCTTCACGCCGGGCGACATCACCTATGTCCGTCAGCAGGAGCCGATCGGGCTGGGCCACGCGGTGTGGTGCGCGCGCCACGTCGTCGGCAACGAGCCGTTCGCGATCTTCCTGCCCGACGAGCTGATGGTCGCGACGCCCGGCTGCATGGCGCAGATGGTCGCCGCCTATGAGAAGGTCGGCGGCAACGTCGTCTGCGGTTATGAAGTGCCCGAAGACCAGACCGACAAATACGGCATCGTCGAGCCCGGTTCGATCGATGGCGAGCTGGTCGAGGTGAAGGGGCTGGTCGAAAAGCCCAAGCTCGGCACCGCGCCCTCCAACCTGATGATCCCCGGCCGCTACATCCTCCAGCCCGAGGTGATGCGCATCCTGGAGACGCAGGGGCCGGGTGCGGGCAACGAGATCCAGCTGACCGACGCGATGGCGCAGCTGATCGGGCAGCAGCCCTTCCATGCGTTCAAGTTCGGCGGTGAGCGTTACGACTGCGGCGACAAGGCCGGGTTCGCGCAGGCGAACTTCGCGCTTTCGCTGGAGCGTGAGGAGATCGGCGAGAAGCTGCGCGAGTTCGC
The DNA here is from genome assembly GCF_032391395.1 of Sphingomonas sp. Y38-1Y. Lineage (NCBI taxonomy): Bacteria > Pseudomonadati > Pseudomonadota > Alphaproteobacteria > Sphingomonadales > Sphingomonadaceae > Sphingomonas > Sphingomonas sp. Y38-1Y. The sequence continues at coordinate 1,667,205 of NZ_CP135916.1, forward strand.
GCGGGCGCGATTGAGGTAAGAAGAGAGAAGGCGGTTCACGCAAAGGCGCAAAGGCGCAAAGCGCTTAAAAACGATGGGTGCGGCTGAGGTGGCTCGACGGCGGCTTCGCCGCAGCCTCTTCGCGCCTTCGCGCCTTGGCGTGAACCAATTTCTTTCTTGTTCAGGTCACGCCGTCGGAACCGGCGTATCGCTGACCGCGCCGCCGCCCAGCTTCGCTTCCAGCGCGTCGATGCGCGCCTTGAGCGCGTCGTTCTCGTCGCGCGCGGCCGCGGCCATCGCCTTGACCGCTTCGAACTCGTCGCGCGACACGAAGTCGAGGCCGCCGATCCATTCGCGCGCGCGCTCGCGCGCAGCGGCTTCCGCCTCGCGACCCATGCCGGCAAGGGTGCCGGCGGCGCCGTTCAGGATCTTGGCGATGTCGTCGAACACGCGGTTTTCGGTCTGCATGATGTCTATAATCCGATCGTTCAGAGCTGAATCTGGGTGGTGGCGCCCGAGGGGACAAGGGTCTCGCCCGCTGGATTGCGCCGGTCGATGTCGTAGGCGAGCAGGCTCGCGAAGCTGAGCCAGGCGAGATAGGGGACCATCAGCCACGCCGCGGTCCGCCGCACCCGCGCGAATGCGAACGTCGTCGCGATGGCGAGCGCGAGGATGACGACGATCTGCACCGCCGCGATGCTGACGAGGTGCAGCCCGAAGAACACGGGCGTCCAGGCAAGGTTGAGCGCCAGCTGCACCACGAACAGCGCGATCGCGGCATTACGACCGCGGGCGCTGCGGGCGTTCAGGATCATCGCGATGGCGATGCCGATCAGGATGTAGAGGATCGACCAGGCGATCGGAAACGCCCAGCCGGGCGGCGTCCACGAAGGCTTCGAAAGCGCCTGATACCAGGCACTGTCGTCGCCCGAGGGGACCGACGCGCCGGAAGCGAAGCCCAGCAGCAGGACCGCGGGCACGGTGACGAACGCCCATCGCGCGAACGACCAGCGGAGCTGACCCATTGAGGCGATTTCGCGCATAGCTTCCCTTGTATCAGGCGAATCCGGAACGGCGCCATGCCGTAGCGGGCCGGACGCCGGCCATCAATCGGGCGAAGGGCCGGGGCGCCGCGCGGCGATCAGGAACTCGACATTGCCCTCCGGACCGGTGATCGGGCTCTGCTCGACCCCCTGGACCGCCCAGCCGATGCCGGCGAGCCAGTCGGCGACCTCTGCACAGACGCGCGCATGCACCTCCGGATCGCGGACGACGCCGCCCTTGCCGACCTCCTCGCGTCCCGCCTCGAACTGCGGCTTGATGAGCGCGATCAGCCCGCCGCCGGGCCGGACGAAGCCGAGCGGACGCTCCAGCACCTTGGCGAGGCCGATGAAGCTCGCATCGCAGACGACGAGGTCGATGGGCTCGAGCACGTGCGCGTCGGTCAGGATGCGCGCGCTCGTCTGTTCGTGCACGACAACGCGCGGATCCTGGCGCAATTTCCACGCAAGCTGGTTGGTGCCCGAATCGACGGCATAGACGCGCGCCGCCCCGCGGGTGAGGAGGACGTCGGTGAAGCCGCCGGTCGACGATCCCACGTCGATCGCCACCGCTTCGCCCACGGTCCAGCCGAAATGGTCGAGCGCGTGCGCCAGCTTGATCCCGCCGCGTGAGACCCAGGGATGATCGCGCCCGCGCACTTCGATCGCGGCGTCCACCGCCAGCGACACGCCCGGCTTGTCGAGCTTCCGCTCGCCCGAGAAGACCAGGCCCGCCATCACCAGCGCCTGCGCCCGCGTGCGGCTCTCGGCGAGGCCGCGGTCGACGATGAGCTGATCCAAACGCTTCTTGGGCATGGCGCGCGATACCGCCGAACGGCCTGCCGCAAAAGCCCTGCGACGAACCGCGCACCTATTGCACACTGTGCAAGTAGGAATTAGATCGGAAGTCGACGAGGGCAGGGACGCCGGCCGTGCCCCTAGAGCGACTTTGCGGCCCTCGCCCTCGTCACCGGACAAAAGGAAGAACGGCCATGACGATCTTCTCCGACAGCCCGACGCGTCCCGTCGTGCTTACCGTTCCCGGCCTCGGCAGCTCGGGGCCTTCGCACTGGCAGACGCTGTGGGAAGACAATCTGCCCGACACGCACCGCGTCGAGTTGGGCATGTGGAACAAGCCGCATCGCAACGCCTGGGTGACCAAGCTCGACCAGGCGATCCGGTCGACGCGCGCGCCGGTGGTGCTCGCGGCGCACAGCCTGGGCTGCCTGGCGGTGGCGTGGTGGGCGGCCCTGTCGCCGCAGCCTTATGGCTGGCCGGTCGCGGGCGCGCTGCTCGTCGCGCCGGCCGATGTCGACCGCGCGGACGTCCACCCCGACATCGCCGCGTTCAAGCCCTCGCCGCGGCAGCTGCTGCCGTTCCCCTCGATCCTGGTCGCGTCGAACGACGATCCGTGGATAGAGATCGAGCAGGCGCGCAACCTGGCCGCGCAATGGGGAAGCCACTTCGTCGATGCCGGTGCCCAGGGGCATCTCAATGCCGCGAGCGGGATCGGCTGGTGGTCGGAAGGGCAGGAACTGCTCGACCGCGTGATGGATGCCGCCGCCGACCGCCGCGGCCAGCCCCGCAGCGCGAGCGAGGCGCGGCAGCTGCTCTCGGTCAGCGCGACCGAGGCGGCGGAGCGGCATTATTTGGGGTGAGGGTCGCCGCCGAGCTTACCCATCCCCGTTCGTGCTGAGCCTATCGAAGCACATGATCCGGGCGCAGCGCCTGTGACCCGTCCTTAGACAAGCTCAGGACGAACGGGAGATTACTCCGGCAACCCCGCCCGCAGTTCCTCGATCCATGCCCGCGCATTGCCGTCCGACGGTGCGCGCCAGTCGCCGCGCGGCGAGAGTGCGCCCGCTGCCGCGACCTTGGGTCCGTTGGGGATCGCCGAGCGCTTGAACTGGCTGGTGCGGAAGAAGCGGTCGAGGAACGCCTCCAGCCACTTGGCGATCGTCGCCAGGTCATAGGCGCCGCGGGCGTCCTCCGGCAGGTTCGCGGGCCAATGCCCCTCGTCGGCATCGTTCCAGGCGTGCCACGCCAGGAATGCGATCTTCGAGGGCGACAGCCCCAGCCGCACGACATGGTGGAGGAAGAAGTCGTGCAGCGCATAGGGGCCGATCCGCCCCTCGGTCGACTGCATCGCGCCGCTCTCGTCCGCGGGGATCAGCTCGGGACTGATCTCGGTACCGAGGATCGTCTCCAGCACCGCATCGGTCGCCGCATCATACTGGCCGCTGGCGATCGTCCAGCGGATGAGGTGCTGGATCAGCGTCTTGGGCACGCCGGCATTGACGGCATAGTGGCTCATCTGGTCGCCGACGCCGTAGGTGCACCAGCCCAGCGCGAGTTCGGACAGGTCGCCGGTGCCGAGCACCAGCCCGCCGCGCTGATTGGCGAGGCGGAAGAGATAGTCGGTGCGCAATCCCGCCTGCACATTCTCGAACGTCACGTCGTACTGCGGCTGCCCTTCGGCAAAGGGATGGCCCATGTCCTTGAGCAGCTGGTTGGCGGCGGGGCGGATGTCGATCTCCTCGCCGGTCACGCCGAGCGCGCGCATCAGGCCCCAGGCGCTCGCCTTGGTCGCCTCACCCGTGGCGAAGCCGGGCATGGTGAAGCCGAGCAGGTCGCTGCGCGGATAGCCGAGCCGGTCGAACGCCTTGGCCGCGACCAGCAGCGCGTGTGTCGAATCGAGCCCACCCGACACGCCGATCACCAGCCGCTTCGTGCCCGTGGCGGCGAGCCGCTGGCGGAGACCCTCCACCTGGATGTTGAACGCCTCGTAGCAGTCGGCGTCGAGCGTTTCGGGCGTGTCGGGAACGAACGGATAGCGGCGCACCGCTCGCTTCAGACCGAGATCGGCGAAGTCGGGCTGATGGTCGAACGCGATCCGGCGGAAGCGCGTCTCCGGATGGCCGTTGGCGGCCGCGCAATCGTTGAACGTTCCCGTGCGCGCGCGCTCCAAGCGAAGCCGGCCGGCATCGACATCGGCGACGACCAGCTCGCTCGCAAGATCGAAGCGGTCGGAGATGGCGAGCAGCTCGCCCAGCTCATGCACCATGCCCTGGCCGTCCCAGGCGAGATCCGTCGTGCTCTCGCCCGGGCCGCTCGCCGAATAGACATAGGCGCTCATCGTCCGGGCGGAATGCGACGCCGACAGCAGCATCCGCTCGCGCGCCTTGCCCACGACGATGTTGGAGGCCGAGAGGTTGGCGAGGATCAGCGCCCCCGCCATCGCGCCGGCGGTCGAGGGCGGGAGCGGCGCCCAGTAATCCTCGCAGATCTCGGCATGGAAGACGAAGTCGGGCAAGTCGCTGGCGGCGAAGATCAGGTCGGTGCCGAACGGCACGGTCTGGCCCGCCAGCGCGATGTCGAGGTTGGTCAGCCCCACGCCAGGCGCGAACCAGCGCTTCTCGTAATATTCGCGGTAATTGGGCAGGTAGGTCTTGGGCACCACGCCCAGGATGCAGCCGCGCGCGACGACGACGGCGCAATTGTAGAGCCGGCCGTTGCGGCGGACGGGCGCGCCGAGCAGCAGCACCGGGCGCAGCTCGGCACTCGCCGCGACGATGCGCGCGATCCCCGCCTCGACCGCGGCCAGCAGCGCGTCCTGCATGTGCAGATCGTCGATCGCATAGCCGCTGAGGTTGAGTTCGGGAAAGACGACGAGGTCGACGCCGGCGTCCGCCGCTTCGTGCGCCAGGCGGATCGCATGGTCGGTCGCGGCGGCGGGATCGGCGACGACGCCGGGCGGGGTCGCGGCGGCGACACGGACGAAGCCGTGCGCATGGTGCGACCAGAAACGGTGCGTCAAGAAAGCGCCTCCTCGAACAGCTTCAGCGCCACGCGCACCGCGGCAATCCGCGTGGCCCCGCGGCCGATATCACCGAAATGCTCCTCGCGGTGCATCGTTTCGCCATCAACGCGCGCGCAGCCGAAATGGACGAGGCCGGGTTCGTCGTCGGGACCGCCGGGCCCCGCAAAGCCGGTGATCGCGACGGCAACCTGTGCATGGCTCGCCTTCAGCGCGCCCTCCGCCATCGCGACGGCGACATTCTCGCTGACCGCATGGCACCGCTCGACCATGTCGCGGGCGAGATGGAGAAGCTCGCACTTCGCCTCGACCGAATAGGTGACGAACCCGCGCTCGAACGCACTCGACTTGCCCTCGACATCAGTGAGGAGCGAGGCGAGCAGGCCGCCGGTGCAGCTTTCGGCCGTGGCGATCCGCCAGTCGCGGTTGTCGGCCAGGTCGAGGACGCGGGCGGCCAGCGCCTCGACATCGTCGGGCAGGGCGGGGGAGAGTTCTTCGGCTTCGCTCATGGCGAGAGCCTAGGATGCTCGCGTCGCCCCGCCCATAATGTCGATCAGCCCTTGGCCGCGTAGACCAATGCGCCTTCGCCCAGATGGTCGAACACGCGCTGAAGCTCGTTCTCGCCGACCGCGAAGCAGCCTTGGCTGCGGCCGAGCTTGCCGTGGCTGATGAGCATGTCCTTGTTGGCGTACCAGGCGGCGTGGATCACGATCGCGCGCGACAGAGCGTTCGAGTTGGTGGGATCGAGCCCGACCAGTCGCTGCGACCGGCCATGCTGGCCGACATAATAATTGTCCGCGACGAACGCGCCCTCGCACGTCGCTTCCGACCCGTCGTCGTTCGAGAAGCGCTGGAGAAAGGCAGTGTGCCCGGGATCCGAGCCGATGCCGTGCGCGACCAGCAGCTTGTCGACGCGGCCATTGGCGAGATCGACGAGCGCCAGGCGCGAGCGATAGGACGCAGGCGTGAAGTCGATGATCGCGACACGGTCGCGCTGGCGAAGCTGGCCGGCATGCGTGTCGCGCGCGGCGCGGGCGCGTTCGACCAGCGAGGTCGCGACACCGGCAATCGTCGGCGGCGGCGCGGGGGTCGCGGCGACGGCGGTCGGCTTCGACGCGGGCTTGGGTGCCGGCTGGCTGCCGACGGATTGAAGCGGCTGGCGCATGCAGCCTGGCACGATCAGCGCGGCGGCGGCAATCCCGCCAGCCCGCAGCATCCCGCGCCGGGACGCGGTTCCGGTTAACAACTCGTTCACGATACGCTAAGCCCCACCGATGGTCTTGGCATGAAGCGAGCGTATATCATGAAAGGGAGGGCACTTCCGGGACTTGACATGGGAAAGTGCCGCGGCTCGTCCCGCATAACCAACGACTTGGCGAGATCGGCACGAACATTGCGGCGAGTGGTTGCAGCGGTTCTGGCGGTGCTCGCTGCGACGTCGATGCCCGTTGCCGCACAGCTTCCCAACCTCGAATCGCGCGCGGCGATGCTGCGCAATGGCGAGTTCGCCTGGGAGGAGGGCGCTGCCGCGGCAGGGCCGGTGGCGATCCTCATCAGCATCGAGGACCAGCTCGCCTATGTCTATCGCGGCGGTGCGCTGGTGGGCGTGTCGACGGTGTCGACGGGCAAGCCCGGCAAGTCGACGCCCGCGGGCAGCTTCACCATCCTCCAGAAGAAGGTGTTCCACCGCTCCAACCTCTATTCGAACGCGCCGATGCCCTACATGCAGCGGCTGACCTGGAGCGGGATCGCGATGCACGCCGGGCAGCTTCCGGGATATCCCGCGTCGCACGGCTGCATCCGGTTTCCGGCCGCGTTCGCCAAGCGACTCTATGACTTAACCGAGATGGGCGGAGAGGTGCGGATCGTCAGCGGTCGTGTGCCGGGGATGCCTGATGCCGCGCCGAAGCCGCGCGAACTGCCGCCCGTCACCGTCGCGCAGGTCCGCCGCCCAGCGCCGATGCTCGTCGCCGATGCCGCCAGCGTCGCCCGCCACGACGACGCCGCCCGCGTGGGCGAGACGAGCGCCGCGCCGCGCATCGAGCTGGCGTCGGAGACCGCGTCGTTCGCGAGCTATGACGTGGTGGTCGCGAGCGGGTATGGCGCGCGGGGCGGGGTGGATTGAGGCTGTGCCTCAGATGGCGCGCTCTGATTTCCCCGTTCCTGCTGAGTAGAGACCGAGTAGCCCGCTAGGGCGTATCGAGGGCTCGTATCGAAGTACCGTCACACGCGCCAACGTCCTTCGATACGCCGCCTCGATACGCCCTGCGGGCTACTCGGCGGCTACTCAGGACGAACGGTTGGGGGGGTGATTGGGGAGTTAGCCCAGGCCGCCGATCCTCCCCTTCCCGTTCGTGCTGAGTAGAGACCGAGTAGCTCCGTAGGAGCGTATCGAGGGCTCGTATCGAAGTACCGTTCCGCGCACCAACCTGTCCTTCGATACGCCACCTCGATACGCGCTTCGCGCTACTCGGCGGCTACTCAGGACGAACGGTTAGCGGGGTGATGAGAGGACAGCTCAGGCCGCCCGCGGCTTCGCGCCTGGCCAGTCGTCCGCCGCCAATTCCGGCAGCGCGCACAGGTCGCTCCGCTCCCCCTCGAACACCAAGGGCGTTCCGAAGCGCACTCGCGACGGATCGACGGCGTGGAGGGTCTCGCCCACGCCGCCGACGCCCCCGCAGCCGATGACGAGATAGGCGATTGAATGGCTGTTGCAGCCGAGCATCGCATCGGCGACATGGCCGATCGCGGTGCCGTCGCGGTCGACGACGCGTGCGCCGACGACGCGGCCGAGCGCCACCTTGGTCTCGTCGCGCTGGTCGGCGCTGCGCTGCTCGGCACGCTCGCCGCCCTTGTCGTAGCGCGCCTGCCGGCCCAGCCAGCGCCAGATGCCGACGACGTTGACGAACGTCAGGAAGCCGTTGGTGAGCAGCAGGTTGGTCTGGCCCGACGACAGGCCGACGATCGACCAGGCGACCGACCCGATCGAGAACACGACGAAGCCCCAGCCGGTGACGCGCGCGCCCAGATTGGCGGCGGTCATCATCGCCGCGATCATCGTCGCGGCCGGCGCGATCCACCCAGCGATGTCGGCAAGCCCCTGCATATAAACGCGAAACGTCGCGTGTGGCTCGGCCGTTCCGTTTGTAGATGCTGGGCCGCCGGCCGTGTCTTGCTGTAAAGAACTGACATGGCATGATGGCGGCCGAGCGTCAGGGGGCGGAGCACCAGCGAATGGCCGAACACAAGCTGATCGCCGGCCATGCCGTGCGCCGGGTGCGGCGCCAGCTCGGGCTGACGCAGGCGGCGATGGCCGACGCGCTCGATATCTCGCCGAGCTATCTCAACCTGATCGAGCGCAACCAGCGACCGATCTCGGCGACGCTGCTCGTGCGGCTGGCCGAGCGGTTCGACTTCGACGCGCGCACGCTAGCCGCCAGCGAGCCCGGCGGCGGGCGTGCGGCGATGCGGCGGCGGCTGGGCGACCCGATGTTCGCCGACCTCGACATCGATCGCGCCGAACTCGACGAGTGGCTGGCGAGCGCCCCCGGCGGCGCCGAGGCCTTTGCGCGGGCGTTCGACGCGCGCGGCGGGGAGGGGGCGGGCGACAATCCGCACGACCGCACCGCACGCGAGGTGCGCCGCGCGATCGAGCATTGGCGCAACCATTTCCCCGACCTCGACGCCGCGGCCGAGGGGCTTGCCGACGAGCTTCGGCTGTCGAGCGGCGACCTGATCCCTGCGCTCGCCGACCGGCTGCGGACGCGGCACCAGCTCTCCGTCCGCATCCTGCCGGTCGAGGTGATGCCCGACCGATTGAAGCGGCTGGACCTCCACGCGCGCCAGCTTCAGCTGTCCGAACTGCTCGACCCCGCCAGCCGCGCCTTTGCGATGGCGGAGCGGCTGTCGGGCGAGGTGCAGGGCGAGGTCGACGCGATCGTGCGAGGCGCCGGGCTGTCCGATCGCGTCGCCGAGCGGCTGCTGCGCCGGCACGTCACCGGCTATTTCGCGGCGGCGGTAATGATGCCCTATGCCCGGTTCCTTCGCGCGTGCGAGGCGACGGGCTATGACCTGGAGCTGCTGCAACGCCGGTTCGGGGCGGGATTCGAACAGGTCGCGCACCGGCTGACGACGCTCGGGCGCGTGGGCGCGCGGGGCCTCTCCTTCTTCATGCTGCGCGTCGATCGGGCGGGGCAGGTGTCGAAGCGCTATGCCGGCGCCAGCGCCTCGCCACTGGTCGAGGGCGGGCTCTGTCCGCTGTGGGACGTGTTCGCGGCGCTGGCGCGGCCGGGCGAGCCGATGACGCAGCTGATCGAGACCGAGGATGGCGGCCGCTGGCTGACGATCGCACGCAGCGTTCAGCCGCATGCCGGGCCGATCGGCGGGGTGAAGGGACGGTTCGCCGTCGTCGTCGGCGTGGCCGCGGGCGAGGCGGCCGGGCTGGCGGCCGCGCGGGGCATCGACCTGGGCGCGCAAGCGATGCCGGTGGGGCTCGGCTGTTCGGCCTGTACCCGCCCCGATTGCTCGCAGCGAAGCGCGCCGCCGGCCGCCCGCGCGCGAATCGTCAGCGATCGGGAAGTCGGGATGACCCCCTTCGCCTTTGCGGGCGATTAGACGGCAACCTCACCGTTCGTGCTGAGCTTGTCGAAGCACGTGATCCAGGCGCAGCGCCCGGGACACGCCCTTCGACAAGTTCAGGACGAACGGGGGCGGGGGCTCAGCCCATCGCCAGTTGCGCCAGCAGCGTCAGGTTCAGTCCGATCACCGTCAGGCAGATGGCCCACGCCACCACCTTGAGCACCGGGCCGTTGACGAAGCCGCCCATCAGCTTGCGGTCGCTGGTGAACTGGACGAGTGGCCAGACTGCGAACGGCAGCTGGAGGCTCAGCACCACCTGGCTCAACACCAGGAGGCGCGCGGTGCCGCTCTCGCCGTACAGCGCCGCCACCGTTGCGGCGGGGACGATCGCGATCAGCCGCGTGACGATGCGGCGGAGCCAGACGGGGAAGCGCAGCTTGAGGAAGCCCTCCATCACGATCTGGCCGGCGAGCGTCCCCGTGACCGTCGAATTCTGGCCCGAGGCGAGGAGCGCCACCGCGAACAGCGTGCTGGCGACGCCGACGCCCAGCATCGGGGTGAGCAGCTGATACGCCTCCTGGATCTCGGCGACTTCGGTGCGGCCGGCGGTGTGGAAGGTGGCCGCCGCCAGGATCAGGATCGATGCGTTGATGAAGAAGGCGAGGCCCAGCGCGATCGTCGAGTCGATCGTCGCCATCTTCAGCGCGTCGCGCTGCCCCGGTTCGGTCCGGTCGAACGAGCGCGTCTGCACGATCGAGCTGTGGAGATAGAGATTGTGCGGCATCACCGTCGCACCCAGGATGCCGATCGCGATGTAGAGCATCGCCGGGTTGGTCACGATCTGCGGCGCGGGGATCAGCCCGCGGGCGATCGCGGCGACGTTGGGCTGGGAGAAGATCAGCTCCGCGCCGAAGCAGCCGGCGATGACGATCAGCAGCGCGATGATGAACGCCTCGAGCTTCCTGAAACCGAAGCGCTGAAGCGCGAGGATCAGCATCACGTCAACCGCGGTGATCGCGATGCCCGCGACCAGCGGAATGCCGAACAGGAGCTGGAGCGCGATCGCGGTGCCGATCACCTCGGCCAGATCGCAGGCGATGATCGCCGTCTCGCACAGGATCCACAGCACCCATCGCGCAACCGGGCCATAGCGCTCGGCACAAGCCTGGGCGAGGTCGCGACCGGCGACGATGCCGAGCTTTGCCGACAGCGACTGGAGCACCATCGCCATCAGGTTGGACAGAAGGATGACGGACAGCAGCGTGTACCCGAACGCCGACCCGCCGGCGATATCGGTCGCCCAGTTGCCGGGGTCCATGTACCCGACCGCAACCATATAGCCCGGGCCGGCGAACGCGCCGAGCCTGCGCCAGAACGCGACCGTGGGTGGATGCACCGCGATGCTGCGATAGCTTTCCGGAAGGCTGGGCGTCATGTCCGCAGCGTCGAGCGCCGCGCTTGCCGGCGGTGGCGGTGCCATCCCGTGATCCCCCATTCTTTCCTGATCCTGCCCAGCGCCTTAACGGCTTCGGCGCGGCTTGGCTGCATCCTTCGTTAGCTGGGATCGTTATGCGCCCGAAAAGGTGGGGCAGCATGCACAATCTGTGGTTCATCACCAACCCAAGCTCGGGCTCGGCCACCCGCGAGAAGTGCGACGCGATCGAGGCGGTGTTCGAGGAGCGCGGACTGAAGCTGGTCGGCCGCACCGGCTTTCCGGACGAGACGCTGCCCGATGGGGCGGCGCTGGACGCGGCGGGCGCGGACACGGTGGTGCTGTTCGCGGGCGACGGGACGATCAATGCGGTGCTCTGCAAGCTGGCCGAGTGGGGTGGCCGCTTCCTGATCCTGCCGGGGGGCACGATGAACCTGCTCGCCCGCGCGCTTCACGACAGCCTGGATCCGCACGCGATCATCCATGCCGCCAATGATGGGTACCGCACCGTATCGATGCCGTTCGTCGAGGCGGGACCGCACCGCGCCTTTGTCGGCCTCATCATCGGCCCCGCCGCGCAGTGGTTTCGTGCGCGCGAGGCTGTGCGCAAGCGGCGGCTGTTCTCCTTCTTCCGCGCGATGCGCCACGCCTGGGGTCGCACCTTCGGCAAGGGCATCCGCGTGTCGGGACCGGTGCGGCTGCGGCGCCGCTATCAGGCGGTGCTGGTGAAGCCCGACGCGCGCGGCCTGGACGTCGCCGGGATCGACGCCCGCGACTGGCGCGCGATCGCGGAGCTCGGCTGGAACTGGGTATCGGGCGAGTGGGTGAACGCCGCCTCGGTCACGCACGCGCTGTCGCGCCATCTCGTCATCGAAGGCTCGCGCCCCGTGCTCGCGCTATTCGACGGCGAACCCGAGCGGCTCGAGCCCGGTACGCGGCTGAGCGGCGGCATGAGCGGTGAACGCTTCATCGCGACGCGTACAAAGGAGACGGCATGATCCGGTTGTTCCACGTCAGCGACCTGCATTTCGGCGCGGAGGACCAGTCGGCGCTCGCCTGGTTCGCGGGCATCGTCCGCGACGAGGTGCCCGATGCGATCCTGATGACCGGCGACCTGACGCAGCGCGCGCGGTCGGACGAGTTCGAGGCGGCGGCCACCTGGCTCGAATCGCTCGGCCGGCCGACGACGATCGAGGTCGGCAACCACGACCTGCCAATGTACAATCCGGTCGCGCGCATCTTTCGCCCCTACAAGCGGTACAAGTCGCTGGAGCGGCTGATCGAGCGGCCGCTGGAGGTGAAGGGCGTGACCATCGCGCCGCTGCGCACCACCGCGCGCTTCCAGTTCCGGCTCAACTGGTCGAAGGGTCTGGTGACGCCGCAGCGGCTGGCCAAGACGGTGCGGCTGGTCGAGGAGGCGCCGGAGGACGATCTCGTCTTCGTCACCGCCCACCATCCGTTGATTGAGGCGGGCACGCGGACCGACGCGCGCACCGTCGGCGGCGAGCGGGCGCTCAGGGCGCTCGCCAACGCGGGCGCGCATGCGGTGCTGACCGGCCACGTCCACGACCCCTTCGACATCGAGCATGAGGTCGACGGCAACCCCATCCGCCTGATCGGCGCCGGCACCCTGTCCGAACGCGTGCGAGAGACGCGCCCGTCGTTCAACGAGATCCGCGTCGAGGGCCGCGCCTTCGAGACGATCGCGCGGGTGATGGACGGGCCGGATCACCGGGTGTGATCCTGGGTCGCTGGATCGTCGCCGCGGCCCTGATGACGGTCACCGTCGCGGCAGAGGCGCAGGTGCTGCCGCCGCCGTCATTGCCGGGGCAGGACGAGCTCGGCGCGACGCTCGTTCGCGCGATCGAGAGCAAGGACGTGGCGACCTACGCCTCGCTCTTGTCCGATACGCTGACGGTGTTCGAGGATGGCGAGCAGATTGCCTCCAGCAAGGGCGAGTGGTTGGACCGTTTTGGGAAGATGCTGGCCGCCCTTGGCGTGAGCTTCAAGGTGCAGCCGGGCTTCTCGTCGACGGGCAGGCTGCTGTTCATCGAGTATTTCAACTCGATGGCGAGTTGGGGCGGTACGATGCCCCGGCATTGCTGCTGGTCCTATGACGCGGTCGCGTATGACATCCGGAACGGGAAGGTCGCGGTGATCCGTCGGCTGCGCGGCGGCGACCATCGGCTAGATGCGCGGGGTTTGCCGGAAGCCAGGCCCTTCTAGAGGGTGCTGACTTCCGCTTTATCCGTTCGTGCGGAGTAGAGACCGAGCGAAGTCGAGGGCTCGTATCGAAGCATCGTCGCGCGCGCTCAGTCCTTCGATACGCCGCTTCGACAAGCTCAGCGGCTACTCAGGACGAACGGATGAAAGCACCGTCATCAGCGCATCCGCCTCCCCACCAGCGTTCCCTTCCTTCCGCCCAGCACCAGCCCGAAGTCGATCTGCGGCCAGCGCTTGCGCCAGCGCGCGGCGATGACGCGCTCGCCCGGGCGGGCGCCGTCGTCGAGCATCACCGCGCCGCCGACGCTCAGGCGGTCGAACAGTATCTCCGCCGCGCCGCGGACGAAGGGGTGGAGCGTCCAGGGTGGCCCGTCGATCAGGAGCAGGTCGATCCGGTCGGGCAGGTCGCTCGCGTCGTACCACAAGGCCGGCCAGCCGCCGGGCGCCGGCACCAACGGCGCGGCGCGCATGTCGGCATCCAGGCCATGCTCGCGCAGCCAGTCGCGCGTCGCCGCGACGAAATCGCCATGCTGGTCGAGGCTGACGAGCCGGCCGCCGCCATTGAGCTGAAGCGCGCGTGCGACGATCAGGCTGGACGCACCGGCGCCGAGCTCGACCACGACCGCGGGGCGCCGCGCCTCGATCTCGTCGACGACGAGGTGGAGGAGGCCGGTGTCCGCCTTCCAGCTGCCGAGATTGGGGAGCGCATCGGCGGGCAGGTCCAGCCGCGCGAGCAGCGCATCCTTGTCGGCGCGGCGACCGCCCGACAGGCTGCGCGCCAGCCAGGGCCACTGGATCGCGCCCCACAGGATGGTGAAGGCGCGATCGCGCAGCGTCTGGCGCCAGCCATCCGGCCCGAGGCGTACGTCGTTGCGGGGGAGAAAGCCCGTGGCCTCGCGCGTGGTCATCGCAAGGCGCTCAAGCCGTTGGCGCGGGCGCGGTCAAGCGCGATGCGCCGAGCGGCCGGTCTTTACGGTCCGCAGGTCCAGTCGCCCGACGTGACGAGCGGCGCGGCCCCGTCGCGCTCGACGGTCAGCGTGGCAGGCATCGGCGGCGACTCGCCGCCGCCGGTTGCGGGGCCGGTCACCGCGACGCTGGCGGTCAGCCCGCCGCCCGTGAACCGCGCGCCGTGCACGATCGCGTTGAAGCCGCCCGGTGCCGTCACCCGCGCCATCCCCTGGTCGGTGCGAAGCACGGCATTGGCGATCCGCCCGCCGACATCACCGCGGGCGATCATCAGCAACCGATCGCTCGTGTCGGTGAAGCTGCACGCCAGTTCGCCAGCGACCTGCGCCTGGTCGAGGTCCGCGGCGGTCAACGGCGCGATCGTCGGCGCGGTGCTCGACGGCGGGGCAGGGGTGGGCGAGGGCCGGGGCTGGTCCGGCTCCGGCGCGGGGTTGCCGCAGGCGGACAGGGCAAGAGCGAGCAGGATCGGGCCGGTACGCATCACCGGCCGACGCCTTCGCTTCGCGACGGTTCCGCGGCACGCGCACGAAAAAGGGCGGCCCGTTGCCGGACCGCCCCCATTCGTTCGATCGAACCCGATCAGCGCTTCGAGAACTGGAAGCTGCGGCGGGCCTTGGCCTTGCCGTACTTCTTACGCTCGACGGCGCGCGGATCGCGGGTCAGGAAGCCCGCGGCCTTGACCGGCGGACGCAGCGCCGGCTCGTAGCGGGTCAGCGCCTGGGCGATGCCGTGCTTGACCGCGCCGGCCTGGCCCGACAGCCCGCCACCCTTGACGGTGCAGATCACGTCGTACTGGCCCTCGCGCTCGGCGACCTGGAACACCTGGTTCATCACCAGACGCAGCGTCGGACGCGCGAAATAGACCTCCGAATCACGGCCGTTGACCGTGATCTTGCCCGAGCCGGGCTTCAGCCACACGCGGGCGACGGCGTCCTTGCGGCGACCGGTCGCATAGGCGCGGCCATAGGCGTCGATTTCCTGCGCGCGCAGCGGCGTCGTCGGCTGCTGCGGCTGGACGGGGGCGCTGCCTTCCGCCGTATCGGCGGCGGGCGCCGAACCGGTCTCGGGCTGCGCGGCCTGCGGCTGAGCCTGGGTCAGCGAACCCAGGTCGGACAGGGACTGGCGGTTGTCGGACATTATGCGCCCACCTTGTTCTTGCGGTTCATGCCCGCGATGTCGAGCACTTCGGGGTTCTGCGCGGTGTGCGGATGCTCCGCGCCCTTGTAGATGCGCAGGTTGCGCATCTGCTCACGGCCGAGCGGGCCGCGCGGGATCATGCGCTCGATCGCCTTTTCCAGCACGCGCTCCGGGAAGCGGCCGTCCAGCACCTTGGCCGCGGTCACTTCCTTGATGCCGCCGGCATAGCCGGTGTGCTTGTAATAGGTCTTCTGCTGGAGCTTGCGCCCCGTGAAGCGCACCTTGTCCGCGTTGATGACGATGACGTTGTCACCGCAATCGACATGGGGGGTGAAGCTCGTCTTGTGCTTGCCGCGCAGCACATTGGCGATGATCGTCGCCGCGCGACCGACCACCAGGCCGTCGGCATCGACGATATGCCACTTCTTATCCACCTCGGCCGGCTTCACCGACTTGGTGGTCTTCATGAGCGCCTTCATGGCTCTTCGACCTTTATGGGTAGAGGAAAACCGAACGCCGCCCGTTGCCAGGCGGCGTGCTTGGGCCCGCAATGACGCGCCGCCCTCGTAAAGTCAAGCTTGGCAGCGGGTTTGCTGACGGGTATCAGAATACCGAGCGCGTTTTCAGCCCGTCAGCGCCTCGCCGATCCAGCGTGCGCCATCCTCGGTCGCGGCGGCGGGCCACAGCACGATCATCGGCAGGTCGTAGCTGTGGAGTTCGACGATGCGGTCGCGCAGCGCCAGCGCCTGTTCCATGCTCGTCTTGAACAGCACGGGCGTCTCGACCTCGGTCTCGACGGTGTCGCGCCAGCGATAGATCGAGGTGCAGGAGGCCATGACGTTGGCACAGGCCGCCAGCCGCTCCTCGATCACGACGCGCGCGACCGCCTCCGCCTCGTCGGCGGTGCCGAAGGTGACTTGCAGAAGGGCGATGTCGCTCACGCGCGGCGTCCCGTAGCATGTGCGCCCGCGGTCGCGGCCGCGACCAGCAGCGCGCCGACGATCTGGTGGGTGAGCGCCGGCTCGAAGCGGACGCCGGTCATTACCGTGGCGATGCCGAGTAGGATCTGGATGCCGACCGCGACATGGATCGCGATGCTCGCCCCGCGATCACCCGCCCGCTTGGCGGCGCGCGCGAGCAGCATCATCGCGGCAAAGGCAACGAACGCCCACCAGCGATGGATGAAGTGGAGCGCGAACGGATCGTCGAACGCGTCGGCCCAGTTCGCCTGCGGCACGACGCGCCCGTTCATCAGCGGCCATTCGTCGGTGACGAGCCCGGCATTGAGCCCGGCCACATAGGCGCCGAACATGATCTGGATCGCCAGCACGCCCAGTGCGCCGAACGCCAGCGGGGTCAGCCGCGCCGGCCGTGCCGATGGATTGCGCGCCAGCCCGGTCAGATCGCGCGCGGTCCAGACGAGCCCGCCAAGTATGAAGAGTGCCAGGCAGAGATGCGCGGCGAGCCGATAGTGGCTGACGTCCGTCCGATCGACGAGGCCGGAGGCGACCATCCACCAGCCGACCGCCCCCTGCGCGGCGCCGAGCGCCAGCAGCGCGACCAGCCGGCCGTGATAGCCCGTCGGGATCCGGCCGCACACCCAGAACCAGGCGAGCGGCAGTGCGAACGCGACGCCGATCAGGCGCCCGAGCAGCCGGTGCAGCCACTCCCAGAAATAGATGAACTGGAAGTCGGCCAGGCTCATGCCGGCGTTGATCTGGCGATACTCGGGCGTCGCCTGATATTTGGCGAACTCGGCCTGCCAGTCGGCCGCGTTAAGCGGCGGGATCGCGCCCGACACCGGCTTCCATTCGGTGATCGACAGGCCCGACTCGGTCAGCCGGGTAATGCCGCCGACTGCGACCATCAGCACGATCAGCACGGCGACGGCGTAAAGCCACGTCGCGATCGCGCGCGGCTGTGCGACACGAGCGGAAAGGGAGGGGGCGGCGGCGAGCGATCGGGCCATGGCGGCGCGTATGCCGTGTCGGAGAGGTGCGTTCAACCGGGGTGTTGTTGGGGTGTCCTTGTGTTGTGCTCCCGCGGAGGCGGGAGCCTAGAGCCACGAGGCGCAGCCTTTGCGACCCTGGGCTCCCGCCTCCGCGGGAGCACGGTCGCTTGTTCCCCGGCAAAGGCCGGGGTCCAGTTGGGGAACGCCCGTGACGAAGCGCCGTGCGGCTGACCTCAGCTTTCCCACCTGGACCCCGGCCTTCGCCGGAAATAAGCGGATGGCACACAGCAAAAAGCGTCATGTGATATTGTAACCTCACCGACGATGCCCTAGATGGCGCTCGTGATCTCGGAAGCTGCCTCGCAACGCGCCCCGCGCAATCGGCTCGACCGGATCGCGATCGCGTTGTCGGCCCTGTGCCTCGCGCATTGCCTGGCGAGCGCGGTCATCCTCGCGCTGTTCGCGTCGTTTGCCGGACCGCTGCTCGACGATCGCATCCACGAGATCGGCCTCGGCATCGCCGTGGTGCTCGGCGCGGTCGCGCTGGGGCGGGGCGTGCGCGAGCATGGCCGCCGCCTCCCGCTGGTAATCGGCGCGTCGGGCCTGTTCCTGATGGCGCTCGACATCCTGCTGCCGCATGGGCCGGGCGAGGTGGGCGCCACCGTCGCCGGCGTGACGCTGCTGGCGATCGGCCACGTCCTGAACCAGCGCGCTGCGCGCCGCTGAACCTTGCCCGGGGGCCGTTGGCCAACTAAATCTAGATCATGGCTGACGCTGCGGCACTCCACCGACATCATGACGATCGCGGCGATTCGCTGACTGCCGCCGCGCGCACCACGCTCGAGGAAAAGGGCGAACAATGGACGCCGATGCGCGCGAGCGTGTTCGAGGTGCTCGCGCGCTTCGAGAAGCCGGCCAGCGCCTATGACATCGCGGAGGCGGTGTCGCAGGAAGTCGGCCGCCGTGTCGCCGCCAACAGCGTCTATCGCATCCTCGACCTGTTCGTCGCCGCCGACCTCGCCCGCCGGGTCGAGAGCGCCAACGCCTATGTCGCGAACACCCATCCCGGCTGCCTCCACGACTGCATCTTCCTCGTCTGCGATCGCTGCGGCGAGGCGCGGCACCTGGACGCGGACGAGGTGACGTCGATGGTGCGCGCGGTCGCGGGCGAGCGTGGTTTCGTCGCGCGCCAGCCGATCGTCGAGGTGCGCGGGCTGTGCGCCGATTGCGCCGCCGCCGACTGACCTTCACGGTCCAAAGCAGGGCTCAGCGACAATCGACAGCCACGGACCGATACGTTAAGCCGCGATAATGTCACAATCGCCCGACACGCCGCTGCTCGACACTGTGCCCACGCCCGCAGAGCTCCGCGCGCTCAAGCCTGCCCAGCTTCGCCAGCTTGCCGACGAGCTTCGCGCCGAGACGATCTCTGCCGTCGGGCATACCGGGGGCCATCTGGGCTCCGGCCTGGGCGTCGTCGAGCTGACCGTCGCGATCCATTATGTGTTCGACACGCCACGCGACCGCCTGGTCTGGGACGTCGGCCACCAATGCTATCCGCACAAGATCCTGACCGGGCGGCGTGAGCGCATCCGCACGCTGCGCACCGGCGGCGGGCTGTCGGGCTTCACCAAGCGGACCGAGAGCGAATACGACCCGTTCGGCGCGGCGCACAGCTCGACCTCGATCTCGGCGGCGCTGGGCTTTGCGGTCGCCAACAAGCTGACCGGTTCGCCGGGCAAGGGCATCGCCGTGATCGGCGACGGCGCGATGTCGGCGGGCATGGCGTACGAGGCGATGAACAATGCCGAGCAGGCGGGCAACCGGCTGGTCGTCATCCTCAACGACAACGACATGTCGATCGCGCCGCCGGTGGGTGGCCTTTCGGCCTATCTCAGCCGCATCGTGTCGAGCCGCGAGTTCCTGGGCCTGCGCGAAACGCTGAAGAAGTTCGCGCGCAAGCTGCCGCGCCCGATCCACAGCGCCGCCAAGAAGACCGACGAGTTCGCCCGCGGCATGACGATGGGCGGCACGTTGTTCGAGGAACTGGGCTTCTATTATGTCGGCCCGATCGACGGTCACAATCTCGACCACCTGATCCCGGTGCTCGAGAATGTGCGCGATGCGGAAGAGGGCCCGATCCTGGTCCATGTCGTGACCAAGAAGGGCAAGGGCTATGCCCCCGCCGAGAAGGCGGCCGACAAGTATCACGGCGTCCAGAAGTTCGACGTCATCACCGGCGCACAGGCCAAGGCGCCGCCGGGGCCGCCCTCCTATCAGAACGTGTTCGGCGACGCGCTCGCCAAGCTGGCCGAGACCGACAGCCGCATCTGTGCGATCACCGCAGCGATGCCGTCGGGCACGGGCGTCGACCGTTTCGCTCAGGCGCATCCCGACCGTGCGTTCGACGTCGGCATCGCCGAGCAGCATGCGGTGACCTTTGCCGCCGGCCTCGCCGCACAGGGGATGCGGCCGTTCTGCGCGATCTATTCGACCTTCCTCCAGCGCGCCTATGACCAGGTTGTGCATGACGTGGCGATCCAGAACCTGCCGGTCCGCTTCGCGATCGACCGCGCGGGGCTGGTCGGTGCCGACGGCGCAACCCATGCGGGCAGCTTCGATGTTACCTATCTGGCGTCGCTGCCCAATTTCGTCGTGATGGCGCCGTCGGACGAGGCTGAACTCGTTCACATGACCTATACCGCGGCCGAGCATGACACGGGCCCGATCGCCGTCCGCTATCCGCGCGGCAACGGCACCGGTGTCGCGCTGCCCGAGGTTCCCGAGAAGCTGGAAATCGGCAAGGGCCGGCTGGTGCGGGAGGGCAAGGCCGTCGCGATCCTGTCGCTCGGCACGCGGCTGGGCGAGGCGATCAAGGCCGCCGACGCGCTGGAGGCCAAGGGGCTGTCGACGACGATCGCCGACCTCCGCTTCGCCAAGCCGCTCGATGAGACGCTGATCCGCCGCCTGCTCGCGACGCACGAGGTCGCGGTGACGATCGAGGAGAATGCGATCGGCGGCCTGGGCGCGCACGTTCTGACGATGGCGAGCGACCAGGGGCTGATCGATGCGGGGCTCAAGCTGCGCACGATGCGCCTGCCCGACCGTTTCCAGGACCAGGACAAGCCCGAGCTGCAATATGACGAAGCCGGCCTCAATGCCGCGCACATCGTCGATACGGTGCTAAAGGCGCTGCGCCACAACAGCGAGGGCCTCGCCGACGCGCGGGCCTGATCCGGCCCGGTCAGTCTGGCAGCCACCCGACGGCGGCTGATCAGGCCGTGCGGTAGTCCCGGAAAAGCTCCGGAGCGACGGTTAGCCAGACGGAAAGCCGGGCTCCCGCTTCCGCTCTCCACCCTGGCAGAGAGCGGAAGCGGGAGCCGGCGCGTGGTCGGTCAGAGATCGACGCCCGCCGCGATCGCCTCGAGCTTCTTGATCCGCTCCTTCAGGTCGGCGATTTCGATCCGCTGCGTGGCGGAAGGAGCGGGGGCGAGGTCGGCTTCGGTCATGCCGCCGGCCAGACTCATCTGCTGCTGCTTGAGCGAGAGCCAGCCGCGCCAGGCGGTCAGCATGCCCGCGGTCACCATCGCCAGCGCGACCAGCGCCGCGGCAGCCATCACCAGATAGAATTGGGGGTCCTGCATCGCTGCTTCTCCCAGGTTGAACACGGGTGCCATCAGGCGCGGTTGTCGTCGCGCAGCCGCGCGATCTCTCGGTCGAGGCGGACACTGTCCTCGGTATCGGTGATGACGCGTTCCAAAACCGCCACCCGCTCCTTCAGCGTCCGGACTTCCTCGCGCATCCGGAGCGTGTCGGGGTGGTCGGCGGCGGGCTGGCTCTCCTGAGCCTTCACCTTGGCCTGGACGATCTTGCCGATCGTGACGACCGCGACGATCCCGACGACCATCGAAAACGGATCCATGATGTTGCTCCCTCGCTTATCGTTATGGTTCAGTTGAGCGGCGCGTCGCGCAGTCGCTCGATCTCTTCGGCGACGCC
This sequence comes from Sphingomonas sp. Y38-1Y, assembly GCF_032391395.1. Classification (NCBI taxonomy): domain Bacteria; kingdom Pseudomonadati; phylum Pseudomonadota; class Alphaproteobacteria; order Sphingomonadales; family Sphingomonadaceae; genus Sphingomonas; species Sphingomonas sp. Y38-1Y. The sequence continues at coordinate 1,688,327 of NZ_CP135916.1, forward strand.
GATGCCGTTGTCGGTGACGATCCGCTCCAGCACCCGCACGCGCTGCTCCAGCCGCTCGACCTGCGCCGCATATTGCGCCGCCTTCTCGGCCGTCTGCGCATTGAGCGCGCCCGTCATGGCTTCCTTGTGGCGAAGCCAGCGCTTGAACATGTCGTTGCCAATGCCGGCGATGACCGGGATGCCGACGACGATCATGAAGAAGGCGATCATGTTGAAGTCCATGGGTCCGCTCCTTCCTCAGTTCGACCGGCCGCGCAGCTGCTCGATCTCTCGATCGAGGCTGTGCGCGCTGTCGGTGACGATCCGCTCGACATTGGCGAGCCGGTCCTTGATCGAGCCCAGCTCGGCGCGAAGCTGGGCGTTCTCCTGGCTCAGGAGCTTGATGCGCTCCATCGCCTCGTCGTTGGTCTTGGGATAGATCGCCTGGCCCCAGGCGCCGTCGAGCGGATAGCCGTTCTTGACGCGCAGCCAGGTGGTGAACATCCAGGCGATCAGGCCGAGCGCACCGATGCTCATGCCGCAGGCGATGATCCAGGGCAGGTTGGGGATGATGACGTTCTCGGCCATGTGCCTTGTCCTTCCTTCAGCGCAGCGCGTCGATGTCGCGGCCCAGCCGCTCGGCGGGATCGGTGGCGATCCGCTCCAGCACCGCGATCCGCTCCTCCAGCCGGCCGATCTGGCCGACGAGCCGCTCGTTCTCGGTGGTCAGGAGCTCGATCTTCCGCTCGGCGTCCGGGCCGGAGCCCTTGTGGATCGTCGTGCCGTTGTCGTCGGTGATCGGATAGCCGTGCTTGACGCGCATCCATGTCGTCGCGACCCAGGCGCCCATCGAAAGGGCGATGATCGCAAGGACGAAACCGGGTCCACCCCAACTCATGACTGCTCTCCCTTACTGGACCGGCGCGCCTTAGCGCAGCCGGTCGATCTCTTCGGCCCCGACCGGGGCGCTTAGCGCAGCCGGTCGATCTCTTCGGCAAGCCGGGTGTTGCGCCCCACATAGAAGCTCTCGATCTCGGCGAGGCGGCGGTCGATGTCGCGGAACTTCGAACGAACCTCGGCGGTCGAGCGCTTGGGATTGGACCGGACGCGCTGCCAGAACTTCTCGTCCTCCGCGCTTTCGTACAGGCCATAAGGCTTGGCCGGCGCCATCCAGGCGATCATCAGATACGCGACCAGCGTCCAGGGGAAGCCCCCCAGCATCGTCAGCATCGCGGCACCGACCCGGACCCAGATGACGTCCACCCCGGTATAGTCCGCGATGCCGGCGCAGACGCCCATCCACTTGCCGTTCTGCTTGTCGACATAGAGCTTGGTGCGGCTGGCAGACATTAGTTCCTCCTCTGGGGTTCGTATTGGGACCGCACCTCGTCGCGCCCACGCGGGGCCTCAAGGCGGAAGTCCGGATTGTCGGCAGCGACGATGCGCTCGATCGTCTCGAGCCGTTCGTCCAGCCGGCGAGCGAGGTGGTGCAGCTCGTCGAGCAGCTTCTCGTCCTCGCCGGTCATCGTCGGCGCCTGTTTCCACTTCGTCATGTAGTGGAGGATGATCCAGGGCATGCCCACGAACAGGATGCCGCAGATCATGATCGGCAGGAAAACGTCTTCCATCGATCAGCCCTCCCGGTTGAGGCGGGCCTTGAGCGCGGCGAGCTCCGCATCGACCTTCTCGGCCGACTTCAGCTCGGCGATCTCTTCCTCCAGGCTCTTGGGCCCGTTCATGCCCGCGGCATCGGCGCGGCCCTCGGCCATGTCGACCCGGCGCTCCAGCGTCTCGAAGCGGGAGAAGGCGTCGGCGACACGCTCGCCGGCATACATCTCGCGCAGGCGATAGCGGTTCTCGGCGCTTTCCAGCCGCGTCGTGATCGAGTTCTGACGCGCCCGTGCCTCGCGCAGCTTGTTCTGCAGCTTGGCGATGTCGGCTTCCGACGCCTTCAGCGCGTCGTCGAGCACGGTGATCTCGGCCTGGAGCTGGTCGGCCATGTCAGTCGCCTTCTGGCGCTCGACGAGGGCCGCCTTGGCCAGGTCCTCGCGGTCCTTGGACAGTGCAAGCTCGGCCTTTTCGGTCCAGCTTTCCTGCATCTTGTCCAGCTTGGCGATGTGCCGGCGCATTTCCTTCTGGTCGGCGATGGTGCGCGCGGCGGACGCGCGGACCTCGACCAGCGTTTCCTCCATCTCGAGGATGATCATGCGGATCATCTTCGCCGGGTCTTCCGCCTTGTCGAGCAAGTCGGTGACATTGGCGGCGATGATGTCCCGCGTCCTGGAGAAAATGCCCATCTAATCAAACTCCTTGGTCAAATCCGGGAAAGTCCGGGGCGAGGATGGGGGCCTCGCCCCGGCAGTGGCCACTCAGCCAATCGGCTGGGCGGCGGGAACCTCTGCATGATCCTGATGCACGCGGCGGCCGAGGTCGAGCGCGGTGCGGCGAACGTCGGGGCGCGAGCGATGCGCCTGCGACGCGGTGAAGAACACCTCGACCGGGACGATCCGGCTCCGGCCGCGCATCGACGCGGGCAGGGGCGGAAAGGCCGTCGCGTTGACCGCGCGCAGCGCCTCGTTGTCGAGGATGCGGTTGCCGGTCGGCACGTCGAGCGAGGTGGCGAAGAGCTTGCCCTGGCTGTCGAAATGCACGCCGACGATCGCCGCCTTGTTGACCCGCACCGCGGCGGGGACCGCCGGCATTTCGCGGATCTGGTGCTGGAGCGAGCCGCTCACGCGCGCCGCCCAATCGCTCCGCTCGTCACCGGCAGCGCGCGCCGGGGCGGCGGCGATCCCGAGGACCAGGGTTGAGGCGGCGACGGCACCGATGAAGGTGGCGATGGGTTGGCGAACATTCTGGCTGGCCTTGGCAAACATTGGGGGTTCTCCCTGAACCTTGGTGACTTTCACTGCCACTCTGCGGTGGTCGAACCATACTTTGCACGGCCCGTGCCAGTTTCATCGGCGACGGATTTCGGAGGGTTTCTGACGGCTTGTTCATCAATGATCCGAATTCGGTTGCGAAGGGTTGGCGTAATCCGCCATCATGCGGTGCATGGAGCGAACCGCCCCCGTCATCGGCCAGTCGACGGCCTTTCTCGATGCCCTTGAGCGTGCCAGCCGCGCCGCCGCGCTCGACCGTCCCGTCCTCGTCATCGGCGAGCGCGGGACGGGCAAGGAACTGGTCGCCGAACGTCTCCACCGCCTGTCCGGTCGCTGGACGCAGCCGCTGGTCATCATGAACTGCGCCGCGCTGCCTGAGACGCTGATCGAGGCCGAGCTGTTCGGGCACGAGGCGGGCGCGTTCACCGGCGCGGCCAAGGCGCGGGCGGGGCGGTTCGAGGAGGCCGATGGCGGCACCCTCTTCCTCGACGAACTCGGCACGTTGTCGATGGCGGCGCAGGACCGGCTGCTCCGCGCGGTCGAATATGGCGAGATTACGCGGATCGGCTCGTCTCGTCCGCTGCGCGTCGACGTCCGCATCGTCGCGGCCACCAACGAGCATCTGCCCGACCGAGTCGCCAAGGGAACGTTCCGCGCCGACCTGCTCGACCGCTTGTGCTTCGAAGTCGTCACTCTCCCGCCTCTCCGCGTCCGCAGCGGCGACATCCTCGTCCTCGCCGACCATTTCGGGCGGCGGATGGCCGCCGAGCTGGGCCGCGACCGCTGGCCGGGGTTCGGGCCGGAGGCGACCGAGATGCTGGAGACGCATCGCTGGCCGGGCAATGTCCGCGAGCTGCGCAACGTCGTCGAGCGCGCGGTCTATCGCTGGGAGCGCGAAGGACCGGTCGACATGATCCAGATCGATCCGTTCGATTCGCCGTGGCGGCCTGCCAGCAGCGGCGGCTTCGTGGCCGCCGGTACGGAAGAGCCGGCGGGCGAGGACGCCGTGGCAGCGCGGACTGCTCCGTCGGAGCCGCCGATCGAGGGCGATTTCCGCACGCGCGTGACGACCTATGAGCGCCGCCTGCTGACGCGCGCGATGGCCGAGCACCGTTACAACCAGCGCGCGACCGCCGAGGCGCTGGGCCTCACCTACGACCAGCTGCGGCATGCGCTGAGGAAGCACGGGCTGCTGTCGGGTTAGTCGATATCGGCGCTCCTCCACCGTCACCCCGGACTTGATCCGGGGTCCCGCTTTCTCTTGGCGGCGGAAAAGAAGCGGGATCCCGGGTCGAGCTTGGGATGACTGACGGGGTTGGGACTATGCTTGCCGGAAAGTTACGATAGGGTGCCGGCCCTCAGGTAAAGGGTGGGCGTGTGACGGATCGGAAGCTCAAGGGGTTTGCGCTGTTCAAGGCGGCGCTGACCAACCGCAAGACGGCGGCGATGCTGATCCTGGGGTTCGCCTCCGGGCTGCCGTTCACGCTGCTGATCGGCACGCTGAATGCGTGGTTGGGCGAGCTCAAGGTCAGCCTGGCGACGATCGGCGTGCTGTCGTGGATCGGCCTTGCCTATGCGTTCAAGTTCCTGTGGTCGCCACTGGTCGACCGGCTGCGGTTGCCCGTCATCGGCCGCTTGGGGCGGCGACGGTCGTGGCTGGTGCTGTGCCAGGCGCTGCTCGCCGCGGCGCTGTGGGGCCTGGCCGCGATCGATCCGCTGACCGCGATCGGGGCGTTCGCCGGCATCGCGGTGGTCGCCGCCTTCCTGTCGGCGACGCAGGACGTCGTGATCGACGCCTGGCGGATCGAGATCGCCGACGAGGAAGCGACGGTCGAGTTCCTGTCGGCGGTCTATCAGCTCGGTAACCGGCTGGCGGCGCTGGCGGGCGGGGCGCTGGCGCTCGTACTCGCCGCGCGGCTCGACTGGCCGAGCGTCTATGTCGGCTTCGGCTTCGTCATGCTGCTCGCGGTCGCGGTGACGATCTTCCTGCCCGAGGCAAAGCTCGATGCGGCCGATGCCGCCCGGCCGCTCGCGGGGCATGCAGTACCCGAGCGCGCCAAGCGCCGCATCGCGCTGGCGGTGGTGGCGATCTGCTGGGGCTGGGCGATCGTGACGCTGGGCGCGTTCATGGTCTCGGCGCTCCAGCCGCCGGTACCGGGCGTGCCGGGCCCCTCGGCCAGCGACTTCACGCGGATGACGGGGCCGTGGATCATCGTCGCGACCGTCATCATCCCGGCGCTGATCGCCGGCTGGACCCGCCGTCTGCCGCAGCATGAGGGCGGGGGCGAGGCGATGGGCGGCCTTCGCGCCGCCGCCGACCACAGCTATCGCGCGCTGATCCTGCCGCTGGCGGAGATCGTCGATCGCCTGAAATGGGGCGCGATCCTCGTGCTCGCGGTGATCCTCCTCTATCGCATCGCCGATTCGATCTGGGCGCCGTTCGCCTTTCCCTTCTATCTCGACTTCCTCGGCTATTCGAACGACGAAGTGGCGTTCGCGTCCAAGCTGTTCGGCGTGTGGATGACGATCGGCGGCGTGGCGATCGGCGGGTTCCTGCTCGCGACCTGGGGGCGGATGCCGACGCTGGTCGCGGGCGGCGTGGTCGCGGCGCTGTCCAACCTGCTCTATGCCGACATGGCGCTGGGCGGCGCCGGGATCGACGGGTTCGCGCGGCTGGTCGGGCTGGACAGCATCGGCGTCGATCCGCGGTTGATGCGCCTGCTGATCGCGATCTGCGGAGAGAACATCGCCGGCGGCCTCGCCGGCACGGCTTTCGTCGCCTACATCTCCTCGATCACCGCGCGCGAATACAGCGCGGTCCAGTACGCGCTGCTCTCCTCGATGACGTTCCTGGTCGGCGCGCTGGGACGCGCGGCGACGGGGGAGGCGATCGACGTCTATGGCTATGCCAACGTCTTCTTCGTGACCGCGGGGCTGGGCGGGATCGCCGTGCTGCTGGTGCTCGCCGAATGGTGGCGCGGCGCGGCGCGGGGGCCGGTCAAGGCGGAGGAGCCGGCGATCAGTCCCGTCTGACCGGCAGACCCAGGTCGGCGAACGCGCCGACCACGCCCGCCAGCGTGCAGGCAAGGTCGTCGGCCTGCCGCACCCCGATCAGGTCGGCGAGCAGCAGCGCCGATCGCACAGGATTCTCGCCGATCCCGCGCATCGCCTCGATCAGTATCGCCTCGGCATTGGTCATGCGCGGGCAGCACCATGGCGCGATCTGGATCGGCCGCGCCGCCCGCAGCGACATGTCGTGCATCAGCACGCGCAGCAGCATCAGCGGCCGGCGAAAATCGATCCCGAATGCGGTCAGGAAGGCGTTGGCGGCGGCGGCGTCGTACAACCCCTGCGCCCCCATCTGGCGAACGCCGAACAGGATCAGCCGCGTGGCCGGATCGGCCGGCTGAAGGTGTGGCAGGGGCGACGAGAAACTCTCAAGCGTGCGCGTCAAGGCAGGGTCCTTTCGCTGACCCAACCCTTGTCGCCACTCAGTTATTGCAAGTCAATATCAATAACTCGTCACGTCGGCGCTTCGTCGTTCAGAGCGAGCACCTGGCCGGCAAGGTAGAGCGAGCCGAGGATCAGCACGTCCCCGCGCCACCCGGACGCGCTCAGGCTGGCAAGCGCCGCGGGGACATCGACCGCCGACTCGGCAGGGAGGTCATGCGTCGCGGCGAGCCTCGCCAGCATCGCCGGCGCGTGATGGGGATGCGAGGGGACCGGCACCGTCCGGACAAGCGCGACATGCGGCGCGAGCGCGTCGAAGATACCGTCCGCATCCTTGTTGGCGAGCACGCCCAGCACCAGCGCCGGCTTCTCCTTGCGCGCGGCGAGCCAGGCCGCGGCGGCATCGGCGGCGTTGCGGTTGTGTGCGCCGTCCAGGAACACGTCGCCCGCGACACCGTCGGTCAGCGGCCCGCTGCCGAGCCGCTGCATCCGCGCCGGCCAGCGAACGCTCCGCGCCGCCTCCACGATCGCGTCGTCGGGCACCGGCAACCGGTCCTGCGCGCGCAGCATCGCCGCGGCGAGCGCGAGATTCTCGTGCTGGTGGGCACCCGCCAGCGCCGGCAGCGGCAGCGACAGCGACCCGCGCGCATCCTCCAGCTCGATCCGCTCGCCCTCGGTCCGCGAGTGCCACTCGTTCCCGCGCCGCTTGAGCACCGCGCCCGCCAGTTGCGCGGTGCGCGCGATCACCTCGGCACAGGATTGCGGCTGGTCGAGTGTGAAGAGCGGGATGCCCGGACGCGCGATACCGGCCTTCTCGCCCGCGATCGCCTCGATCGTGTCGCCCAGGAACGCCTGGTGGTCGAGCCCCAGACGCGCGATCCCGCCGACGAGCGAGGCTGGGATGACGTTGGTCGCGTCCAGCCGCCCGCCAAGCCCAACCTCGATCACACAGGCGTCGGCAGGCTCGCGCGCGAACGCCAGGAACGCGGCGGCGGTCGTCACCTCGAAGAAGCTGGCGCCGATATCGCCGCCGGCATCGAGGACTTCGCAGAGCAGCGCCGCCAGGCTCCGGTCGTCGATCAACGTCCCCGCCACGCGGATCCGCTCGTTGAAGCGGACGAGGTGCGGGCTGGTATAGGCGTGGACGCGGTACCCCGACGCCTCCAGGCTCCCACGCAGGAACGCGCAGGTCGATCCCTTGCCGTTGGTCCCGGCAACGTGGAATACCGGCGGCAGCGACAGATGCGGATCGCCGACCCGGTCGAGCAGCCGGGTGATGCGGTCGAGCCCCAGCGTATCGGCGCCGGGCCCGAGCGCGTTCAGCCGCTCGAACTGCCCCTGCACGAACGGATCGTCGGAACGGGCGTGATCGGCCATCAGCCCAGCGCCTCGACGATGCACGCCGCGGCGTCGACGGGCGCGATCGCGGTGGTATCGATAGTCAAGTTCGAGGGCGGCATCGCGGCGGTACGGGCCGTCATGCTCGGACGCAGTTCACGCAGCAGCGCGGAATCGGTCAGCTTGCCGAAGCGCGCCCGGTCCGTCGCCACCAGGCGGCGTTCCTGCTCCGCATCGTTGATCGTAAGCGCGACCGCCAGCACCCCGCCGCCGCGCGACCGTACCGTTTCGACCAGGCTCTCGATGAAGCCAGGCGTCACCGAAGCTTCGGGCGCATAGGTGAAGATCGTGTCGCGATCCGCTGCCGCCGCTTCGCCCAGCAGCGTCATCCACATCGCCTCTCGCAGCCGGACGAACGGCTCGCTGCCGAACGGGAACAGCGCCGCCACCGCGTCGACGACGAGATGGTTGTGGAACAGCGCGAACCCGGTCCGCTCTCCGACGATCCGTGCGATCGTCAGCTTGCCGCTGGCCGGCGGGCCGTGCAGCAGGACGAGCTTCAAGCCGCTGCCCGGTCGTGCGCCAGATAGTCGATCAGCCGCGCCAGCGTCGCGCGCAGCTCGCGCCGCTCGACCACCATGTCGATCAGGCCGTGATCGCGATAATATTCGCTGGTCTGGAAGTTCTCGGGCAGCTTCTCCCGGATCGTCTGCTCGATCACGCGGCGACCGGTAAAGGCGAGCGTCGCCTTGGGTTCGGCGATCTGGACGTCGCCCAGCATCGCATAGGCCGCCATCACCCCGCCCGAGGTCGGATCGGTCAGCACGACGATGTAGGGCAGACCGGCATCGTGCAGCATCTCGATCGCCACCGTGGTCCGCGGCATCTGCATCAGGCTGAGGATGCCCTCCTGCATCCGCGCGCCGCCCGACGCGGTGAAGATGATGAAGGGTGCGCGCGCCGCGATCGCCGCCTCGACCCCGGCGATGAAGCCTTCGCCCACCGCCTGGCCCATCGACCCGCCCATGAAGGCGAAGTTCTGGACGCCGACGACGGCCCGGCGCCCCTCGATCGATCCGCGCGCGGACACGAACGCGTCCTGGTCGCCGGTGTCGGTCCGCGCCGCCTTCAGCCGCGCGGCATAGGGCTTGGAATCGCGGAACTTGAGCGGATCGTCGGCGACGCGGGGCGAGGGAAGCGCCTTGCACGTGCCCTCGTCGAACAATTGCTCGAACCGCTGCTTCGGCCCGATGCGACCATGATGGTCGCACAGCGGACAGACGTAGAGGTTCTCCTCATATTCCTTGGTGAAGATCATCTGCCCACATCCCTTGCACTTGTGCCAGAGATTGTCGGGGGTCTCCTTGGCCGTGACGACCGAGGCGAGCGCGTTGCGAACGCGGTTGAGCCAGCTCATGCGGGAATCCTGGTGGTTTCGATCGCGCTCTTCAACGAGCGCACATAGTCGGCGACGTGGGGCGCTGCGGCGGCGCCATGCGCCGCCACGATCTCGACGATCGCCGAGCCGACGACGACGCCGTCGGCGACGCGGGCGATCGCCGCGGCCTGGTCGGGGGTGCGGACGCCGAAGCCGACCGCAATCGGCACGTCGGTCGCCGCCTTCAATCGCCCGACCGCGTCCTCGATCGACGCCTGCGCCGCCTGTTGCAGCCCGGTGATGCCCGCGACCGAGACGTAATAGACAAAGCCCGACGCGCCATCGAGCACCGCCGGGAGCCGCGCGACGTCGGTGGTCGGCGTGGCGAGGCGGATCAGGTCGAGGCCGGCGCTGCGCAGCGCCGGGCCGAGCGCATCGTCTTCCTCGGGCGGCACGTCGACACAGATCACGCCGTCGACGCCCGCCTTGGCGGCGGCGTTCGCGAACCACTCGGGCCCGCGGCGGAGCATCGGGTTGGCGTAGCCCATCAGGACCAGCGGCACGTCCGGGTGCCGCGCGCGAAAGCCGGTGGCGAGCGACAGGATGTCGGCTGTGGTCGTGCCCGCGGCCAGGCTGCGGATGTTCGCCGCCTGGATCGCCGGGCCGTCCGCCATCGGGTCGGTGAACGGCATGCCGAGCTCGATCACGTCGGCCCCGCCCGCGACCAGCGCGTCGAGGATCGCCGGGGTCGCGGCAGCGGTGGGGTCGCCAGCGGTCACGAACGCGACCAGCGCGGGATGATCCTGGGCAAAGGCGGAGGCGAGGCGGGTCATATAGCCCTCTCCCCTTCAGGGGAGAGGGTTGGGAGAGGGGCAAGTGTCACGGCGATGGCCGCCAGAACGCCCTCCAGGTTCGTCATCACGTCCTTGTTGGTGAAACGGATCACTCGATAACCTTGTTCTTCTAGAAAACGGGTTCGGCGCTCGTCATAGTCGATCTGCCCGGCATGGCTATCCCCGTCCAGTTCGACAACGATCATGGGATCGCGGGCGGCGAAGTCGACGATGTAAGTACCGACCACCTTCTGCCGACGAAACTTCACGCCATCGAAGCGCTTGCCACGTAAGGCGAGCCAGAGGCGCTGTTCAGGTTCGGTTGCTCGGCGGCGCATCGACTTCGCGTGGTGGATCAATTCGGCGTCGCGCATGCCCCTCTCCCAACCCTCTCCCCTGAAGGGGAGAGGGCTCTTTTAGATCGCCACCCCCAGCGCGTCGGCGACGGTGAAGATGTCCTTGTCGCCCCGGCCGCACAGGTTTGCCAGGATCACCTTGTCCCGCCGCATCTCGCGGGCACGCTTGGCAACGGCGGCGATGGCGTGGCTGGGCTCGAGGGCGGGGATGATGCCCTCGGTGCGGCAGAGCAGCTGGAACGCGTCCAGCGCCTCCGTGTCGGTGATCGACGTGTATTCGACGCGGCCGATTTCCTTCAGCCACGCATGCTCTGGGCCGATGCCGGGATAGTCGAGGCCCGCGGAGATCGAGTGCGCCTCGGCGATCTGGCCGTCCTCGTCCTGCAGCAGATAGGTCTTGTTGCCGTGGAGCACGCCCGGTGCGCCGCCCGCCAGGCTGGCGGCATGCTGCTTGTCCAGGCCGTGTCCCGCTGCCTCGACGCCCAGCATCGCGACCTCGTCGTCGAGGAAGGGATGGAACAGCCCGATCGCGTTCGACCCGCCACCGATCGCCGCGACGAGCAGGTCGGGCAGGCGACCGGTGCGCGCCAGCATCTGCGCGCGCGCCTCGCTCCCGATCACCGACTGGAAGTCGCGGACGAGCTCCGGATAGGGATGCGGCCCGGCGGCGGTGCCGATGATGTAGAAGGTGTCGTGGACGTTCGCGACCCAGTCGCGCAGCGCCTCGTTCATCGCGTCCTTGAGTGTCGCGGCGCCCGCGGTCACGGGCCGCACCTCGGCACCGAGCAGCTTCATGCGGAACACATTGGGCTGCTGGCGCGCCACGTCGGTCGCGCCCATGAAGATCGTGCAGGGCAGGCCGAAGCGCGCGCAGACGGTGGCGGTCGCCACGCCGTGCTGGCCCGCGCCCGTCTCCGCAATAATCCGCGTCTTGCCCATCCGCATCGCCAGCAGGATCTGGCCGACGCAATTGTTGATCTTGTGCGCGCCGGTGTGATTGAGCTCGTCGCGCTTGAACCACACTTCCGCGCCCATGCCGGGCTCCGCGCTCTCGCGAAGCGCCTCGGTCAGCCGCTCGGCATAGTAAAGCGGGCTTGGCCTGCCGACATAATGTTCGAGCAGGTCGTCGAACTGCGCGGCAAAGGCGGGATCGGCCTTGGCCGCGCGATACTCGCGCTCGAGCTCCAGGATCAGCGGCATCAGCGTCTCGGCGACATAGCGGCCGCCGAATACGCCGAAATGGCCGCGCTCGTCGGGTTGCTGGCGCAGGCTGTTGGGAGCGTTCATCGCCGCCACTTAGCGACGCGTGCGGCCTAGGGAAAGGGTCAGGCGGCGGCCACCGCGGCGAGGAAGGCGCGGATGCGGGCGGCGTCCTTCACCCCGGGCGCACGCTCGACGCCGGAGGAGACGTCGACGATCGGCGCGCGGGTCCGCGCGATCGCCTCGCCGACATTGTCGGGATCGAGCCCCCCCGACAGCGCCCACGGCGCCGGATGCACGAAACCGCTCAGCAGCGACCAGTCGAAACGAAGGCCCATGCCGCCTGGCAGCGCCGCCCCCTCCGGCGTTTTGGCGTCGTAGAGGATGCGGTCGGCCAGGCCGGCGAGCGGGCGGGCGGCGTCGAGGTCGGCACGCGTGCGAACCGGCACGGCGGCCCAGATCGAGAGGCGGGTGCGCGCCTTGATCGCGGCGACGCGCTCGGGCGCGGTCTTGTGGAGCTGGAGCGTGTCGAGGCGTCCCGCCGCGATCGCCTGGGTCAGCAGCGCATCGTCGGGGTTCACGAACACGCCGACCCGGCCGACCCGGTCGTTCGATCGCGCCGCGAACTCCGCGGCGCGATCGAACGACAGGTTCCGGGGCGAGGGGGCGAAGAACACGAAGCCGACATGGCTCGCCCCGCCGCCGATCGCGGCGTCGAGCGTCTCGGGCGTCGAAAGGCCGCAGATCTTGGCGGTGGTCATCGTGCCGTGGTTAGCGCGACTTTTCGGCGCCCGATAGGGGCGGTTCATCGGGCGTTAGCTTGGGCCTGCTATGACCGGCGTCGCAGAGGAGGTTCGTGATGCGGTTCCACCCCATCGCCCGCGCCCGATCACGCGGGTTTTTCATCGTCCTGGTTCTCGGCAGCTTCGCGCTCGCCGCGCTGTCGCTGCGCGCGGCCGAGGCGATCGCCAACTACGCCGCGGCGGTCTGATCTCAGCCGTCGATGCTCGCGCCGACCGCGGCGTTGACGAGCCCGCCGTCGACGGTGATCGTCTCCCCCACCACATAGTCGCCCGCGCGAGAGGCGAGATAGATCGCCGCCGCCGCCATGTCCTCGGCCGCACCGATGCGGCCCGCGGGGATTGCCTTGGCCACGCTGTCGCCATGGTCGCGCGCCGCCTTGTTCATGTCGCTGGCAAAGGCGCCGGGCGCGATCGAGGTGACGTTGACGTGATCGCGGATCAGCCGCGCGGCCATGCGTCGTGTCAGGTGGATCAGCGCCGCCTTCGACGCCTGATAGCTGTAGGTTTCCCACGCATTGAGCCGCAGGCCGTCGATCGAGGTGATGTTGATGACCTTGCCCGGACGCTCGGCACTCGCTTTCGCTTTGAGCAGCGGGTGCAGCGCCTGGGTGAGGAAGAAGGGCGACTTGACGTTGAGGTCCATGACCTTGTCCCAACCCGCCTCCGGGAAGCTGTCGAACCGTTCGCCCCAGGCAGCGCCGGCATTGTTGACGAGGATGTCGAGCGCACCTTCGCGTTCCTGAAGCTCGGCGGCGAGCGCGCGGCAACCCTCGACCGTCGACACGTCGGCAGGAAGCGCCACGGCGTTCGCGCCGATCTCTGTCGCGGTCGCCTCGCACGCGTCGGCCTTGCGCGAGCTGACATAGACGCGCGCGCCCATCCCGGCGAACCCGGTCGCGATCATCCGCCCGATGCCGCGACTGCCGCCCGTCACCAGCGCGACGCGGCCGTCCAGGCGAAACAGGGTGCTCGTGTCCATCGATGGAGTCCTTCTCGGAGGGTTCAGCGCGCCACGCGCGCGGCGTCGTTGACCTCGATCCGGTGCCCGTCCGGATCGCGGATATAGAGCTGGCGCACGCCGTCGGTGCGCAGCCGCTGGATCGTCGAGGGGCGATCCTGGAAATCTGTGAAGGGGATGCCGAGCGCCGCCAGGTTGGCGACGAACGCGTCGAAGTCCCCGACTGCAAACGCGATGTGGTTGGCGCGGTCGACCCCGACCGGCGCGGTCTTCTCGGGGATCAGGTGCAGCGCGAACCCGCCGCCCAGGTCCAGCCACCGGCGATTGACGACCGGCGCCCTGAGCTCGGCGAACCCGAACACGCGCTTGTAGAACTCGGCGCTCTTGTCGAGGTCGGTGACGGCGAGCGCGACATGATCGCCGCGCGCAGCGAACGACCGCGGCGCGGGTGTCTGCGCCATCGCGGTCGCCGGCAGGATCAGGGCCGCCACCGCGACCAGACAGGATTTCATCGGCATCATCCCCCTCGCTTCATCGTCTCGCGCGCGATGATGAGCTGCTGGATCTGGCTTGTCCCCTCATAGATGCGGAACAGGCGGACGTCGCGGTACAGCCGCTCGATGCCGTAATCGGCGATATAGCCCGCGCCGCCATGCACCTGCACCGCGCGGTCGGCGACGCGGCCGACCATCTCGCTGGCGAACAGCTTGGCGGCGGCGCTTTCGAGGACGACGTCGTCGCCGCGGTCCTTGGCAGCGGCGGTTTCGAGGACGAGCGCGCGCGCGGCGAGCGCCTCGGTCTTGGAATCGGCGATCATCGCCTGGATGAGCTGATGCTCGGCGATGGCTTTTCCGAACTGGCGACGTTCGGCGGCATAGGCGACGGTGTCGGCGATCAGCCGCTCGGCCACGCCGACGCAGACCGCCGCGATGTGAAGCCGCCCGCGGTCGAGCACCTTCATCGCGATGCGAAAGCCTTCGCCCTCCTCGCCCAGCCGGTTTGCGGCGGGGACGGGGACGTCGTCGAAATGCACGTCGCAGACATGCGCGCCGCGCTGGCCCATCTTCTTTTCGGGTGCGCCGACGCGGATGCCGGGCAGGTCGCGGGGCACGAGGAAGGCGCTGACCCCGCGCCCGCCCGCCTCCTCGCCGGTGCGTGCCATCACCGTGAACAGGTCGGCCTTGTCGGCATTGGTGATGTAGCGCTTGGTGCCGGACAGCCGGTACGTGTCGCCTTCGCGGGTAGCGCGGGTCCGGACGCTGCCCGAATCGCTGCCGACATCGGGTTCGGTCAGGGCGAAGCTGGTGACGATCTCGCCGCTGGCGATGCGCGGCAGCCACTCGGCTTTCTGTTCAGGCGTACCGGCGATGACGAGGCCCTGGCTGCCGATCCCGACATTGGTCCCGAACGCCGAGCGGAAGGCGGGCGTGGTCCGCCCCGTCTCCATCGCGACGCGCACTTCCTCGGCCATCGACAGCCCCAGGCCGCCAAATTCGGGCGCGATCGACAGGCCGAACAGTCCCATCTCGCGCATCTCGGCGACGATGTCGGCGGGGATCGCGTCGTCCGCCTCGACCGTCGCCTCCAGCGGGCGCAGCCGCTCTGCGACGAAGCGGCGCACGGCGTCGATCAGCGCATCGAAGGTGTCGGCGTCGAGCGCCATCGATCCTTGCTCCCACTCGCGCGCAAGCGGTACGGAGCCCGCGGCGTGCGCTTTCGTTATCGGCGCACAGGGCTAGGGCAAGGCGGGGTTGGATGGCAAGCCGAAACACATACCCGATCTTCCAAACTCGATACCGAACGGGTGCCAGCCGGTGAGCGGCGCGATACCCGACGCGCGAACCGGCGATCCGCACGCGCTGCCGCCGGTGCGCCGCGTGGCGACGGCGACGACGCTCGCCTATGGCTTCGGCGCGGTCGCTTACGGCGTGAAGGACAATGGCTTCGGCACCTTCCTGCTGCTTTTCTACAACCAGGTGATCGGGCTGCCGTCGGCGCAGGTCGGCTTCGTCGTCATGTGTGCGCTGCTGCTCGATGCGGTGATCGACCCAATGATCGGCGTCGCGTCGGACCGGACGCGCAGCCGCTGGGGACGGCGGCATCCGTGGATGTACGCCGCCGCATTGCCGATCGCGCTCGGCTGGGTCGCGCTGTGGAACCCGCCCGCGCTCGCCTCCGGCTGGACGCTCGCCTGGCTGTTCGGCGCCGCGGTCGTCGTGCGCACCGCCGTCTCCGCCTATGAGGTGCCGAGCCAGGCGCTGACGCCCGAGCTCACCGCCGACTATGACGAGCGGACGCGGATCACCGCCTATCGCTATATCTTCGGGTGGACCGGCGGGCTCCTGATGCTGCTCGCCGCGTACCAGCTTTTCCTGGTG
Organism: Sphingomonas sp. Y38-1Y; assembly: GCF_032391395.1. NCBI lineage: Bacteria > Pseudomonadati > Pseudomonadota > Alphaproteobacteria > Sphingomonadales > Sphingomonadaceae > Sphingomonas > Sphingomonas sp. Y38-1Y. Next base: position 1,703,882 of record NZ_CP135916.1, read on the forward strand.
CCGGAGGCGGGGCAGACCAACGGCCTGCTCAACCGCGAGGGCTATCGCGGCTTCGCGATCGCCGGCGCGGCGGCGATGTTCGTCGCCATCCTCGTTTCTGCCGCCGGTACCCACCGCGAGATCGCACGACTGCCCAAGCCCGAGATCGAGCCCGGCGGCGTTCGCACCGCGTTTCGCGAACTGACCGGCGCGGTGCGGAACCGGCCGTTCCTGATCCTGATGGCGGCGGGGCTGTTCGCCTATACCAATCAGGGGATCAGCTTCGCGCTCTCCAACTATCTCTACACCTTCGTGTGGAAGTTCGAGACCGCGACCTTCGCGTGGCTGGCGGCGGTGCTGTTCGCGGGCGTCGTCATCGCCTTCGTCGGCGCCCCCGCGATCGCGCGGCGCATCGGCAAGCCGCGCGCGGCGGCGTCGATGATCGTCTCGGCCGGGCTCCTTCAGGCGACGCCGTTCGCGCTGCGCCTCGCGGGCATCTTCCCCGAACCCGGCGAGCCGGCGATGCTGCCGATCCTGTTCGCCATCTACACGCTCAACACTGCGGTCAGCGTCGGCACCGCGATCCTGGGCGCATCGATGATGGCCGACGTCGTCGAGCATAGCGAGGTGCGGACCGGCAAGCGCAGCGAGGGCGTGTTCTTCGCCGGCGCTTTCTTCGTCCAGAAATGCACCAGCGGGATCGGTATCTTCGTCTCAGGCCTGATCCTCGCCGCGGTCGGCTTTCCGGAGGGCGCGAAGCCGGGACAAGTGGGCGCCGACACGCTCGACTGGCTGACGATCCTGTTCGCCGGCGCCTATCTGGTGCTCAGCTTCAGCGCGGCGTGGCTGTTCCTCCACTTTCCGTTCGGCGCGGCCGAGCACCGTGCGCGCGTCGCCAGCCTCGCCGCCGCGGACTGAACCATTGCCGCGGCGGCAGCGACGCAATAGGCAGAGCCCATGTGTGCTGTCCGCCGGCGAAGCTGGTCCGTTGCCGCCGCCGGCCTGATCGCGCTGACGCCCGCGGCCGCGTGGGCGCAGGACGGCGCGCGCCCTGCCGACGACGCCTTGCTCGATCCCGGCGATCCGCTCGCGCCCATGCCCGAGCTCGGCCTCGACTGGCCCGATCTTCAGGCCGATCCCGCCGACCCGACGGCGCCGGCCGACAGCGGGGTCCAGGTCGCTGCCGAAACCCGCTATCGCTACCGCGTCGAGGGAATGGACGCGATCTGGACCGACCTGATGCGCCAGCGCTTCAACGAGGCGTCGAGCCTGCGCCAGGGCGAGAACAAGCCCGCCAACGCCGCCCAGCTCGACCGCCGCGCGCGCGAGGATGCGGGCCTGCTCGACGAACTGCTCCGTGCCGAGGGCTATTACGACGCCGAGGTGCAGACCCGGGTCGAGGCGGCGGCGGGCGAGCTGACGGTGTTCCTGACCGCGGTGCCCGGTGACGTCTATCGCTTCGCCGGCGTGACGCTGGAGGGCGTCGAGACCGCCGGCGGAAAGGCCGACGAGCTGCGTAAGGCGTTCGCGGTGGAGCCCAAGGACCCCGTCAACGCCGACACCATCGCCGCGGCGGAGGCGAACCTCAGGCAGCGGATCGGGCGGGAGGGCTTTCCCTTTGCCGAGGTGGGCGAGCCGCGCATCGTCGTCGACCACGCGACCCGCACCGCCACGCTGGCGGTCAAGGTCGCGCCGGGCGAGGCGCTGCGCTTCGGCAAGATCACGACGCGCGACGACCGCGTGTTCGACGGCAAGCACGTCCAGGAGATCGCCCGCTTCGTCCCCGGCGAGCCCTATGACCAGGGATCGGTCGACGATCTGCGCCGCGCGATCGTCCAGACCGGCCTCGTCTCCGCCGTCCGTATCGAGCCGGTGAAGGGCACCGAGCCGGGCACCGTCGACCTGGCGGTCCGCATGGCACCGGCGCCGCCGCGGACGATCGCGGGCGAGATCGGCTATGGCACGGGCGAGGGCGCGCGCGTGGAGGCGAGCTGGACGCATCGCAACCTGTTCCCGCCCGAAGGCGCGCTGACATTGCGCGGCGTTGCCGGCACGCGCGAGCAGCTCGCCGGCGTCACCTTTCGCCGCAACAATTTCGGCCAGCGCGACCGTGTGCTGACGCTCCAGGCGACCGCCGCACATCTTCAGCGCGACGCCTATCAGGCCGACACGCTGCTGCTCTCGGGCACGCTCGAGCGGCAGACCAACATCTTCTTCCAAAAGGCGTGGATCTGGTCGCTGGGCGCCGAGCTCGCCGCCAGCCGCGAGCAGGACGTGATCGTCGCCACCGGCGAGCCGCGCATCCGGACCTATTTCATCGGCGCGCTGCCGACGAGCCTGACCCATGACGGCACCGACGACCTGCTCAATCCGACGCAGGGCTTCCGACTGGGCGGGCGCCTCTCGCCCGAGGTGTCGTTGTCCGGCGAAACCTTCGGCTATGCGCGGACGCAGATCGACGCGAGCGTCTATCGTCCGGTCGGCGAGCGGCTGGTCATCGCCGCTCGCACGCGGCTCGGCACCATTCTCGGCGCACCGCGCGACGCGATCGCGCCGTCGCGGCGCTTCTACGCCGGCGGCGGCGCGTCGGTGCGCGGCTATGGCTTTCAGTCGATCGGGCCGCGCGACGTCAACAACGATCCGATCGGTGGGCGCAGCCTGACCGAATTCTCGATCGAGGCGCGGGTGAAGGCGTTCGGCAATTTCGGTGTCGTGCCGTTTCTCGATGCGGGCAACATCTACACCTCGCCGCTGCCGCGCTTTTCCGGCTTTCGCTACGGCGCGGGCGTCGGCGTCCGCTATTACTCGAACTTCGGCCCGATCCGCGTCGACGTCGGCACGCCGATCAACCCGCAGCCCGGCGACTCTCGCATCGCCGTCTATGTCAGCCTGGGGCAGGCCTTTTGAGCGAGGAGGTCGCGCCCACGCCGGAGCCGCGCGCGCCGCGCCGTTGGTGGCGCTGGCTGCTGGGGCTGGTTGCGGCGCTGGTGCTGCTGGTGGGCGCAGCGCTGCTGCTGATCGACACGCAGCCCGGCCACCGCTTCATCGCCGACCGCATCGCCGCGCTCAGCCCGCGCGACGGCATGAAGTACCGCATCGGCCGGATCGAGGGATCGATCTATGGCCGCGCCACGCTGATCGACGTGACCATCCGCGATCCCAAGGGTCTGGTGTTCAGTGCGTCCCGTGCCGAGCTCGACTGGCGGCCGCTCGCCTGGACGCGCAACCGGCTCGACATCCGCAGCCTGGTCGTGCCGGCCGCGACGCTCCACAAGCTGCCGCAGCCCAACCCGACTGGACGGCGCGGACCGATCCTGCCCGGCTTCGACATCCTCGTGGGACAGCTTCGCGTCGACCGGCTCGAACTGACGCCGGCAGTCGCGGGACAGCGGCGGATCGCGCGGCTGATCGGCCGCGGCGACGTTCGCGACCGGCGCGCGCTGATCGACCTGGCGGGGCTGGTGCAGGGCAGCGACTTCGTCCGCCTCAAGCTCGATGCCGCCCCCGATCGCGACCGCTTCGACCTCGCCGCACGGGGCCGCGGTCGTCGCGACGGTGTCCTCGCGCGCGCGATCGGTGTGCGCAGTCCCGTCGCGTTCGCCGTCGAGGGCGACGGCAGCTGGGCACGCTGGCGCGGCGCCGCGCGGGCGCAGGTCGGGGCGGCGCGGATCGTCGACCTCCGGCTCGGCGTGGATGCCGGCCGCTATGCGCTCGAAGGATCGGTCGCCCCCGCCACGCTCCTGCGCGGTCGCCTCCAGCGCCTGTCGCAGCCATCGATCCGCGTCGTTGGCAATGCGACGCTCGCCGATCGGCGCCTAAACGGCCGGCTGTCGCTCCGCAGCGCCGCGGTGGCGATCGACAGCGTCGGCGGCGTCGATCTGGCGACCAGCGGCTGGCGCAATCTCGTCACCGACATCCGCCTGCTGCGTCCGCCCGCTTTGTTCCCCAACATGACCGGCCGCAACGTCCGTGCGCGGGTGGTGCTGGACGGCGCGTTCGACCGCGCCAGCTTCGACTATCGCCTGACCGCCGACCGCGCCGCGTTCGACCAGACCGGGTTCGAGGGGGTGCGTGCCGCCGGTCGCGGGCGATTGTCGAAGGCGCCGGTGATCGTGCCCTTGTCGCTCACTGCGGCGCGCGTGACGGGCGTGGGCGACGTCGCGGGCGGCATCCTGCGCAACCTGTCGGTTTCCGGACCGCTCAAGGTCACGAGCACGATGCTGACCGCCGATGCGCTTCAGGTGCGATCGGATCAGCTCAACGGCCGCATCATGCTGATGCTCGACCTGCGCACCGGCCGGTACGAGGTCGGGTTGGCAGGCGGCCTTCGGCGCTACCGCATCCCCGGCCTGGGCGTGGTCGAGGTCGATACGCGGCTGTCCGTGGTGCCGGGCGCGGGCGGGCAGGGGACGCGCATCGTCGGCACGGGCAGCGCGCGGATGCTGACGTTGGAGAACGCCTTCTTCCGCTCGCTGACGCAAGGATTGCCGCGGATCGTCACCCGGCTGGAGCGCGGGCCGGACCGCATCCTCCGCTTCACCGACCTTCGCCTCAGCTCGCCGGGCCTGAACCTTCGCGGCAACGGCTATCGCCGGATCGACGGCACCTTCGTGTTCGAGGGGCAGGGCGTCTCCAGCCAGTACGGCCCCGTCGTCCTCAGCCTGGACGGGCGGATCGACCGTCCGGCGCTGCGCCTGCGTCTCGCGCGGCCGCAGGAGGCGCTGGGACTCAGCGACGTGCGCGCGGTGCTCGATCCGGTGGCCGAAGGGTATCGCTACACGGCGGAGGGCGGGTCGCGGCTGGGGCCGTTCACCGGCGCGGGGACGATCCTGCTGCCGCGCGGCGGCACCGCGCGCATCGTCGTCGACCGGCTCGACGTCGCGGGCACGCGCGGCCAGGGCGCGCTCGACATCGTCGAGGGCGGTTTTTCGGGCGCGATCGACGTGGCCGGCGGGGGCCTGTCGGGTCGGATCGGCTTCGCGCCCGTCGGTGGCGTCCAACGTATCGACGGCGACCTCACCGCGCAGGCGGCGAGCCTGGCGGGGACGCGCGTGCGCACCGGTCGGCTGCGCTTCGGCCTCGCGCTCGATCCCGAAGGCACCGACCTCACCGCCGAAGCCTTTGCCCGCGGTTTGACGCGCGGCGCGCTCAGCCTTGCCCGGCTCGACGGACGGCTGCGGATGCAGGGCGGCGAAGGCACCGCATCGGTCACGCTGGCGGGATCGCGAGGTCGCCGGTTCGCGCTCGATTTCGCCGCGGCGATCGCGCCCGACCGCTATACGCTGACCGGCGGCGGGCAGGTCGATGGCCGCCCGCTCAAGCTGGTCACGCCCGCGGTGCTGACGCGCGAGGGCGATGGCTGGGCGCTGGCGTCGACCCGCCTGACCTTTGCCGGCGGTGAGGCGCAGCTCTCGGGCCGCACCGGCACCGACACCACCGCGATCGAGGCAAGCCTGACGCGCATGCCGCTCGGCGTGCTCGACATCGGCTATCCCGGGCTCGGCCTAGGCGGTTCGGCGTCAGGCAAGCTCAGCTTTTCGGCGAGCGGCAGCGGCGCGCCCACCGGCAGCATCGACATGACCGTCCGCGGGCTCAGCCGCGCCGGCCTCATCCTGTCGGCGACGCCGATCGACGTCGGCCTGCGCGGCGTGCTCCGCCCCGACCAAGCGGGCTTCCGCGCGGTCATGGCGTCGGGCGGCCGCGTCGTCGGGCGCGCGCAGGCGCGGATGGCACCGCTCGGGACCGGCACGCTCGTGGCCCGCCTCGCCAACGCCCCCCTGTTCGCCCAGCTTCGCTACGGCGGGCCCGCCGACACGCTATGGCGGTTGACCGGGATCGAGCTGTTCGACCTGTCCGGCCCCGTCCAGATCGGTGCCGACGTGTCGGGGCGCCTCGCCGATCCGCGCATCCGCGGGCTGGTTCGCAGCGACAATGCGCGGATCGCCAGCGGCGTGATGGGCACCGTTCTCACCCGGGTTCAGACGGCCGGCCGCTTCGACGGCTCGCGCCTGGTCATCGATCGCTTCGCCGCCAGCGATGGGCGGCAGGGGACGATCACCGGCGCCGGCGCCTTCGACCTTGCCGCCGCGCGCGGCTTCGGCATGGACCTTCGGCTAGAGGCGAAGAACGCGCTCGTCATCAACCGCGACGATATCGGCGCGTCGATCAGCGGCCCGGTGACGATCCGGAGCGACGGCGCCGGCGGCACGGTCGCGGGCGAGGTGACGCTCGACTCCAGCCGCTATCGCCTGGGCCGCGCCACCGCCGCCGCGGCGATCCCGCGGCTCAACATCACGGAGATCAACCTGCCCGAAGGCGAGGAGGAAACCCGCGCCGTCACGCCGTGGAAGCTCGACCTGCGCGCGCGGGCGCCGGGCGGCATGGCGGTCACCGGCCTCGGCCTCGACAGCGAATGGTCGGCGGACCTTCGCATCGACGGCGAGCCGACCAACCCGCGCATCCGCGGCCGCGCCGACCTGATCCGCGGCGATTACGAGTTCGCCGGGCGCGACTTCGACCTGGAGCGCGGTGTGATCCGCTTCGACGGCGCCGTCCCCGCCAACCCTGCGCTCGACATTCAGGCGAACGCCGATACGCAGGGCCTCAACGCGACGATCCGCGTAACCGGCACCGCGCTGAAGCCGGAGATCGGCTTCTCCAGCGTGCCTGCGCTGCCCGAGGACGAGCTGCTCTCCCGCCTGCTGTTCGGCACCTCGATCACCAGCCTGTCCGCGCCGGAGGCGTTGCAGCTCGCCGGCGCGGTGGCGGCGTTGCAGGAGGGCGGCGACGGCCTCAACCCGATCAATGCGCTGCGCCGGGCCGCCGGCCTCGATCGCCTCCGCATCCTCTCGGCCGATCCGCAAACGGGCCAGCAGACCGCGATCGCCGCGGGCAAGTTCATCACCCGCCGCGCCTATGTCGAGATCATCAGCGACGGCGCGGGCTACTCCGCCACCCGCGCCGAGTTCCAGTTCACGCGCTGGCTGTCGGTGCTGTCGACCATCTCGACGATCGGGCGGCAAAGCGTCAACGTGCGCGTCTCGCGCGATTACTGATCAGGAGTCGTTCCCATGCAGACCCACGTCCAGCGCATCGAAAAGACCGGCGGGCCGGAGGTGTTCAGCTTCGTCGGAACCGCGCTGCCGGAGCCTGGCCCCGGCGAGGTGCGGCTGCGCGCCACCGCGATCGGGCTCAACTATATCGACACCTATCACCGCTCGGGCCTCTATCCGATCGATCTGCCCGCGGTGCTGGGATCGGAGGGCGCGGGCGTGATCGACTCGCTCGGCGACGGCGTCGAGGGCTTTGCCGTCGGTGACCGGGTCGGCACCTTCACCACGCGCGGCGCCTATGCGACGCATCGCACGGCGCCGGCCGACCAGCTCGTCCGCCTGCCGGAGGACGTCAGCGACGAGGATGCGGCGGCGCTGATGCTGAAGGGCTCGACCGCGGCGATGCTCATCGAGGATTGCGCCAGGGTGCAGGCCGGGCAAACCGTGCTCGTCTATGCCGCGGCGGGCGGCGTCGGGCTGATCCTGACGGGCTGGCTCAAGGCGATCGGCGCAGAGGTGATCGCAGTCGTTGGGACCGAGGCCAAGGCGGAGCGCGTCCGCCAGGCGGGTGCCGCGCACGTCGTCCTGCACAAAACCGAGGATATCGCTGCGCGCGTGCGCGAGATCACCGGCGGCGCGGGCGTGCCGGTGATCTTCGACAGCGTCGGGCGCGCCACCTGGGCCGCATCGCTCGACAGCGCCGCGCCGCGGGGGCTGATCGTCAGCTTCGGGAATGCGAGCGGTCCTGTCGAGGGCGTCAATCTGGGCGTGCTGTCGGGCAAAGGCTCGCTGTTCGTCACCCGCCCCACGCTGTTCCACTACGCCACCACGCCCGAGGCGCGGCAGCGCTACGTCGACGACGTGTTTGCGATGCTCCGCAAGGGCGCGATCGGCGCAGAGATCGGCCAGCGCTTTCCGTTGGAAGCGGTGGCTGAGGCGCATGAAGAGTTGGAGGCGGGGACGACGGTCGGAAGTACGGTGCTGGTACCTTAAGGCTTATCCGTCACCCCGGACTTGTTCCGGGGTCCACTGGTCCGCGTAATTAGCGCGGCTTGGTTTGCGGAACGGTGGACCCCGGTATAAGTCCGGGGTGACGAAGAATTTAACCCGGATACGGCGCGTCCCTCAAAAGTCCTGCGAGGTGCGCGGCGTTCGATGCCACCATCTTGGCCGTCTTCGTCACCGTCTCAGGTGTCTCGTCCAAGTCTTTGAAATCGGTCGATCCCATTGCTTCACCGACCCAGTAGCAGGCAGCGACAGCGGGGATGGTGAAGCCCACGTCGTTGAGCGATTGAAAGAGCTGCGCCGAGGACCAGTGCGCGCCGTCCTCGTTACCGACGATCGCAGCGATCGCGACCTTCGAATAGCTCGGCATCCGGCCCTGATCGTCGGTCTCGTCGAGGAAGGCATCCATCCGCTCCAGCACGCGCTTGGCGACGCTGCCGATCTGGCCCATCCAGATCGGGCCGCCAAAGATCAGGATGTCGTGCGCCAGGATCTTCTCGCGGATTGCCGGCCAGGCATCGCCATCGCCCTCATCGCTGGTCACCCCGGGCTTCACATCGTGCGCGGCGACGCGGATCGTCTCGCTGATCGTCACGTCGTGCGCCTTGAACGCGTCGGCGAGCACCGCGATCATCGCGTCGGTCGAGGATTGCTGCGACTGATCCGCCTTGAGCGTGCAGTTGAGCGCGAGTGCGGTGAGGGCCATCCGATCTTCTCCTGAGACAGACAGCCACGACAATTCAACGGCTTCGCGGTTCCCGCGACAGGCGCGTCAGGTACGCGGCGTTCCGCAACGCCTGCCGCGGCAAACTGGAGAGGTCGAGCCATTCGCCCTCGGCATGCGCCTTGCCGACGACCGGGCCTAGCCCCGCCAGCGTCGGGACGATCGCCGCGACCCAGCCGGAATCCGCCGCCCCGCGCTTGGCCGGATCATATTCGGGCATCTCGGGCAGCTTGAGGTCGCGATTGACAGCATTGAGTGTCGCCAGGAGCGCGCGATTGCCCTCGCTCGGCGCCATCGGCGGCATGCCGTCGAAGAAGGTCAGCGTCGCGCCGGTGCGCGGCAGGTGCTTCTCGACGATCGCCGTCATCTTGCCTCGCACGCGCGCGTCCTGCTCGGGCGTCAGCGTGCGAAGGTCGCCGCGCGCGACGGTGGCTTCGGCGACGATGTTGGTCTTGCCGCTGCCGGTCGCGGTCACGCCGGCCGCGTCGATCGCCGCGGGCGTGCCGCCGGCCATCACCCCGACATTGTAGGTGAGGTTGGGCTCGGGCAACTCGCGACGGAAGCCATCGAGAATGCGCGCCATCTCGTAGATCGCGCCATAGCCGAGCGCGTCGCCGAAGACGCCGCTCGAATGACCGGTGACGCCGGTGGTCTTCAGCTCCCAACTGGTCGAGCTTCGGCGTGCGACGGTGCCGTATTCGGTGCCGTTCTCCGTCGCCAAATTCTCGTACTCGAGCGCGATGTCGCTCGCCTTTGCCGCGGCGACCAGCCCGGCCCGAGCCTTCTCCGCCGGCGCGCCGGCCCGTTCCTCGTCACCGGTGAGATAGACGGTGATGTCGGCGTTCTTCAGCGTCCCCGCCGCCTGCATCGCCCTCAGTGCGCCGATGATGACGACGATCCCGCCCTTGTCGTCGCCGACGCCCGGCCCGATCGCGCGTCCGCCCTCACGCTTGAAGCCCGTGAAGGGGGAGGACGGTTCAAACACCGTGTCGAGATGACCGATCAGCAGCAGCCGCTTGCCGCGCCCGCTGCCCTTGTGCCGCGCCACCAGATGCCCGGCGCGGCCGACCGCCGACTGATCCTCCCAGTTCACGGTAAAGCCGAGTGGTTCGAACTCGCTGCGAACAAGCTCGCCTACTGCCTTGACGCCGGGGAGGTTAAGGGTGCCGGAGTTCTGGACCACGAGCCGCTCGAGCAGCGCTTCGTTGCGGCTCGCGTCGGCCGCGACCGCCGTGCGCATCGCCGCGATCTCGGTGGGCGTTTGCGCGAACGCGGGAAGGGGCAGGGCGGCGAAGGCGATCGCGAGGGTCAGCTTGTGCATGACCGTACGCTAGGCGGAGCGCCGCCGCGCTGCCAAGCCGCTTATGCCTTGGCCGGCTTCGACATCAGCCGCTCCATGACGATCGCGGTCACGACCGACTGGAGGACGTGGACCGCCCAGCGCTCCGACGCCTTGCGCGGACCCGCGTTCGTCTCACCCTCGGTGATACCAATCAGCGGCGCGATCCCGGCGATGTTGACGAGGTAGAGGCCGGTGCCGAACAGCGCGCCCAGCGCCGCGGGCGGGGCGTCGGGGAATGCCTCGCGCAGCTTGGCATACAGACCGGCGAACGCAGCCGAGGCGCCAAGGTGGTTGCCGAACTCGACCAGGCTGGTGCCGGTGTCGCCGATGACCTCACGCGACCCGGTGGTATCGTCGATCCAGTCGACGGCGTCGCGATCGAGCGTCTTGCCGAGCACGCCGGACTTGCGCCCCGCCCACATCGCCGCGGTCGTCACCACGCCCGCCACCAGTCCGCCCACCATCGCCGCCGTCCGCGCCTGCATCGCCTGTCCTTTCAACGTTCAGGCGCGGAATGGACGGGGGCGGGCAGGGGTTCCCATGGGTTTGAGTGCCCATGTGGATGAGCGCCAGCGAAAAGGGCGCCCGGTCTGGCCGGACGCCCTTTCATTTGGCTCGCCGCGACAGAGCCGCGTCGTCGGTCGCTGACTTCGCCTGCGCTGGCCGACAGCGCCTGTCGCGCTGCGACCGGCGAGGACGCAGCCGCGCCTCAGGCGCTGTAGTACATGTCGTACTCGACCGGGCTCGGCGTCGTCTCGAAGCGGATGACGTCGGCCCACTTGATCTCGGCATAGGCCTCGATCTGGTCCTTGGTGAACACGTCGCCCTTCAGCAGATAGTCGTGATCCTCCTGGAGCGCGATCAGCGCCTCGCGGAGCGAACCACAAACGGTGGGCACGTTGACCAGCTCGGCGGGGGGCAGGTCATAGAGGTTCTTGTCCATCGCCTCACCCGGATGGATCTTGTTCTGGATGCCGTCCAGGCCGGCCATCAGGATCGCCGCATAGCAGAGATACGGGTTGGCCATCGCGTCGGGGAAGCGGAACTCGACGCGCTTCGACTTGGCACCCGTGCCGTACGGGATGCGGCACGACGCCGAGCGGTTGCGGCTCGAATAGGCGAGCAGCACGGGCGCCTCGAACCCCGGAACCAGCCGCTTGTAGCTGTTGGTCGTCGGATTGGTGAAGGCGTTCAACGACCGCGCATGCTTGATGACGCCGCCGATGAAGTAGAGGCAGGTATCCGACAGGCCGGCATAGCCGTCGCCCGCGAACAGCGGCTTCGAGCCTTCCCAGATCGAGAAGTGCGTGTGCATGCCCGAGCCGTTGTCGTCCTTGATGGGCTTGGGCATGAAGGTCGCCGACTTGCCATAGGCATGCGCGACCTGGTGCACGACATACTTGTAGATCTGCATGCGGTCGGCGGTGGTGACCAGCGTGCCGAACGTCAGGCCCAGCTCATGCTGCGCGGCGGCAACCTCGTGGTGGTGCTTGTCGCAGGGCAAGCCCATCTCGAGCATGGTCGAGACCATCTCGCCGCGGATGTCGACGGCGCTGTCGACCGGCGCGACGGGGAAGTAGCCGCCCTTGGCGCGCGGGCGGTGGCCCATGTTGCCGCCTTCATATTCCTTGGACGAGTTGCCCGGCAGCTCGATATCGTCGATCTTGTAGAAGCTCGACGAATAGGTGTTCTCGAAGCGGACGTCGTCGAACATGAAGAACTCGGCCTCGGGGCCGACATAGACGGTGTCGCCGATGCCCGTCGTCTTGACGTACGCCTCGGCGCGCTTGGCGGTCGAGCGCGGATCGCGGGCGTAGAGCTCGCCGGTCGAGGGCTCGACCACGTCGCAGAATAGGATCAGCATCGGCGTCGCCGAGAACGGATCGGTATAGACCGCGTCCAGGTCGGGCTTGAGCACCATGTCCGACTCGTTGATCGCCTTCCAGCCCTCGATAGAGGAGCCGTCGAACATCAGGCCGTCGGTCAGCTGGTCCTCGTCAAGCGCCGAGGCGACCATCGACAGGTGCTGCCACTTGCCCTTAGGGTCGGTGAAGCGCAGGTCGACCCACTCGATCTCTTCGTCCTTGATGCGCTTGATGATGCTGCCGGCGTCCGTGGCCATTCAAATCCCTTTCGTGTTCAGCAAGTCTGCGCGGCGAATCGCGCAAGGAAATGTCGGGGTCGTTTTTACCAAAGCGAGTTCGCTGCGCCGCGTCAAATCGCGTCGTCGTTCCGTTCGCCGGTGCGAATGCGAAGCGCGGTTTCGACGGGGATGACGAAGATCTTGCCGTCGCCGATGCGGCCGGTCTGCGCCGCCGCGGCGATCGCCTCGACCACGCGCTCGGCCAGACCGTCCTCGACCACCACCTCCAGCTTCACCTTGGGCAGGAAGTCGACGACATATTCGGCGCCGCGATAAAGCTCGGTATGGCCCTTCTGGCGGCCGAAGCCCTTGGCCTCGGTCACGGTGATGCCGGAGACGCCGACGTCGTGCAGCGCTTCCTTCACCTCATCGAGCTTGAACGGCTTGATGATGGCCTCGATCTTCTTCACGCGACGAATCCCCGCCAGTTGGAATCAATGGACCCAACATCCCCTGCGCGGGACTTTGCATCAAGTGTGCCAGCCGAAAACCACGCAAAAAGGAGGCAGAGCGCGCGCATCTCTGCGCCAACCTGCCTCAGAAAGATGCAACTGGCCCGCGGATGCCCGATCCGCGGGCAGTCGATCAGTCATAAGGCGGCTGGTGGAAGCCTGCGGGGCTGACGGTGAAGATCTCGCAGCCATCCTCGGTGATGCCGATCGAATGCTCGAACTGGGCCGACAAGCTGCGGTCGCGCGTCACCGCCGTCCACCCATCCTCGAGCAGCTTTACGTCGGGACGGCCGATGTTGATCATCGGCTCAATCGTGAAGATCATGCCGGGACGAAGCTCGGGGCCGGTGCCGGGCTTGCCGATGTGCACCACCTCGGGCGCGTCGTGGAACAGGCGGCCGACGCCGTGGCCGCAGAAGTCGCGGACCACGCCATAGCGGTGCTTTTCGGCATAGCGCTGGATGACATGCGCAACGTCGCCCAGCGTGTTGCCGGGCCTCGCCTGCTCGACCCCGAGCATCAGGCACTCGTAGGTGACCTCGACCAGCCGCCGCGCCTTCAGGCCGACGTCGCCGATCAAGTACATGCGGCTGGTGTCGCCATGCCAACCGTCCAGCAGCGGCGTGACGTCGACATTGACGATGTCGCCGTCCTTCAGGACGCGATCCGATGGAATGCCGTGACAGACGACGTGGTTGATCGAGATGCACGAGCTGTGCGTGTAGCCGCGATAGCCGAGCGTTGCGGGCACGGCGCCGCCCGCCAGCATCTTGGTGCGGATCGCATCGTCGATCGTCCGCGTCTCCGTGCCGGGCACCATCAGCGGCACGATCGCATCGAGGATCTCGGCCGCGAGGCGACCCGCGCGATGCATGCCGTCGAACGCGTCGCGGCCATAAAGGTGGATTGCGCCGCTGCGCGAAAGCGGCGTGTCGGGGGCAACGGTCACATAGTCGGTCATCGGGCGGACATAGCCTTTCGACCGGGATTTTGCGAGGGGGCGGGTCCGCGCTATGCCCGGGCCATGAGCGAACGCATCTGGACCGCTGCCCTCGTGGTCATCGGCGACGAGATCCTGTCGGGTCGGACACAGGACAAGAACATCGCCCAGCTGGCGACCTGGCTCAACGTGCAGGGCATCCGCCTTGCCGAGGTGCGCGTGGTGGCGGATCGCGAAGCGGCGATCGTCGAGGCGGTGGATACGCTGCGGCACCGCTGCGATTATTGCTTCACGACGGGCGGGATCGGGCCGACGCACGACGACATCACCGTCGACGCGATCGCCAAGGCACTGGGCGTCGCGGTGGTCGTTCATCCGGAGGCGCGCGCGATCCTCGAACGCTATTATGCGACGCGCGGCGGGCTGACCGACGCGCGGCTGCGGATGGCGCGCGTGCCGGACGGCGCCGAGCTCATCACCAATCGCGTGTCTGGCGCACCGGGCATCCGCCACGGCAACCTGTTCATCCTGGCCGGCGTGCCGCACATCACCGCAGGGATGCTCGAGGCGCTGACCGGCACGCTGGAGGGCGGGCGACCGCTGATCGCGCGAACGATCGGCTGCTGGGTGGGCGAGAGCGAGGTCGCCGAACTACTACGCGCGACCGAGCGGACCTATCGCGGCGACGGCGACGTCGCGGCGGTCGCGATCGGCAGCTATCCCTTCTTTCGCGAAGGGCGAACGGGCGCGAACTTCGTCGTTCGCGGGACCGATCCTGCAGTCCTTGATGCCTGTCTGGCGGCGCTGGTCGATGCACTGGAGACGGCGGGGCACGATGTGGTCGACGGCGGCATCTGAGCGTCCGCCGCGCCTGAATCGGACGGCTGAATCGAAAAGGGCACCCGCCGCGCGGGTGCCCTTTTTCAATCTGTCTCTGAAAGGCTCGGATCGACCCGCCAGGCGCGTCGATCCGAGACCCATTCAGGATTCAGAACGGACGAATGGTCTCGCCGTACACTTCCCGGAACAGGACGTCATACATGTTTTTTCTCCCAGCGGGGACGATCAGGCCCCGTCGACGTCCTTAACAAGAAATTAATCTTTCGTAAAGCGAACGACTTCGCTGGTCGGTGCCGTTGCGGCACATCTTTTGGGGTTAACCAGTTCTCAACGCCCTTGCCTTTATCGGGGAGGGGCAATGCCGCCCGACGCCCTCCCGACGCCGATCGTCGCCACCTCGCCCGTCGGTCTGCCGGCATGGCAGTTGCTGCTGCTGGCGCAGATCGGAAATTTCGGGGCGCTACGCCGGCATCTTGGCCGGTCACGAGCCGATTTTCTGGCGGACGACGTCGCGTCGGTGATGGCGCGGATCCTTCCGGGCGCGCGGATCATGCCGGTCGGGCGCACCACGCTCGAGATCGCGTTCGAGGGCGCGTTGCCGACCGAGGCGGACAGCGCCATTCGCCGTCTTCGCGACTGCTTCGCCCAGCCGCTCGACATCGACGGCGAGCCGCACCTTCTCGAACTCGTGATGGCGGGCGCGGCAATGCCGAGCCATGATCGCGATGATGTCCGCCTGGTCGAGGCTGCCGAGGCGGCGCTGGCGCAGGCGCGTACCGATCAGAAGGACGTCGTGCGCGACCTCAGCCGCGCCGAGCACGCATATGACCGGCTGTCGCTGATGCGCGACTTGTCGCGAGCGATCGGCAATGGCGAGATCTTCCTCCAGTACCAGCCGAAGGTGCATCTGCGCCGGCAGGAGATCACCAGCGTAGAGGCGCTGGTCCGCTGGCAGCATCCCCAGCGCGGACTGATCCTGCCCGGCGACTTCATTCCGCTTGCCGAGGAATGCGGCAAGATCGGCGCGCTGACGCTCTGGACGATCCGTCAGGCGATCGCCGACCAGCAGCTGCTGGCGGGGGCAGGGCACGACATCCCGATCTTCGTCAACATCTCCGGCGTGCTGCTCGCCGACGCCGATTTCGTCGATCAGGTCTGCACGATGGTGCGCGGCGTATCGGCGCAGGTCGGCTTCGAGATCACCGAGACCGCGGTGATCCGCGATCCCGAAAGCGCGATCCGGCATCTGCGCATGTTCGCCGAGATCGGCGTCACGCTGGCAATCGACGATTACGGCGCGGGCCTGTCGAGCCTTGCCTATTTGAAGCAATTGCCCGCGCGTGAGCTCAAGATCGACAAGATGTTTGTCCTGGAGTTGACGAGCAGCAACCGCGATCCGCTGATCGTCCGATCGACGATCGACCTTGCCCACGCGCTCGACATGGAAGTGACGGCCGAAGGCGTCGAGACGCCGGCGGCGATGGCACTGCTCAGCGTCATGGGCTGCGACATGGCGCAGGGCTTCCTCATCAGCCGCCCGATCGTGATCGGCGCGCTGCGACAGTTCCTCGACGAGGAGCGCCATCTGACCGCGACGGCGGCGATGCGGCCGAGCTTCGGCCGGCCCGAGAGCTTCTGGAAGCGCGCCTGACGCTCCCGTTGACGCGACCGCAAGGTTTTGCGGCGCAGAATGCGGCAATGCGCGCCGCGATTCGTCTCCTCCTGATGTTCGCCTGCCTGGTGAGTGGCGGCAGCGTGGTCGCGCAACCGACCGCCGTGAAGTTGCCGAATGCGGTCGCCAGTCCGCTCGCTTCTGCGCGCGCAGCGATGCTCGCCGATCCGGAAAACGCCTTCGCTCAAGCACAGGTGGCTGAGGGCGCCGCCATTGCCCTCGGGGATACGCGCCTTCGTCGTCTGGCGCTGGCGAACGCGCGCTGGCTTGGCGGAGAAGCGCTCATTCGGCTGGATCGCGCGACGGCGGCGGACCGCCTCGCGGCCGCCGCGAGCGAGCTGGCGCAAGGGATGGGCGACACCAAGCTGCTTGGCGACATCCAGCTTACCCGCGGCGGCATCCTCGCGCATCAGGTCAAGGTTGCCGACGCGCTCGCCGCCTATCAGCAGGCTTATCAAGCCTTCATCCGGTCCGGTGATGCGCGGGGGCAGGCCATTGCGCTGCAAAGCATCGCCAATCTTTACACCGATGGCCGCGATTTCGCGAACGCCGACCGCTACTATCGCCAGGCTGAAGAGGCCTATCCCGATGATCCGGTCCTGACGCTCGCGCTTTACAATAATCGCGCAACCGCGCTGATCTCACAGGAACGTTATCGTGAGGCAACGGTCGAACTAACCCGCGCTCTAAGTCTTGCGCGTGAGCGCGGGGTGGTGCCGCTGCAGGCGAGGATTCTCGGCAATCTTGCCAACGCCTATATCGAGTTGGACCAGCTGGAGGCTGCGGAACGTGCGCTGGGCGCGGCCTTGCCGCTGATCGCGCGTCCCGAAGCGCGAGCGGCTCGGTCGCAGATCGAAAGCGTCGCCGCGCAGCTCGCCCTGCGCCAAGGAAACCTGCTGGAAGCACAACGGCGGATCGCCCCCGTCTTCGAGGGCGTCGACCTGACCACGACCGCCGCCAGTTTCCGCGACGCGCACGTGGTCGCGTACGAGGTCTACAAGGCCGCGGGCGATGCGCCGCTCGCGCTGGCGCATCTTCAGGCGCTGCGGCGGCTGACCGATGAGGAAACGCGGCTCGCGGCGTCGACCAACACCGCGCTGATGGCGGCGCGGTTCGACTTCGCCAATCAGGAACTGCGGATCGCGCGGCTCAAGGCGGAGGAGCTGCGCGCCAGCGTCGCGCTCGAACGCTCGCGCGCCCGCTTCCAGCGCACCCTGACGATCGGCATCGTTTGCGGCGCCGCGGTGATCGTCGGCCTGCTGAGCTTCGGCCTCGTCACCATTCAGCGAAGCCGCAACCAGGTTCGCGCCGCCAATGTCGAGCTCGAGGCGACCAATGCCGCGCTCGGCAAGGCGCTCGCCGCCAAGACCGAGTTCCTCGCGACGACCAGCCACGAGATCCGCACGCCGCTGAACGGCATCCTTGGCATGACGCAGGTGATGCTCGCCGACCGCGGCCTGCCGCCGGCGCAGCGCAGCCGCGTCGAGGTGGTGCATGGCGCCGGCCTGACGATGCGCTCGCTCGTCGACGACATCCTCGACGTCGCCAAGATGGAGACCGGCCATCTGGAGGTCTTGCCGGAGCCGGTCGACCTGCGCGCACTGCTCGACGCCGCCGCGCGCATGTGGAGCGAGCAGGCGCGGACCAAGGGGCTGGACTTCAACCTTGACCTCTCGACCGCGCCGGGCTGGATCGTCACCGATCCGGCACGGGTGCGACAGGTCGTGTTCAACCTGCTGGGCAACGCGCTCAAGTTCACCAGCGAAGGCGCAATCGGGCTGTCGGCGCGCCGCGTGGGTGAGCGGTTTGCGATCGCCATTTCCGATACCGGCATCGGCATTCCCGCCGACAAGCATGCCGACATCTTCGAATCGTTCCGACAGGCCGATTCGACCACCACACGGCAGTTCGGTGGCACGGGCCTGGGCCTCACCATCTGCCGCAGCCTGGCCGAGGCGCTGGGCGGCACGATCGCGGTGGAGAGTCGCGAGGGCGTCGGGTCGACCTTCACCGTGACGCTGCCGCTAATTCCCGCCGAAGTGCCGGTCGCGGTCGCCGCCGCGGCGGAGGGCGGGGTCGGCGGACTCATCCTCCTCGAACGCAACCCGATCGCGCGCAGCATGCTCAAGACGCTGCTGGAGCCGCGTGCGGGCCGCGTTGTCCCCGTCGACGATGTCGACGCGGCGATCGCCGCCCTGGTGGGGGCGGAGCGGCTGCTCGTCGATGCGGGCCTGCTGGGTCCCGACGACGCGGAGCGCCTGTCCAATCTGGCCGACCTCGCGGCACGGGCGACGGAACGCGGCGCCCACACCTTTGTTCTTTGGAAACAGCCGGGTGACGGCGTCCCCGAGCTGGCGGAGAGGAACGCTGGCGTGACGGTGATCTTGAAGCCGATAGCAGGCCCTGCGCTTGCCGAGCGTCTCTTTGGAGTGACGACGGGCGATCCGCCCCTTGTCACCGAGGCGGCTTAGGCAGATAGGGCACCTATGGTCGCAAACCACATCCGTAACGTTTGTCAGCCGGAGAACCGGCGATGAACATCCTGTTCATCGAGGACGACGCGATGAATCGACGCGTCGTTCGCGATATGCTCGACGTCGCCGGCGCTCAAATGGCGGAGGCGGATCGAGCCGAAGAGGGACTTCGCCGCATCGATGACGAGGAGTTCGACGTCATCCTCGTCGACTTGCGCATGCCGGGCATGGACGGGTTCGAGGCAATCGAGCGCATCCGCGCACGCGGCGATGCCAAGGGCGAGTTGCCGATCATCGTCGTTACCGCGGACACGGCGCCCGATCTGACCGAGCGTTGCAAGCGCCTGGGCGCGGACGAGGTGCTGTTCAAGCCGGTGGCAATGGACGCGCTGTTCGAGGCGATCGGCCGCATCGTCGCG
Organism: Sphingomonas sp. Y38-1Y; assembly: GCF_032391395.1. Lineage (NCBI taxonomy): Bacteria > Pseudomonadati > Pseudomonadota > Alphaproteobacteria > Sphingomonadales > Sphingomonadaceae > Sphingomonas > Sphingomonas sp. Y38-1Y. The sequence continues at coordinate 1,722,924 of NZ_CP135916.1, forward strand.
TCGAAGCCGGGCGAAGGCGACATCATCCTCGACTGACGCCCATTCCCGGCGGATCGCGGCGCTGGCGACTTGCCACGCGCCGCTTTCGCCGCTAGGGGGCAGGGCAACGTGCGAGGGGTATCCTTCGGCGACCCCATTGGCATTGCATTATTCAGTTCGGAGCAAGACGGCCTTATGCAAATCATCGTTCGCGACAACAACGTCGACCAGGCACTGCGCGCGCTCAAGAAGAAGCTGCAGCGTGAAGGCGTGTATCGCGAGATGAAGCTGCGTCGCCACTACGAGAAGCCCAGCGAGAAGCGCGCGCGTGAGCGCGCCGCCGCGGTCCGCCGCGCGCGCAAGCTCGAGCGCAAGCGCCTCGAGCGCGACGGCGCCCGTTAAGACGCTCCGGCCGGCCCGTCGCGGTCGGCCGTTTCGTTTCCCGCGCTGACCGGTTCGGCGGCGCGGCCTGTCGCCAGCCCCTTCGTTTCTGCTGGAAGCCCGAGTCATGTCGATCACCGCCGTCCCGATCGCGCCCGTCAAGCGCGGCTATCTCGTCTGGCTGTGGATCGGCATCGCCGCGGCGGCGCTGGTCGCGCTCGGCCTGGCGTGGAAGGGCACGGCGGCTGTCTTGGCCGATACCGGCACTAATGCGCAGTTCCTTTCCTGGAACGCCGGCCAGCCGGGCGTGACCCAGACCGCGAGCGGCCTTCAGTACCGCGTGCTCGACAAGGGTCGGGGCGGCGCGACGCCGACCGACAACGATCTCGTGCTCGTCAACTACAAGGGCACGCTGCGCAACGGCACCGTCTTCGACGAGAGCCGCCAGCCCACGCCGATGAGCCCCAAGGGCGTCGTCCCCGGCTTCTCCGAAGCGGTCAAGCTGATGCCCAAGGGCGCCAAGTACCGTTTCTGGCTGAAACCCGAGCTCGCTTACGGCGCGTCGCCGCAGACGAACCCCCAGACGGGCCAGGAAGTCATTCCCGGCGATTCGCTGCTGGTCTTCGACATCGAGATGGTCGACTTCGTGCCCGAGGCAGTCGTCCGCCAGATGCAGATGCAGCAGATGATGCAGATGCAGCAGGGCCAGGGCGCGCCGGGCGGCGCCGCACCGGGCGGACCGCCGCCGCAGCCCTGAGGCTGAGCGCAGCGGTGCTTTAGCGCGCCGATCGCGTTATCGTTCTATCGTGGATTGCCAGTGCTGTGTTCCCGTGAAAGCGGGAGCCTAGGGCGTTGGCGACGCACTCTGTTTCACCTTGCGTCGCGTCAATGCACGGCGACGTGGACGGGCAATTCGCCAAGCAGATCGGCGGCACGGTGACGATCGCCCGCAATCGTCACATGCGTATCGCCCCACCAGTCAGCGTCGACCATCGGCGTGTCGCCCACGGCGGATGCCGTGCGAAGCGGCGTCACCACCACCAGTGCTCGGTCACCAACCCGCCGTTCGAAGGCGAGCAGATGCTTCGCACGCTCGCCGGTAATGTCGAGTGGCGAAAGCGGCGCCTCGAACAACGTCGGTTCTGATGCGCGCAGCGCGAGCGCATGGGCGATCAGCGCCTGCTTGATGCGCCCGCTCGCCCAATCCGACAGGATCGAGGGATCGCCCCAAACCGCGATCGGCTGCCGCGCGGCATAATCGACGGGGCGCCGGTTGTCGGGATCGACGAGGCTCAAGTCCCAGAACTCGGTTCCCTGATAGCAATCCGGAACCCCCGGCAGCGTGCATCGCAGCGCCGCCTGCACCAGTCCGTTGAGCGCGCCGGCAGCCGCGATTTGCCCCCCAAGGGCGCCAACGCCCGGCGTACCGATCAGCGTCTCACCCACCGCGATCGCGCGCGCCTCATACGCCTCGTCGGGCTGCGTCCAGGATGAGCGCAGCTTCGCCTCGCGCAGCGCCTTTCGCGTCCAGTCGGCGATCCGCTCGGCAAAGTCGTCGGCCGGCGCGCTCGCCATCGGCCAGGCGCCGACGATCGTCTGGAGGATCATCAGCCGGTCGCCGGGGTCAATGTCGCTGTCGTCAAGGCCTTCGACCAACGCAGCCCAAGCATCGGGCACCTCGCTCAGCACCGCGAGCCGCGCGCGTACGTCCTCGCCGCGCTTGTGGTCGTGCGTGGCGGTGGCGAGCATTGCGTGGGGGAAGTTGCGCGTGCGGGCAGCGATGCGATCCAGGAACGCGGCGGGCGTTTGCGCGAACCGCGCCGGGTCGAAGCCCACGTCCGTGCGTGAGAGCAGGCGGCCGTAGCGATAGAAGGCGGTGTCCTCGACCGCCTTGGCCGCGAGTGGTGCGCTCAGTTGCTCGAAGCGCCGGGCGGCGTCGCGCGCCTCAGGCCGGGTCAGCATCCATTCGGCGAGGCGGCCGGGTAGCTCGGCCTCACCCGGCGCCGACGCGTCCGCCGCCGCGCGCGCCGCGGTTCGTAAGCGTTCGCCATTGTCTGCCTCGCTGCCGGCGTAGCTGCGGTAGGCGTCGAAGTGCAGCAGCATCCCGAACAGCGCGCGGCGGATCATGCCTTGCGTCAGGTCGCGCGTTTCTGCGTCGCTCATAGCGATCCCGTGGAACGCCGCCGCCGCCGCGTTGAGCTGGCCGGGGAAGGTGCGCTCCAGCGTCTCGATGCGGGCGCGATGCTCCTCGCTCGCGAAATCGCCCGCTCGGCCGGACACGCGCTGCCACAATTCGGTGAGCGGCGCTTCACCCGCGGGATCGTGGAGCAGCGCCGACACCTCGTTCATGAAGTCATAGCCGCTGGTGCCGTCGGTCTGCCAGCCGATCGGCAGCGCCTCGTCCGCGGCAAGGATTTTCTCGACGACGAGGTACCCGCCGGGTCGCAGCGCATCCATCGCCGCGCGGAGGCGCCGGCAGTAGCCCGCCGGGTCCGCAAGCCCATCGACATGGTCGATGCGCAGCCCGTCGATCAGCCCCTCACCATAGAGGCGAAGCGGCAGCGCGTGGACCGCGTCGAACACCGCCTGATCCTCGACCCGCAGCGCGGCGAGCTCGGTGATGTCGAAAAACCGCCGCCAGTTGATCTCGTCGCCCGCCGTGCGCCACCAGGCGAGGCGGTAATGCTGGCGCTCCAGCAGCGCGTGCAACTCGGCCGGGTCGTCGAAGCGGCGCGGATCGGCTTCGGTTTCGGCGCGGTCCTCGGGACGGATCGGAAAGCGATGCGCGTCGTGCGCGATCACCGCGGTGCCGTCGTCGCTCAGCTTCAGCGCGCCCGCCGCCAGCGCCTCGCCATAAGGCTGACCAAGGAAGGGGGCGAGGAGCTTGCCCGTTGGTTGCCAGTCGATGTCGAAGAAGCGGGCGTACGCGCTGCCCTCGCCATGTTCGAGCACGTCGAGCCACCAGCCATTCTCGTCGCCGCCGACGCCCATGTGGTTGGGCACGATGTCGATAATGATGCCGATCCCGCGCTCGCGCAGGGCTGCCGCCATCGCGCGGAAGCCGTCCTCGCCGCCGAGTGCGGGGTTGATCGTGGTCGGATCGACCACGTCATAGCCGTGCATCGACCCCGTCCGCGCGGTGGAAATCGGCGAGGCATAGAGGTGGCTGATGCCGAGATCGGCGAGATAATCGGCCTGCGCCGCGGCATCGGCGAAGGTGAAGCCGGCGTGGAACTGGATGCGATAGGTCGCGCGCGGGATCATGAGGGGCGTTGGTCCTTGATGCGGGCAATGCGCCGGCGAACGTCCGGGCGGGCGAACAGGTCGACGGCGGGAGCGGGCAGGCGGCGGCGCCAATTGGGATGCTCGTCGACGGTCCCGGGGAGGTTGGGCGCCTGATCGAGCCCGAGCAGATCCTCGATCGGCACGATCGCGAGCTGGCACGGGGTGGCGGCGACGAGAGCGATGGCGGCGTCGACGGCGAGATCCGGATCGTCCGGTGTGTCGCCGTCGGCGACCTCCGCCTCTGTCGCGCAGGCCGAGAGGCGCTCGCGATCGTCGGCGCGCTGCTCGCGCTGGCCGGTCGCATCCTCGCCACCGAGTTGCTCGCGCCAGTCGATGTCGGTGCCGCGCCACCAGCCCGCAACGGGGGCGAGGTCGTGCGTGCTCGTCATCGCCGCGGCGCCGGGCTCCCAATCGGCGGCGGGAATGAAGTCGCCCGCCTTGTCGCGCTCGAAGGGGAGGACGCGCATGCCGAGGATGCCACGCGCCGCCAGTGCCTCGCGCAGCCCCGATGGGACGACTCCCAGATCCTCACCGATGACGATTGCGTTCGCGCGCGCCGATTCGAGCGCGATCAGGCGCAGCAGCTCGGCTTCGGGCTGGCGCAGATATGCCCCATCGAGTGGCGAGGCGCCGTGCGGCACCACCCACAGCCGCCGAAGCCCGAGCGCATGATCGATGCGGATGCCGCCCGCATGGCGCATCGCGCCGCGCAGCAGGTCGATGAAGGGTCGGTAATGCTTGGTGCGCAGGGCCAGCGGCGAGAAGCTGGTGATGCCCCAATTCTGGCCCGCCGCCTGGAATGCGTCGGGCGGTGCGCCGATGCCGATGCCGAGCATCAGCTCGTCACCCTGCGCCCAGGCATGGCTGCCGCCTGCATCGATGCCGACAGCGATGTCGGCGACGAGGCCGATGCTCATGTCGCCGGCCGCGCGGGCGGCGTCGGCGAGGTCGGCTTCGGCCCGCCACTGCGCGAACAGGTGGAAGCGGATGTCGTCGCCATGGTCGCGCGCGAAGGCGGTGGCCGCGGACCCGGCGGGGTCGTGATAGGCGCTCGGCCAGTCCTGCCACCCGCGCGCGCCGCCCGCGCGATGGAAATGCGCGTGAAGCGCCTCGAACAGGGCATGGCGGCGGAGGCTCTCGTCGGCGGCGGCGACGTACTCGGCGAATTCGGGGGCGTCATGCTGCGCAGCATAGAGGTCACGCAGCGCCGCCATCTTGGCGGGAACGGCGCTTGGCCAGTCGATCAGCTCGGCATCGCTGCCCCTTGCTTCGGCCGTCGTGTACCAGGGATTCAGATAGTGGCGGCTGGAGGGGGAGTAGGGGCTGTAGCGCGTCGGATCGGCGGTGAAGAGCGCGTGGACGGGGCTGAGCATCAGCGCGTCGGCACCGGCGCGTGCCGCCTCGCCCGCGAAGTCGGCGAGGGCGCCGAAGTCGCCATACGGGCCGGAGCCTCGCAGCGAATAGAGCTGGACCGCGGTGCCCCAGAGCCGCGTCTCGGCGGGAAGCGTCGCGCCGCGATCGGGCGCGACGATCAGCTCGATCTCGCCACCACGATGCTCGAGCCGGTGGTAGCCAGGGGTCTCGATTGCGGGCGTGGCGGAGAGGTCGAGCGGGCGGGTGCCGCCGTCCTCAAGATGCAGCGTCGCCGGCCCGTGCAGCCCGCGGATCGGCTCGCCGACGCCGATCACGCGGCACGTCTCGGCAGCCTCGCCGGTCAGCCCGGCGAGGCTGTCGGCGCATTGGCCCGGCGTCGCGCAGTCGAGGCCGAGGCCGGTGAGCACCGCGCGCAGGCTTTCGATCGACACGCGCTGCGCCTTGCCGCCCGCATCCTCCCAGTCGACGAGCACGCCCGCCGCTTCGGCAAGCGCCAGGACCGATGCGTCGCTCATCGCAGCCAGGCGGCGAAGCTGGCGGGAGCGAGGCTATCGCGGGCCAAAGCATTTTCCGTCGTGTACAGCGGCTCGTCTTCGGGCGCCGCGAACGGCACCGAAGCTTCGCCGAGGTTGAGCGCAATCATCAGTTCTCGGTCGTTCAGCCGCCACCGCGCGGTTACCGCCGCTTCGCCAATGGCCTCGGCTCCGAGACCCTCGCCGTCGCTCAAGTGCGGCACGATCGCCTCGCGCCGGAGCGTCAGCAGTTCGGTGTAGAGCGCACGCCAATCTTCGGCATCCGGTCCCGGCAGGGGCCGCGACGCCTCGAACGTCGCGGTGGCATTGGGGTCCGGGATCGCCTCTCGCGCGTGCTCGTCGGAAAACCCCGGGAAGCTTGCGAATTCATTGCGGCGGCCTTCGCGCACCGCGTCGGCGAGGTCGTCGTGGAAGTCGGTGAAGAACAGGAAGGGCGCCTCTGACCCGACCTCGTCGCCCATGAAGGTCAGCGGCACTTGCGGACAGAGCAGCAGCAACGCCGTCGCCGCGCGCAGCCGGGCCGCGTCGGTCAGCACCGTCAGCCGCTCGCCCAGCGCGCGGTTGCCGATCTGGTCGTGGTTCTGGAGGAAGCTGACGAAGCGGATCGGCGATAGATGCCCGCTCGGAGCGCCCCGCGGCTTGCCCTTTTGGTTGGGCGAACCCTGGCCCTGATAGATGAAGCCTTCGGCCAGGCATCGCGCCAGCTTCTCGGCAGGCGCCTCGGCAAAGTCGCGATAATAACCGTGCGTCTCGCCGGTCAGCAGCACGTGGAGGACGTTGTGGAAGTCGTCGTTCCACTGCGCGTCATAGGCGCCGGTCAGCCGGTCGGGGTCGTTATGCTCGTTCTCGAGCACCAGATGGACAAGGCGATCGGGAAATGCGCCGCGCACCTCGCCGGCGAGCCGGTCGAGAAAGGCGTTGTCGCCGATCGCGTGGACGGCATCCAGGCGGAGGCCATCGAACCGGAACTCGCCCAGCCAGTAAAGCGCATTGTCGATGAAGAGGCGAGCGACGGGCTCCCGTGCGAAATCGATCGCGCCGCCCCAGGGGGTGTTCACGTCCGCCTTGAAGAAGTCGGGCGCGGTGGCGGGGAGGTAGTTCCCGTCCGGGCCGAAGTGATTGTAGACGACGTCGAGCAGCACCATCAGCCCGCGCGCGTGCGCCGCATCGATCAGCGCCTTCAGTTCGTCCGGCGAGCCATAGGCGGCGGTGGGCGCATAGGGCAGCACGCCGTCATAGCCCCAATTGCGCATGCCCCCGGTGGCGGCGAGCGGCATCAGCTCGATCGCGGTGAACCCCGTCGCGGCGATGTCGTCCAGCCGCTCGGTCAGGCCCGCATAGCCGCCTGCCGCGCCGACATGCACTTCCTGGATGACCGCCTGGTGCCACGGCCGCCCGCCCCAGTCATGCTGCCAGGTATAGCGCTCCGGCTCGGCGACAACGCTCCAGCCGTGCACGTCGCCCGCCTGCGCACGCGACGCGGGGTCCGGCACGGCCGTCCCGTCGGGCAGGGCGAAGCGATAGCGCGTGCCCGGCCCGGCGGCGGTGTCGAGCCCGAACCAGCCATCGGCCTCCGGCAGCATCGGCTCCGGGGCCATGCCGTCGATCTCGACCGCGAGCGCCTCGACCCCCGGCGCCCAGATCGCGAAGCGCGTGCCACCATCGGCAAGCGGCTGCGGCCCCCATTTCATTCGACCGGACCCTTGGCATAGATCAGCACCGCGGCGCGGTCCTTCACCTCGACCTCCGGCTCGGTCAGGTCGTATTCGCCAAGCTCCGTATCGGCGCTGTCGACCAGCAGGCGGCGGTAATGATGCGGTTCGGGCAGGTGGAAGCGCAGGCTCGCCTCCGACCCGTTCATCAGCATCGTGATCGCCTCGAACGATCCGTCTTCGCACAGTCGCGCGCGCCGCATCGTCAGCGCCTTGCCCAGCGGGTTCTGCCAATCCTCGGGCGACAGCGGCTGACCGCGTTCGTCAAACCAGTCGATGTTGCGCAGCCCCGGCGCGATCTCCTCGCCATAGAGGAACGCCGCCGATCGGACGAGCGGGTAGTGCTTGCGGATCAGGATCAACCGACGGACGAAATGGGTGAGGTTCTGCCCCTCGTCGCTCGCCGCCTGCTTCCAGTCGAGCCAGCTGATCTCGTTGTCCTGGCAATAGGCGTTGTTGTTGCCGAACTGCGTACGCCCGAACTCGTCGCCCGCCAGCAGCATCGGCGTGCCGAGCGAGGCGAGCAGGGTGATGAGCATCGATCGGCGGACCCGGTCGCGGACGGCGTTGATCGCAGGATCGTCGGTCGGTCCCTCGACCCCCCAGTTGCAGGAGAGGTTCTCCGAATGGCCGTCGCGATTATCCTCGCCATTCGCCTCGTTGTGGCGGTGTTCGTAGCGGGTGATGTCGGTCAGCGGCTGGCCGTCATGGCTGGCGACGAAGTTGACGCTCGCCCAGGGGCGCCGCGCGCGGCGATCGAACAGGTCCCCCGAGCCGAGGATACGCGCGGCGAACTCCGGCCGCATTCCTTCATCCCCGCGCCAGAAGCGGCGCGTGGAATCGCGGAACTTGTCGTTCCATTCGGCAAAGCCCGGCGGGTGGTTGCCGAGCTGATAGCCGCCCGGCCCGATGTCCCAGGGCTCGGAGATCAGCTTGACGCGGCCGAGCACCGGATCCTGGCGTAGCGTGTCGAAGAAGCTCGCGCCCGGATCGAACGCGCCATCGCCCGTGCGGCCGAGCGTCGCGCCCAGGTCGAAGCGGAAGCCGTCGATGCGATAGCTCTCGACCCAGTGCCGCAGCGAATCGGTGACGAGCTGGAGAACGCGCGGCTGGTCGAGGTTGAAGGTGTTGCCCGTGCCGGTGTCGTTGACGCAGTAGCGCGGATTGTCCTTTTGCAGCCGGTAGTAGGTCGCGTTGTCCAGCCCGCGAAAGCACATCGTCTGGCCAAGCTCGCTGCCCTCGGCCGTGTGGTTGTAGACGACGTCGAGGATCACCTCGATCCTCGCGGCATGGAGCCGCCGGACCGCAAGCCGCAGATCGTCGGCATCGCCGCGGCCCAGATACCGCCCCTCCGGCGCGAAGAAGGCGAGGCTGTTATAGCCCCAGTAATTGACCAGTCCCTTCTCCTTCAGGAACCGGTCCTGGACGAAGCCGTGGACGGGCATCAGCTCGACCGCGGTGATGCCCAGCCGCTGGAGATGCGCGATGACGTCTGGGTGGCTGAGTGCGCGATAGGTGCCGCGCTCCGCGCCGGGCACGCTTTCCATCAGGCGGGTCAGCCCCTTGACGTGCGCCTCATAGATGATCGTCTCCGACCATGGGATGTTGGGCCTACGATCGTCGCCCCAGTCGAAGCCGTCGGCGACGACAACTGACTTGGGCATCGACGGCGCGCTGTCGCGGCGGTCGAAGGAGAGGTCCGCGCGCGGGCTCGCGACGCGATAGCCGTGAAGCGCATCACTCCACCGCACCCGGCCGAAGGTGCGCTTGGTGTAGGGATCGAGCAGCAGCTTGTTGGGGTTGAAGCGATGCCCCTGTTCGGGCTCGTACGGCCCATGCGCGCGAAAGCCGTAGAGGAGGCCGGGCCGCGCATCGGGCAGGTAGCCGTGCCAGATCTCGTCGGTCCATTCGGGCAGCTCCAGCCGCGCGATCTCCTGCCGCCCGCTTTCGTCGAACAGGCACAGCTCGATCTTCTCGGCATGGGCGGAAAAGACGGCGAAGTTGACGCCCAGCCCGTCAAAGGTTGCGCCCAGCGGATAGGGAACGCCGCTGTCGAGGCGGTCGGGAATTCGGGTCAAGGCCTCAGGCTCCTTGGTGGCGCAGGATCAGCGTGGCGAGCGGCGGCAGCGTCAGCGACAGCGAATGCTCGCGGCCATGTGCGGGCACAGCCTCGGCCTCGATCGTCGCGGGATGGTCGAGCCCGCTGCCGGCATAGCGGGGATCGTCGGAGTTGAACGCGGTGGTCCAGCAACCGGCATCGGCGACGCCGACGCGATAGCCATGGCGCGGCACCGGCGTCATGTTGACGACGCACAGGAGCGGCGGCGCGCCATAGGGCGAGCGGCGCAGGAACGCGAACACGCTGTTGCCGGCATCGTCGCCGACCACCCACTCGAACCCGCGCTCGTCGGCATCGCTCTGGTGCAGCGCGCCCTCCGCGCGGTAGAGCGCGTTGAGGTCGCGGACGAGCGCCTGGACGCCGGCATGGTTGGCGTCGCCAAGCGCGGCCCAGTCGATCTGGCCGTCATGGCTCCACTCGTGCCATTGGGCGAGTTCGCCGCCCATGAACATCAGCTTCTTGCCGGGATGCGCCCACATGAAGCCGAGATAGGCGCGCAGATTGGCGAACTTCTGCCAGGTGTCGCCCGGCATCTTGCCGATCAGCGACCCCTTGCCGTGCACCACCTCGTCATGGCTGAGCGGCAGGATGAAGCGCTCCGAAAAGGCATAGACGGGACCGAACGTGACGAGCCCGTGATGCCAGCGGCGGTTGATCGGATCCTCCTCCATGTAGCGGAGGGTGTCGTTCATCCACCCCATGTTCCACTTGAAGGTGAAGCCGAGGCCGCCATGCTCGGGCGCGGCGGTCACGCCGGGAAAGGCGGTCGATTCCTCGGCGATCGTCATCGCGCCGGGGCAGCGCTCTCGCACGGCGGCGTTCATGCGCCGGAGGAAGTCGATCGACTCCAGATTCTCGCGCCCGCCATGGACGTTGGGCACCCATTCGCCCTCTCGCCGACTGTAGTCGCGATAGAGCATCGACGCGACGGCATCGACGCGAAGCCCGTCGATGTGGAACCGCTCCAGCCACCACAGCGCCGAGGCGATCAACATCCCCGACACCTCGCGGCGGCCGAGATTGAAGATCAGCGTGTTCCAATCGGGGTGATAGCCCTCGCGCGGGTCCTGATGTTCGTACAGCGCGGTGCCGTCGAACTCGGCGAACCCGTGCGCGTCGGAAGGGAAGTGCGCCGGCACCCAGTCGAGGATGACGCCGATCCCGGCCGCATGACAGCGATCGACGAACCGCGCGAACTGCTCGGGCGAGCCGTAGCGAGCGCTCGGTGCAAATTGCGACAGCGGCTGATAGCCCCAGGAGCCGCCGAACGGGTGCTCGGCGATCGGCATCAGCTCGACATGGGTGAAGCCCATGTCGGTAAGATAGGGGATCAGCTGGTCGGCAAGTGCGTCCCAGTCATGCGCCTCGCCATCCCAGGGGCGCCGCCACGATCCGGCGTGCAGCTCGTAGATGCTGATCGGTGCGCCCGGATGATGGCGATCGCCGCGCCCGGCCATCCAGCCATCATCGCTCCACGCAAAGTCGGGGGCTGGGGCGACGATTGAGGCGGTAGCGGGGGGCTGTTCGGTCGCGCGGGCGAGCGGGTCGGCCTTTTCGCGAACGATCCCGTCCGCTCCGGCGATGGCGAACTTGTAGCGCGCGCCTGCGCCGATGCCGGGCACGAACAGTTCCCAGACGCCGCCGTCATGGCGCAGCCGCATCGGCAGGCGGCGGGGGTCCCAGCTACAGAAATCGCCGACCACGCCGACCCATTGCGCATTCGGTGCCCAAACGGCGAAGCGCGTGCCCGCAACCCTCGCGACCGTGTCCGGATTGGCACCCAGGCGAAGGGGCAAGTCCCAGTGCGACCCTTCGCGCAGCAGATGCAGGTCGAGATCGCCGAGCTGCGACGGAAAGGCGTAGGGATCGGCCGCTTCCGACCGGCCGCAGCCCAGCCAGTCAATGCGCAGACGATAGTCGCCGGCAGGCGCATCCCCGACGAATAGGCCTTCGGGCTGGACGGGCCGAAGCAGCCATTCCTCGCCGCCGGAGACGACCGCGACCCGCTCGGCCCCCGGCTGGAAGGTCCGCAGCACGCCTTCATGCACGCCCAGAAACGCAAAGGGATCGCGCAACCAGTCAACCGACGCGTTCGATGCGTGCTCCAAGCCGTCCCCCATGCCCTGAGCCGCTTCGAACGCCGCACGTGCGAAGAAGTGCCACAGTCCCTGATTTATCGTGACAGCCATGGAACTTGCGGCGGTCGCCCGCGCTTCAACGCCGTCAGGCGAGGGGAGCGCAGAATGCCGCCAAGTGCAACGTTGAGGGGTCTCGTCACGCGTCAGGCGATGGCGATTGTGCTGGCCGGTGGCCGCGGCAGTCGCCTGATGGAGCTGACCGACAGCCGGGCCAAGCCCGCGGTCTATTTCGGCGGCAAGACGCGCATCGTCGACTTTGCGCTGTCCAACGCCTTGAACTCCGGCATCCCGCGGATCGGCGTGGCGACGCAGTACAAGGCGCACAGCCTGATCCGCCACCTTCAGAACGGCTGGAGCTTCTTTCGCAACGAGCGCAACGAGAGCTTCGACATTCTCCCCGCCAGCCAGCGGGTATCGGAAGAGAACTGGTATCTCGGCACCGCCGACGCGGTGTACCAGAATCTCGACATCATCGGCAGCTATGCGCCCAAGTACATCCTCGTCCTTGCCGGCGACCATATCTACAAGCAGGATTACGGCGTGATGCTCGAGGAGCATTGCGAGACCGGCGCCAGCGTCACCGTCGGCTGTGTCGAGGTGCCGCGGATGGAGGCGACCGGCTTCGGCGTGATGCACGTCGACGACCAGGACCGCATCGTCGATTTCCTCGAAAAGCCCGCCGATCCGCCGGCGATGCCCGGCCACCCGGATCTCGCGCTCGCCAGCATGGGCATCTATGTCTTTGAGACCGAGTTCCTGGCGCAGGTGCTGCGCGAGGATGCCGCCGATCCGAACAGCAGCCACGATTTCGGCAAGGACATCGTTCCCAAGCTGGTGCGCGACGGCAATGCGCGCGCGCATCATTTCAGCCGGTCGGCGCTGCGATCGGGGCCGGAGGCGGAGCCCTATTGGCGCGACGTCGGCACGCTCGACGCCTATTTCGCGGCCAATATCGACCTGACCAACACGGTGCCCGCACTCGATCTATACGATCGCGAATGGCCCATCTGGACCTATTCGGAGATGACCGCGCCGGCCAAGTTCGTCCATGACGAGGATGGACGCCGGGGTGAGGCGGTGTCCTCGCTCGTGTCGGGCGACTGCATCGTCTCGGGCGCGTCGCTCCGCCACTCGCTGCTGTTCACCGGCTGCCGCATCAACAGCTATTCGCAGATCGAGAATGCGGTGCTGATGCCGCGGGTCAAGGTCGCGCGATCGGTCAGCCTCAAGAACGTCATCGTCGATCGTGGCGTTGAGATCCCGGAGGGCCTCGTCGTGGGTGAGGACCCGGTGCTCGACGCCAAGCGCTTTCGCCGGACCGACAACGGCATCTGCCTCATCACCGCCGACATGATCGCGAAGCTCGATCGGTGACGTCTATCCGGCTGCTGTCGGTCGCCTCTGAAATCTATCCGCTGGTCAAGACCGGCGGGCTGGCCGACGTCGCCGGCGCGCTGCCCGGCGCGCTGGCGGGGGAGGGGGTGGCGACGACGACGCTGATCCCCGGCTATCCGGCAGTGATGGCGGCGATTGAGGGTGGCGAGCGTCTGCACGCCTATGCCGAGCTGATGGGCGGCCCGGCGACGCTGATGCGCGGGCGTGCGCACGGCCTCGACCTCATCCTTCTCGATGCCCCGCATCTGTTCGACCGGCCCGGCAACCCGTATCTGGGGCCCGACGGTCTCGACTGGCCCGACAACGCGCTCCGCTTCGGTGCGTTCGCGCGCGCCGCCGCCGATCTGGCGGGTGGACGCGTGGCGGGGTTCGAGGTCGATGTCATCCAGCTTCACGACTGGCAGGCGGGGTTGGCGGCCGCCTATCTCCACTATGACCCGCCGGTGCGGCGACCGGGGGTCGTCACGACGATCCACAATCTCGCGTTTCAGGGCGTGTTCCCCGCCTGGATGCTCGGCCCGCTCGGGCTCCCGGCACAGGCGTTCGCGCTCGACGGGCTCGAATATCATGGACAGATCAGCTTCCTGAAGGGCGGGCTGATCTTCGCCGATCGCATCACCACCGTCTCGCCGACCTATGCGACCGAGATCATGGGCGAGGCGGGCGGGATGGGGCTCCACGGCCTGCTCGGCGGCCGGAGCGACGTCGTGTCGGGCATCCTCAACGGCATCGACACCGCGGTCTGGGACCCGGCCACCGATCCCGCGCTCGCCGCACCGTTCGATGCTTCCAACCTTGGCGCAAGAGCCGCGAACAAGGCGGCGCTCCAGCGCAGCTTCGGGCTTGAGGAAGACCCCGCCGCCTTCCTGATCGGATCGGTCGGCCGGCTGACCGAGCAGAAGGGCATGGACCTCGTGCCCCCGCTCATCCCCGACCTGGTCGCCGCCGGCGCGCAGTTCGCGCTCTTGGGCAGCGGCGATCGGGAGCTGGAGGATGCCTATCGCACGCTCGCCACCGCCTATCCGGCCCGCGTCGGCGTCCGTATCGGCTATGACGAGGCGCTGGCGCATGCGATCGAGGGCGGCGCCGACGCCTTCCTCATGCCCAGCCGCTTCGAGCCGTGCGGCCTCACCCAGATGTATGCGCTGCGGTATGGCGCGGTCCCGATCGTCGCGCGGGTGGGCGGTCTGGCGGACACGGTGATCGACGCGAGCCCCTATGCGCTGGCTCAGGTTGTCGCGACCGGCTTCCACTTCGCCGCCGGGTCGGCGGCGTCGCTGCGCGCGGCGCTCACCCGCGCGATGGCCATGCACCGCGACGAGCCGGGCGCCTGGAGCCGCCTTCAGCGCAACGGCATGGCGACCGACTGCTCCTGGGGCAGCGCGGCGCGTCAGTACGCCGCGCTGTTCGCCGCGATCATTCCCCCGCCTTCTTCGGCTTGAGCGTCCGCGGGGCGCGCGCTCGCTTGACCGCGCCCGTCTCGGGCTCGGCGGGCTTGCGCGGCGCCCGCTTGGCCTTGGGCGTTTCGGTCGAGCCGCGCTCGGCGGCGGGCACCGCCTCGGGCTCGGCACCGGCGATCGGGTCGGCGTCGATCAGCCGGGCGGCGTCGTGCCAATGTTCCTCGTGCCGGCCGGCGGGGCGGCCTTCCTGCTCCCAAAGCTGATAGGCGCGCTCGCGCACGCGGCTGTCGCGATCGGGACCCTGCTTGTCGCTCATTCGCCTTGCCTTTCCGAAGGTTGGCCCGTGCCACGCAACAACCGGCAGCCCGGCCAAGCGTTGCACCGTCGACCCCGCCCGACACGCTTTCGTCGCACGCGTCAACGCCGAAGCGGCGCTTCATTGTCATCAGTTGAGAGAAGCGCGGCTCGATTGCCGGGCATGACAGTTCGGAGGCCCAGAAACGGCAAACGCCCGGGCCGCTTGTGCAGCCCGGGCGCCTGCGTGACGATCGCTCGTCAGCCCCCTAAAGTTGGCTCCGTCCACTCGCCTTTACCTTACGGCTTGGCGGGACTGGAACCTCCCCGAACCACGGCCTGTTTGCCTGAGCTTCGTGAGATTGTGGTTAGGCTTGTCGTCACCGGCTGTCATTCGGAAAGCGGGTGGGCGAATCCGAATCGCTTCACCCTGTGTTCATTAGGCAACAGCCCTGATTGCGCCGGTCCGCAACGCTGCTAGAGCGGGCAGGAATGATCGTTTCAACCAAGGCTTTCCTATGATCCTGTCGCGCTACGAGCGCTTGATCGCGCGGCGATATCTGCTGCCCGGACGGGGGGAGGCGTTCATCTTCCTCGTCGCCGGAATCAGCCTGGTCGCGGTGATGCTGGGCGTCGCCGCGCTCGTCATCGTGATGAGCGTGATGAACGGTTTCCGCGCCGAGCTGTTCGACAAGATCGTGGGGCTCAACGGCCATGCTGTGGTGCAGGGCTATGCGGGACAGCTGCGCGACTGGCGCCAGGTGCTGGACGACGCGAAGCGGACGCCGGGCGTCACCAGCGCCACGCCGCTGATCGAACAGCCGCTGATGACCGACTTCAACGGCCGGACCGAGGCGGTGCTGCTGCGCGGGATGCGGGTGGAGGACATTCGCGGCAACCCGACGATCCGCGACAATGTGATCCTGGGCAAGCTCGATCAGCTGACGCCAGGCAGCGGCAACATCGCGATCGGCTCCCGCCTGGCGCAGTCGCTGGGCGCGACGGTCGGCAGCGAAATCTCGCTCATCAGCTTTCAGGGCGTGTCGACGCCGATGGGGACGGTGCCGCGCATCGTCGCCTATCGGATCGCCGCGATCTTCGAGGTCGGCGTCTACGACTATGACAAGGCGTTCGTCGTCATGCCGATGGAGGATGCGCAGACGCTCCTTCTGATGGGCGATTCGGTCGGCATGATCGAGATCGACACCGTCGACCCGGACAAGGTCGAGCAGATCCTCCAGCCGCTCGCCGCCAAGGTGGTGTCCAAGGGTCAGCTCAACGACTGGCGGCGGCTCAATTCGGAGATCTTCGAGGCGCTTCAGGTCGACCGGCTGGTGACGTTCACCGTGCTGTCGATCCTGATTCTGGTCGCGGTGTTCAACATCCTGTCCTCGCTCATCATGCTCGTCCGCGCCAAGACGCGCGACATCGCGATCCTGCGGACGATGGGGGCGACCCGGGGCGGTCTGATCCGCATCTTCGTCACGGTGGGCACGACGATCGGCTCACTGGGCATCATCGCCGGGCTCATCATGGGGTTCATCCTGCTCTACTTCCGTCAGCAGGTGCTCGGCTTCCTCGGCCTCGTCACCGGGCAGCAGATCTGGGATCCCTCGATGCGCTATCTGACCGAATTGCCGTCCAAGACCGATCCGATGGAGATCGCCGGCATCGCGCTGATGGCGTTCGTGTTCAGCTTCCTCGCCACGCTCTATCCCGCATTCAAGGCGGCGAGCACCGACCCCGTTCAGGTGCTCCGCTATGAGTGAGGCGGTCCTTTCCACTCACGATCTCAAGCGCAGCTTCACGCAGGGCGGCGCGACGATCGAGGTGCTGCGCGGCGTCGATCTGCACGTCGGCCCGGGCGAGATCGTCGCGCTGCTCGGCCCCTCCGGATCGGGCAAGTCGACGCTCCTCCAGGCGGTCGGGCTGCTCGAGGGCGGGTTCGAGGGATCGATCCGCATCGCGGGACAGGAGGTCGCCAAACTCGACAGTGCGGGCCGCACCGAAGTCCGCCGCGACCGGCTGGGTTTCATCTACCAGTTCCACCACCTCCTCCCCGACTTCACCGCCGCCGAGAATGTCGTGTTGCCGCAGCTCATCCACGGTGCGAGCGAAAGCCAAGCGGCGGACCGTGCCGAGCGGTTGCTGTCGGTGCTCGGCCTCGGCCACCGCCTGACGCATCGGCCGAGCCAGCTCTCGGGCGGCGAGCAGCAGCGCGTCGCCGTGGCGCGCGCGCTCGCCAACCGGCCCGCGCTCGTGCTTGCGGACGAGCCCACCGGCAACCTCGACGAAGCGACCGCCGACATCGTCCTCGCCGAATTCCTGCGGCTTGTCCGCGGCGAAGGCTCGGCGGCTTTGGTGGCGACGCACAACGAGCGGCTAGCGAGCCGGATGGACCGCGTCGTGCGGCTGCATGAAGGAGTGCTCGAATGACCGATCTCTATTCGATCCCCGTCAAGGCCGCCGACGGCAGCGAGGGCGACCTGTCGCCCTATCGCGGGCGCGTGCTGCTGATCGTCAACGTCGCTTCCAAATGCGGATTCACGCCGCAGTATGAGGGGCTGGAGGCGCTCTACCGCGCGCATGAAGGGGCAGGCCTCACCGTGCTCGGCTTCCCCTGCAATCAGTTCGGTGCGCAGGAGCCCGGCGACGCCGCGGAGATCGCGACCTTCTGTTCGACCAGCTATGACGTCACCTTTCCGATCCTCGCCAAGGTCGACGTCAACGGCCCCGATGCCGCGCCGTTGTGGCGGCACCTGAAGCATGAGGCGCCGGGGCTCCTGGGCAGCGAGGCGATCAAGTGGAACTTCACCAAATTCCTGGTCGGCCGCGACGGCCGCGTGATCGAACGCTATGCCCCGACCACCAAGCCGGAGGCGATCGAGGTCGACATCCAGAAGGCGCTTCAGCGCTGACGGGGCTATCCCGCGACGCCCCCAAGCCCTAGATTGACCGTGATGGACGAGATGGGTTTCGATCTGGGCGAACCGCCCGCGCCGCCGGCCGCAAAGGGCGAGGCATATCGCGTCCTGGCGCGCAAATATCGGCCGCAGACCTTTGCCGAGCTGATCGGCCAGGATGCGATGGTCCAGACGCTGGGTAACGCGATCCGGCGTGACCGGCTGGCCCATGCCTTCCTGCTGACGGGCGTGCGCGGGGTCGGCAAGACCTCAACCGCGCGGCTGATCGCCAAGGCGCTCAACTGCATCGGCCCGGACGGGCAGGGCGGGCCGACGATCGATCCGTGCGGCGTCTGCGAGCCCTGCCGCGCGATCGCCGAGGGGCGCCACATCGACGTGATCGAGATGGACGCCGCCAGCCACACCGGCGTCGACGACGTCCGCGAGATCATCGAGGCGTCGCGCTATGCCGCCGTGTCCGCGCGCTACAAGATCTACATCGTGGACGAGGTCCACATGCTGTCGAAGAACGCGTTCAACGCGCTTCTGAAGACGCTTGAAGAGCCGCCCGCGCACGTCAAGTTCCTGTTCGCCACGACCGAGGTGAACAAGGTTCCGATCACCGTGCTGTCGCGCTGTCAGCGGTTCGACCTGCGCCGGATCCCGGCCGAGAAGCTTGCCGCGCATTTCGCGCATGTGGTCGACGCCGAGGGGTTCGAGGCCGAGCCCGAGGCGCTGGCGCTGATCGCGCGCGCCGCGGAAGGGTCGGCGCGCGACGGGTTGTCGATCCTCGATCAGGCGATCGCGCATGCCGGCATGGAGGGCGGCGGGGTCCGCGCCGACGCGGTGCGCGAGATGCTGGGCTTGTCCGACCGCGGCGCGGTGAGAGAGCTCCTGGCGCTGCTGCTGGCGGGCGATGCGCCGGGGGCGCTGGCGGCGCTCCGGCGGCAATACGACCTGGGCGTCGATCCGCAGGCGGTGCTGCGCACGCTGCTGGAGACGGTCCACGGCGTGACTTTGGTGAAGGTCGGCACCCCCGCCGATCCCGCGCAACCCATTGAGGCACGCGAGGCGCTGGCCGACTGGGCGTCGCGGCTGTCGTTCCCGCTGCTTCACCGGCTGTGGCAGCTGCTGCTCAAGGGACATGAGGAGGTCGGGCGTGCGGCGCTTCCGATCGAGGCGTGCGAGATGGCGCTGCTGCGCGTGATCCACGCCGCGCAGCTTCCCGACCCGGGCGAGCTGGCGCGTCAGATCCGCGAGGGCGGCGTGCAGGTCGCCCCCGCCGCTCCCGCTCCCGCTGCCGCGACACCGCCGCCGGCTGCCGCCGCGCCGGCGCTTCCGGCGACGCTGGAGGCGATCGGCGACACGATCGCGCAAACCGGACGCGTGGCGCTTGCGGAGGCATGGCGCAACCATGCGCGGCCGGTGCGGATCGAGCCGCCCGAAATCGTGCTGTCGACCGCGCGGCCGATCCCGTCCGACTTCCCGCGCGAGCTGATGGACGCGCTGAAGACCGCGACCGGTGCGCGGTGGAAGGTGACGACGAGCGACGCGGCCGGCGAACCTTCGCTGCGCGAAATGGAACGCGCGGACGACGAAGCGTTTGAACAGTCCGTACGCGAACACCCCGTGGTGGCCGCCGCGCTCGCCGCCTTTCCCGGCAGCGAGCTGGTCGGCCCCAAGACCAGACGGAGCATGACATGAAGAATCTCGACGACATCATGGCGATGGCCCAGAACGTCCAGAACGAACTGACCAAGGCACAAGCGGCGCTCGACACCATCGAGGTCGAGGGCGTTTCGGGCGGCGGCCTGGTCAAGGTGCGTGCCAGTGCCAAGGGCCGAATCATCGGCGTGGATATCGATGAATCGCTGCTGAAGCCCGAGGAAAAGGGCGTGATCGAGGACCTGGTCGCCGCGGCGCTCAACGACGCACGCGCGAAGGCGGATACGGCAAGCTCGACCGAGATGTCGAAGCTGACCGCCGGCATGCCGCTCCCGCCGGGCTTCAAGCTGCCGTTCTAAGGCAATCTTCGTCACCCCGGCCTTGAGCCGGGGTCCCGCTGCCTTGGAAGAGAGAAGAAGCGGGATCCCGGATCAGGTCCGGGAAGACGGATTATGCGACTGAAGCTCCGAAAGTCATGCCGGACTTGTTCCGGCATCCACCGTCCCGCGTACTCACCGGCCACTTGGTCCGCGGAACCGTGGACCCCGGAACAAGTCCGGGGTGACGGCTGGAGATCAGCGCCGTCGCTCGACCAACGCGGCCAGATGCGCCCGCAACGTCTCGGCGTTCCGGTTCCAGGTGAAGCGGCTCGCCGCCTCGCGCACGGCGGCCGGCTCGGACGGATCCGCCAGCAACTCGCCGATCGCCGCCGCGAATGCCTCAGGCGACCGCTCGACGATCCGCCCCGCCTCTGCCCGGTCGAGCACCTCGCGCGCGCCGCCGGCGTCGGGGATCACGATCGACGTCCCGCTGGCAAGCGCCTCGACCCATGCATTGGCAAGCCCCTCGGATGAGGAGGCAAGCGCCATCACGTCGGCGGCAGCCAGCAGCGGTGGCAGCGAATCATGTGGCACGGGCCCGAGCAGTACGACCCGACCGCCGATGCCCAGCCGGTCGATCTGCGCCTGTAGCGCGGCCCGCTCCGGACCATCCCCCGCGATGCGCAGCGCCACGCCAGGGAGCCGCGCAACCGCATCGATGACGATGTCGTGACCCTTGCGCGGGATCAACGCGCCGACCGAAACGACCAGCGGACCGTCGATGCCAAGCGTTGCCTTGGCCCCCGCATCGGGGCGAAAGCGCGCCTGGTCGACTCCGGTGTAATGCACCACGATCCGATCGCCGGGCATGCCGAGCGCGATCATGTCGCCGCGCATCGCCTCGCTGACCGTGAGCAGTCCGTCGGCCGCGCGGCCCGCCTCCCGGACGGCAGCGCTCGTCGCGGGCGCACGCCCCCAATGATGAATGTCCGCCCCGCGCGCCTTGATCGACACCGGCACGCCAAAGCGCTTGCCGAGCGCCACCACAGCCGGGCCGTCGGGAAAGAAGAACGATGCGTCGATCACGTCGAACGCGAACTCGCGGCGAACACGCGTCAGCAGCGGCGCCAGCGCTCGCGCGAGCATCGCCGCGTGCCAGCGCCCGTTCGTGCCGGGCAGGTTGAGGAAGCGCGGCCGATCGACGGCGAGCCCCTTCCACGTCTCCGCGCGCGGCAGTTCGGATAGCCCGCGATAGACCGCATGGCGCGACAGCGGGAAGGGCGGCAGACCCACCGGCGCCACCACGCGCACCTCGGTATCGGAAAGCGCCGCCAGCCCGAGCGTCTGCCGCTCGACGAACACGCCGAAGTTCGGCCGCGTCGCATCGGGAAACAGGGTCGAGAGCGTGAGAACGCGCAGCATCGCCGCGGCTTAGCGCGGGAAGGTTAAGCGATCCGCCACCTTCCCGCGCTGGTCGATCAACCGTTCAGCGTATGCTCCAGCGTGATCTCGGCATTGAGAACCTTCGAGATCGGGCAGCCGGCCTTGGCCTCGCCGGCGATCTTCTCGAACTCGTCCGCCTCGATACCGGGCACGCTGGCGGTCAGCACCAGGTCCGAACGGGTGATCTTGAAGCCGGGACCGTCCTGCTCCAGCTTGACCTTCGCCGTCGTCTCAAGCGTGCCGTCGCTATACCCGGCCTGCGCGAGCGCGAAGCTCAGCGCCATGGTGAAGCACGAGGCGTGGGCGGCGGCGATCAGCTCTTCAGGATTGGTGCCGGGCTCGTCGGCGAAGCGGGTGTTGAAGCCATAGAATTGGTCGGTCAGCACACCCGACTGGAGCGAGACATGGCCCTTGCCCGCCTTGCCCAGGCCTTCATACTTCGCGCTCGCGCTACGGGTCGTCATCGTCGCAATCTCCTTTGACGTGAATCAGTCGCCCAAACGAAAAGGGCGGGCATTGGATGCCCGCCCTTCGTTACACCTTTGCGCGATCGAAATCAGCGGCAGCGGCTGCGGCTGCCGCTCCGCTCGATCTCGCGGCCGGCTAGCGCGCCCGCGCCCGCACCGAGCAGCGTCCCGAGCGTGCGGTCGCCGCGCGTGTCGATCGTGCGGCCGACCAGCGCGCCGGCGACGCCGCCCACGAGGAGTCCAGTCGTGCCATCGGGCTTGCGGCAATATCGGCGGCCGTCACGACCGCGCCACTCGCGATACTTGTAGCGCTTCTGCGCCGAAGCCTCGGCCTTGTCGGTCGGGATCACGGCAGTGGCAGGAACAAGCAGGCCGGCGGCGGCAACCGCCATCATCAGATTACGCATGGTTCAAACTCCCTAGTTCAAAATCTCGCCCCTCTGAACGCCAGTTTCGGAAGAGAGTTTCATGAACGAAACGTTCAGCCGATCCGGCGTTCCCGGACCGCCCGTCTAGGAGTTCGAGCCTGAATGGAATGTGGGAGCGTCGTTCATCTAGCGCGCAGGTTCGCCGGCCAATGTCTTGAGTTTGTAGAGCGCCTCCAATGCCTCGCGCGGTGACAGCGCGTCGACGTCGATGGCGGCGAGCGCTTCGCGTAACGCATCGACCGCCTGCGCCTCCTGCTCCGCCGCGGCGGCGAAAAGCGGCAGGTCGTCCAGGCCGGCGGCGAGCCCGCCGGTCTTCTGGCGCCCGGCCTCCAGCTTCGCCAGCACCGCCTTTGCCCGCGCGATCGTCGCCGGCGGAAGGCCCGCAAGCCGGGCGACGGCAAGGCCATAGCTGCGGTCGGCAGGGCCGGGAGCGAGTTCGTGCAGGAGGACGAGATCGCCCTTCCATTCGCGCGCGCGGACATGGTGGAGGCGAAGCGCATGGCAGCGCTCGGCCAGCCGGGTCAGCTCGTGATAGTGGGTCGCGAACAGACAGCGGCAGCGATTGACCTCATGGATCGCTTCCACCACCGCCCAGGCGATGGCGAGCCCGTCATAGGTCGAGGTGCCGCGGCCGACCTCGTCCAGGATGACGAAGCTGTTCGGCCCCGCCTGCGCCAGGATCGCGGCAGTTTCGACCATCTCGACCATGAACGTCGATCGACCGCGCGCCAGGTTGTCGCTCGCGCCGACGCGGCTGAACAGGCGATCGACCAGGCCAATGCGCGCGCGCGTGGCGGGCACATAGCTTCCCGCCTGCGCGAGCACCGCGATCAGCGCGTTCTGGCGCAGGAAGGTCGACTTGCCGCCCATGTTCGGTCCGGTGACGAGCCACAGGCGCGAATCCTCGCCCAGCGCGCAGTCGTTGGCGACGAAGCGCTCGCCTGTTCGGGCCAGCGCCGCCTCGACCACCGGGTGTCGCCCGCCCTCTATCTCGAAGCATGGCTGTTCGGTCAATTGCGGGCGAGCCCAGCCGCCCTCCGCCGCGCGCTCGGCAAGCCCAGCGGCGACGTCGATGCGCGCGAGCGCATCGGCGGTGCGGGCGATCGGCTCACGGCAGGCGAGCGCTTCCTCGACCAAGGATTCGAGGTGCGCGGCTTCGGCGGCGAGCGCGTGGCTGCCCGCCTGCGTCACCTTGAGCGCGGCCTCGTGCAGGTCGGGCGCGTTGAAGCGGACGACGCCCGCCAGCGTCTGGCGATGGGTGAAGCCGCTGCCGTCCGCCATCAGCTTGTCGGCGGCGCGAGCGGGCACCTCGACATGATAGCCGAGCACGCCATTGTGCCGGATCTTCAGTGCTGCGATGCCGGTGCGCGTGCGATACTCGGCCTCGAGCGCGGCGATCGCGCGTCGTCCGCCGGCACCCGCCGCGCGAAGATCATCGAGCGCGGCGTCGAAGCCCTCTGCGATGTAGCCCCCTTGCGCGGTCTCGATCGGCGGTGCGGGAACGAGCGCGCGCTGGAGCAGGTCGATCAGCGCGCCGTGTCCCTGAAGGCGAGGGGCGAGGTCTGCGAGCAGCGGCGGCGGCGCGGCAATCTGCGCCAGGCTCTCGCCGAGCTGCCACGCGGCGTCGAGCCCATCGCGAAGCTGGCCGAGGTCGCGCGGACTGCCGCGACCGGCAACGAGGCGGCCGAGCGCGCGGCCGATGTCGGGCAGCGCGCGCAACTTGGCGCGGACGCGTTCGCGAAGCGCGCTCTCGTCATGAAAGCGTTGGACGAGGTCGAGCCGCGCACCGATCGCGGCTGCGTCCATCAGTGGCGCCGAAAGATCGGCAGCGAGCAGGCGCGCGCCGGCCCCGGTGACGGTGCGATCGACGGCGTCGAGCAGGCTGCCCGCGCGGGTACCGCCCTGCGTGCAGGTAAGCTCCAGGCTCTCTCGCGTAGCCGCGTCGATCGCCATCGTGGCGCCGCCGGCATGGAGCACGGGCGGGCGCAGGAAGGGGAGGGCACCCTTGGCGGTATGCTCCAGATAGGCGATCAGGCCGCCCGCCGCGGCTAGCCCGGCACGGCTGAACTGGCCGAATCCATCGAGCGTCGCGACGCCGTAGAGCGCCTTCAGCCGCGCCTCGCCACGCGCGCTGTCGAAGTCCGCGCGAGGGCGATAGGTGGTGGCCTCGATCGCCGCGCCCTCGACCGCAACGATTTCGGCCGGCGAGAGGCGGGCGAGGGTGGCGCCTAAAGAGGCCGCGTCGGTCTCGAACAGCTCGAACCGGCCGGTCGACACGTCCGCGGCGGCAACGGTGACGCCGCCCGCCGCTTCGCCGACCGCGACGCACCAGTTGGCGGCCCGCGCGTCGAGCAGTGCCTCTTCGGTCAGCGTGCCCGCGGTGACCAGCCGGACGATGGCGCGTGAGACCAGCGCCTTCGACCCGCCGCGCTTCTTGGCCTCCTCCGGCGTCTCGACCTGTTCGGCGATGGCGACGCGGTGTCCGGCCTTGATGAGCCGCTGGAGATAGGCGGTCGCCGCGTGGATCGGCACGCCGCACATCGGAATGCGCTCACCCTCGTGCTCGCCGCGCCCGGTCAGCGCGATGTCGAGCACGGCGGACGCGACGCGCGCATCGTCGAAGAACAGCTCGAAGAAGTCGCCCATGCGATAGAAGAGCAGGCAGTCGCCCGCCTCTTCCTTGAGCGTCAAATACTGCGCCATCATGGGGGTGGGGGCATTATTACTCATCGGGGCGGCGGGCGCCGTGACGAACTCGCAGGATCAGAACCTCGTCTCCCAGAACCAGATATCGAATGATGTACGGGCGCAAAGTGACCAACTCCCTGGCACCATTGCTGGCCGGACGACCACGATTTGGAAACTCGGATAGGCTCTCTCCGAGCGCGTAAAGGCTTGCGGCCAGCCGTTCGGCCGCGGTGGGATCGAAAACGCGGACATAGGCAGCGATCTGGTCGATTTCGACGATCGCCGGCCTCAACCAGACGACTTTAGCCATTCGTCGAAGGGCTTGAAGTCGGGATCGCCCCAGGTTCGCAGCCACTGCTTGACGACCGAATGGGGGTAAGAGCGGCCAGCGCGATAGTCGGCCATCGCACGCGCATCGGCCTCAGCGTCGGCTTCTTCGTCGCGAGTCTCAAAGATGCCGGGCTCATGCTCCATCCCCCGAACATAGCCGGCACGCCCATGCTTGCCTAGGCTTGCCCTTCGCGGCCTGAGCGGCCAAGAGCCCTAGCGTCACCCGCCCCTTCGCCAAGGACGCTGCGCAGCATGACCGACGAACCCGCCGACCAGTTCACCGAGCGCGAGGCGCTGCGTTTCCATGCCGAGGGCCGGCCGGGCAAGATCGAGATCGTCGCATCCAAGCCGCTGACGACGCAGCGCGACCTGGCGCTTGCCTATTCGCCCGGCGTCGCGGTGCCGGTGAAGGCGATCGCGGAGGATCCGGCGACTGCTTATGACTACACCGCCAAGGGCAATCTCGTGGCCGTCATCTCGAACGGCACCGCGATCCTGGGTCTCGGCAATCTGGGCGCGCTCGCCTCGAAGCCGGTGATGGAGGGTAAGGCGGTGCTGTTCAAGCGCTTCGCCGATGTCGATTCCATCGATATCGAGCTCAAGACCGAGGACGTCGCGCGCATCATCGACGCGGTCGAGCTGATGGAGCCGAGCTTCGGCGGCATCAACCTTGAGGACATCAAGGCGCCCGAATGCTTCATCATCGAGCAGACGCTGCGCGAGCGGATGAACATCCCGGTCTTCCATGACGACCAGCACGGCACCGCGATCATCACCGCGGCGGGGCTCATCAACGCCTGCCTGCTGACCGGCCGCCGGCTGGGCGACATAAAGGTCGTGGTCAACGGCGCGGGCGCCGCGGCGATCGCGTGTACCGAGCTCATCAAGGCGATGGGCGTGCGCCACGACAACGTCATCATGTGCGACCGCACGGGTGTCATCTATCAGGGCCGCGACGGCGTGAACCAGTGGCAGTCGGCGCATGCCGCCGCCACGGACCGCCGCACCCTGGTCGAGGCGCTGCACGGCGCCGACGTGTTCCTGGGCCTGTCGGCAGCGGGCGCGCTGAAGCCCGAGATGGTCAAGGACATGGCGCCCGCGCCGATCATCTTCGCGATGGCCAATCCCGAGCCCGAGATCCGGCCCGAGCTCGCCAAAGCCGCCCGGCCCGACGCGATCATCGCCACCGGCCGCTCGGACTATCCGAACCAGGTCAACAACGTCATCGGCTTCCCCTTCATCTTCCGCGGCGCGCTCGACGTGCGCGCGACGGGGATCAACGACGAGATGAAGATCGCCGCCGCAAACGCGATCGCCGAACTGGCGCGCGACCGCGTGCCCGACGAGGTGGCGACGGCTTACGGCGTGCAGCACGTCTTCGGCCCCGAATATATCATTCCGGCGCCCTTCGACCCGCGGCTGATGGAGGTCGTCTCGGCCGCTGTTGCCAAGGCAGCGATGGATTCGGGCGTGGCGACGCGGCCGATCCTCGACATGTCGGCGTATCGCGAAAGCCTGCGCGCGCGGCTCAACCCGACGACGGCGGTGCTCAGCCTTGCGTACGAGGGCGCGCGCGCGCGGCCGAAGCGCGTCATCTTCGCCGAGGGTGAGGAGGAAGTGGTGCTTCGCGCCGCGATCGCCTTCCGCGACGGCGGCTACGGCACGCCGGTGCTGGTCGGCCGCGACGACGTACACGACCGCCTGAAAGCGCTGGGCGTCAGCGATCCGGAAGGATTCGAGGTCCACAACAGCCGCGTCTCGCCGCTCGTCCCGGCGATGGTCGACTTCCTCTACGCTCGGCTCCAGCGGCGCGGCTTCCTTCGCCGCGAATGCGAGCGGATGGTCAACCAGGACCGCAACATCTTCGGCGCGCTCCTGCTCCAGCTGGGCGAGGGCGACGCGATGATCACCGGCGTGACGCGCGCCTATGCCCAGTCGATGCGCGAGATCAAGCGCGTGATCGACCCGGCGCCGGGCCGCACGCCGTTCGGCATCCACGTGCTCGTCGGCCAGACCCACACCGTCTTCATCGCCGACACCACGGTCAACGAGCGGCCGACCGGCGAGGAACTGGCCGACATCGCCGAGGCGACGGCACAGGTCGCGCGTCGCATGGGCCACGAGCCGCGCGTCGCGTTCCTCAGCTATTCGACCTTCGGCAATCCCGAGGGCAAGTGGCTCGACAATCTGCGCGAGGCTGTGACGGTGCTCGATCGCCGCCAGCCCGGCTTCGAATATGAGGGCGAGATGGCGCCCGACGTCGCGCTCAATGCCAAGCAGCTCGCCAACTATCCGTTCGCGCGGCTTTCGGGTCCGGCGAACGTGCTCATCATGCCGGGGCTTCAGTCGGCCAACATCTCGGCCAAGCTGCTTCGTGAGCTGGGCGGTGACCAGATGATCGGCCCGATGCTGATCGGCATGGAGAAGAACGTGCAGATCGCGCCGATGACGGCGACGGCGAGCGACCTCGTCACGCTGGCGGTGCTGGCGGCTGGAGGCATGGCGCGCTGAGCGCGATGCTGACGCGGCGGGGATTGATCGGGGGCGGGGCGGCCCTCGCGCTTGCCCCGCGCGTCGCGGCGGCGCGGGAGCCGGCGGTCGTTCGCGTGCGGATCGTCACGCCGGTGGGCGCGATCATCGTCGCGCTCGACGCGCGGCGCGCGCCCGCGACGACGGCGAACTTCCTCGCCTATGTCGACGACGAACGGTTCGACGGCACGCGCTTCTATCGCGCTGCCCGGTCGAAGGCGAAGCCGGGCACCGGCTTCATCCAGGGCGGCATCCAGACCGATGCGCGGCGGATCCTGCCGCCCTTTCCGCTGGAAACCACCGACAAGACCGGCATCCGCCATGTCGACGGTGCAATCTCGATGGCGCGGGGGGCCAGCCCCAAGGCGGCGGGCGGCAATTTCGTGCTGTGCGTCGGCGCCTCACCGCAGATGGACGCGCGGCCCGGTTATTTGGGCTATGCCGCGTTCGGCAAGGTCGTCGCCGGCATGGCGGTCGCCAAGCGCATCCTGGCGGTGCCGACCGGCGGTGGCTTCGACGCGATGAAGGGGCAGATGATCCTGCGCCCGATCCCGATCATCCGTGTCGAGCGGATGGACGGCGTGAAGAAGCCGACCGGTCGGCCGCGCCCCTGGCTGCTGATCCCGCGGCGCCCCTGAGCGATTACCGCTTCGGCACGCGCCACAGATAGATGCGCCGGCCGCCGATGTCGCGCTCGGCCTCGGGTGTCCAGTCGCCCATGCGGAAGGCGTGGCTGACGATGCGGGTGCCGGGCTTCAGCGCCATGATCCGCGGCCGCAGCTTCTCGTTGAGCGAATCGAGCAGGTAGAGCGTGACGACGGTCGCATCCGAGAAATCGGTCGTGAAGATGTCGTCCTGGCGGAACGCGACCTTGCCCTCGACACCCTGCGCCTTGGCGTTCGCGCGGGCTTCGGCAATGCGCTCGGGATCGATGTCGATGCCCGTCGCCTTCTTAAGCCGGTTGCGCTTCACCGCGGCGATCGGGATGCGGCCATCACCCGAACCCAGATCGTAGAGAACATCGCCGTCGCGCACTTCCGCCAGGTCGAGCATCGCCGCGACCACTTCCGGCGGCGTGGGGACGTAGATGACGTCCGGCGATCGCGCGGGCGCGGCTTGCGGCGCGGGCGAAGGCTTGGTCTGGGCGCTGGCGGGGCCGGCGGCGAGGGTGAGGGCTAGTCCGACGATCAGAGGCTTCATGGCAGGCTCTCCTCGGGAACGGGCTTCAGGAAGACGAGCAGCAATCCACCGACCGCCAACACGCCGCAACCGGCGAGCGCGCCCCAACCCGTATAGGCAAGGCTCGACCAGAGGAGGAACGCGGTGGTGAGGCAAAAGATCGCCGGCGTGACCGGATAAAGCGGCACGCGGAACGGGCGCTCGATCGCCGGATGGCGGCGGCGCAGGATGAACAGCGACAATCCGGTCAGCAGCAGGAACAGCCAGAACACCGGCGCGGTATAATCGACGACCAGCGCGAAACCGTCGCGGGTGAATGCACCCGCCACGACCAGGATCAGCGCCACGATCGCCTGGGCGATCAGCGCGTTGCCCGGCGTGTCGCGCCGCTCGTCCCAGCGACCCAGCCAGCCGAGTGCGGGGAAGGTCCGCCCGATCGCACAGCTCGTCCGCGCGCCGGTGATGGCAGTGGCGTTGGCGGAGGTGAGCGCGGCGATCGCCACGGCGGCGGCGATCAGTCCCGCGCCGGTCGAGCCGAACGCGGCGCGCGCGACCTCCGCGGCGACAGCCTCGCTCCTCGCCACGCCGGCAAGCCCCAGCGCGTTGACGAAGGCGAGGTTGGCGAGGACGTAGAGCGCCGTCACCAGCGCGAGGCCGCCGACGAGGATGATGCCGATGCGCCGCTTGCTGCCGCGCACTTCGGCGGACAGATACGCCGCCTCGCTCCACCCGCCATAGGTGAGGAGGACATAGACGAGCATCAGGCCGACCGACCCCCTCGCGCTGCTGCCCGACGTTTCCGGCGCGCGATCGACCCAGAAGCCGGCGACGATCAGCAGCACCAGCCCGCCGACCTCCGCCAGGGTCAGCCAGCGCTGCGCCGCGGCGCCCTCTCGGATGCCGGCCCAGTTGAGCGCGCTGATGGTGACCACGGCGAACCCCGCCCACAGGCTGGCGCCATAGCTGCCGAGCGGCAGCAGCATCTGGAGATAGTCGCCGCACACATAGGCGAGAAGCGCCAGCGAGCCGGTCTGGATCACGGCAAGCCGCGCCCAGCCGTAGAGAAAGGCGACGCGCTCGCCATAGGCTCGGCCGAGGAAGTGATAGTCGCCGCCGACATGGGGGAAAGTCGCAGCGAGCTCGGCATAGCAGAGCGCACCGATGATCGAGAGCAGCCCGCCCGCGACCCATACGGCGACCAGCGCGAGTTCGCTGCCCGCCATTCCCGCGACTAGGGCAGGCGTGCGGAAGATGCCCGCGCCGATGACGATGCCGACGATCAGCGCGAGCATGTCGACCAGGCCGAGCGTCTGGCGCGGACGCCCGAGCGAGGCCTCGCTTTGCGGTGCGCTCAAGGCATCAGGCCTCGACCTGGCGGACGCGGCGGATACGCGGCTCGCGTTCCAGGCCCGCCGCATCCTTGATCGACTTGCGCATCTCGTCGCGCTTCTCGTGGATCGAGGCGATCACCGGCCCGACGCCGACGCCCAGGTCGACGAGCAGCGCCTCGGAGAGCTGTAGCGAGCTTTCCAGCGTCTCCGGCACCGCATCGGTCGCGCCCGCGCGATAGAGCGCGGCGGCATGCGCGGCGTCGCGCGCGCGGACGATGATGGGGAGTTGCGGCACCCAGCCGCGGACGCGCTTGGTCAGGCGGACGCTGAGCACGGGATCGTCCATGGTGATGACCAGCGCCTTAGCATGGCCAAGATTGAGGCGGTCGACCATGTCGGACCGGGCGACGTCGCCGAACTGAACGTTGTAGCCCTCGCGCCGCGCCGTGTTGACGACGTCGATGTCCGCTTCGATCGCGAGATAGGGTTTCTCGTGCGCGCGGAGCATGTCGGCGATCGTGCGGCCGACGCGCCCGAAGCCGATGACGACGGTGCCGTTGGACGCGACTGCCGGCTCGATCGGCTCCGGCCCGCCGACGCGTGCCTCGATCCGGCGGGCGACGAGGCGCCCCCCCTTTGCGAGAAGCGGCGTGATGGTGAGGCCGATCGCGGTGACGGTGGTCCAGAAGGCCGCGGTCGAGGGCTGGATCAGCCCCGCGGTGCCGGCCGCGCCGAGCACGATCAGCGTGGTTTCGGAGGGGCTGGCCATCAGTACGCCCGTTTCCGCCGCGACGCCCGGCCGCGTGCCGGAGAAGCGGAGGAGCAGCGTCGTCACCACCGCCTTGACCAGCATGACTCCGCTGATCGCCGCAAGCAGCTCGGGCCAGTAACGCGCGACCAGCCGCAGATCGAGCGACATGCCGACCGAGATCAGGAACACACCCAGCGCCAGCCCCTTGAACGGCGCGGTGATGGCGTCGACTTCCTCATGATAATCGGTCTCGGCAATCAGCAGCCCGGCGAGCAGCGCGCCGACGATCGGCGACAGGCCGGCGGCGGCGGTCGCCAAACTTGCGACGATGACGACGAGCAGGCTGGCGGCAAGGAAGAGTTCCGGGCTCTTGGTGCGAGCCGCCTGGCCGAACATGCGCGGCAGCATGAAGCGGCCGGCGAGGTAGAGCGCGACGACGGTGACGCCGCCGGCGATCGCGACGTCGGCAAGGCCGGTCCAACCCTCGTCGGTGGCGGTCGGCGCCAGCGCGCCGAGCATGAAGATGATCGGGACAAGCGCCAGATCCTCGAACAGCAGCATCGCGAAGGCGCCGCGCCCGATCGCGCTGGTCGTGCCCGCCAGTGGCAGTACGATCGCGGTCGAGGAAAGCGCGAGCGCGAGGCCCAGCCCGACTGCGCCGCTCGACGCCTGTCCCATCAGATAGAGCGCCGCGCCGATGACCAGGCCCGAGATCAGCAGTTCGGCCGCGCCCAGCCCGAACACCTGCGCTCGCATCGCCCATAATCGCCGGAACGACAGCTCCAGTCCGATCGAAAAGAGGAGGAGGATGATCCCGAACTCGGCGAACGGCTCGATCGCGTGCGTGTTCGAGATGGTGACGAAGTAGAGCCACGGATAACGATCGACCATCGATCCGAGCGCGTTGGGCCCGACCAGGATGCCGACCAGGATGAACCCGATGACCGGGCTGATCTTGAACCGCGCGAACGCCGGAATCACCAATCCCGCCGAACCGAGGACGACGAGGGCATCGGAAAGCCCGCTGTTCCGGATGTCTAGCGCCATGGCGGCATCTAAGCGGCGGGGGCGGGGCGTGTCAGCCGTTAATGCAGTGAGCCGGGTGGATTATTTCGCGGGCGTGCCGGCAACCCGTAATCGTCACCCCGGACTTGATCCGGGGTCCCGCTTCCGTTTCCGTGCATGGACAAGAAGAAGCGGGATCCCGGATCAAGTCCGGGATGACGGTTCACCTATCCGTTCGTCCTCAGCTTGTCGAAGGACGTGTACCGGGAGGATCGCTCTGGACACGTGCTTCGAAAAGCTCAGCACGAGCGCAGGGATTTCACCGCGCCAACCGCGCCGCCGCACCCGCGCGCGTTTCGACATCGGCCAGCGCGCCGCCCGTCACCCAGCTTCCGCCGACGCACAGCACCGGGTCGAAGGCGAGCCAGTCGGGGGCGGTCACTTCGGAAATGCCCCCGGTGGGACAGAAGCGCGCTTCGTAGAAGGGCGCGGCCAGTGCCTTCAAGGCCTTGAGCCCGCCCGATGTTTCGGCGGGGAAGAACTTGAAGTGGCGCAGGCCCAGCGCATAGCCGCGCATGATGTCGCCCGCCGTCGCCACACCCGGCAGGTACGGCACCTGCGAGTTGACGATCGGCTCGGCCAGCGCCTCGGTCAGGCCAGGGGAGACGATGAACTCGCTGCCTGCGGCGATCGCCTGCTCGAACTGCTGGGTCGAAACGACGGTGCCGGCGCCGACGATCGCGCCCTCGACCTTCCTCATCTCGGCGATAGCATCGAGCGCGGCGGGGGTGCGCAGCGTCACCTCCAGCACCTTGAGCCCGCCCTTGACCAGCGCCTCGGCCAGCGGGCGGGCGGTGGCAGCGTCGTCGATCACCAGCACGGGGATGACCGGGCTGGCGCGCATGATGTCTTCGATGTTCATTGCGTGTGCTCCTGCGCAAAGGCGGCGGCGGCGCCATAGAGGCCCGGCTGCGGATAGGTGATGAGCTTGACTGGGATGGAGGCCATCAACCCCTGGAACCGACCCTTGGCGACGAAGCGCGAGGCAAAGCCGGAGGTGAGGAGATGGTCCTTGAGGCGCAGTCCCAGCCCGCCGGCGATCACCACGCCCTTGGGCCCGTGCGCCAGCGCCAGGTCCCCCGCGACCGCACCCAGCGACAGGCAGAAGCGGTCCATCGCCGCCGCGGCCAGGCTGTCGGTACCCTCGAACGCCATCGTCCAGATCGCCTTGTCGTCGATCTGGTGGATCGATCGATGCTCGATCCCGGCCAGCGTCTCGTAGATCGCCTTGATGCCCGGCCCCGAGCACACCCGCTCGACCGACACGCGGGTATAATCGCGGCGCAGGCGCTTGAGCAGCGCATCCTCGATCCCGTCGAGCGGGGCGAAATCCATGTGGCCGCCCTCGGTCTCGATCACGTGATAGCGTTCACCGGTGCGGAACACCTGCGCGACGCCCAGGCCCGTGCCCGGACCGCAAACGGTGATCGATCCCTTGTCCGGCAGCCCGCCTTCGGGCCCGCAGATGTGGATGAAATGCTCGTCGGGAAGCTGCGCCACCGCATGGCCGACCGCGCCGAAATCGTTAATGAGCGTCCAGTCGTCGACTTCCAGCCGCTCGCGGATCAGCGGCGGGCGGATGATCCACGGATTGTTGGTCAGCTTGATGAGGTCGGGGTTGATCGGCGAGGCGACCGCGATCGCGGCGGCGCGGGGCAGGGGCCGGCCGGCGGCTTCCCCGAACGCCTGCCAGGCGAGCTGGAGGCTGCCATGCTCGGCGGTCTTCTGGGTGACGGGATCGTCGATGCGCACGACGCGGCCGCCCTCGACCTCGGCGATGGCGAAGCGGGCATGGGTGCCCCCGATATCGACTGCGACGACTTCCATTTTCTCTCCCCAACTTCGCTTCGAGGCGCGATCATTCCAGCAGAGGCCGGAACGGCGGACCCTCCAAACCCCGTTCGTGCTGAGCCTGTCGAAGCACGTGTCCGAGGCACAGCGTCCCTGACACGTCCTTCGACAAGCTCAGGACGAGCGGATCGTCGTTACAGCCCCGCCGCCGCCAGCATCGCGCTCGCGCCCTTCTCCGCTTCGTCGGCGCCCGTGTTCATCATGCGGAACAGCTCGCGGCCGGTGCCGTCGGCCATCGGCGGCGTCTCGGCGAGCGGGCGCGCGGCCCATTCGGCGGGATCGACCAGCGCCTCGAGCACGCCTGCCTCGGCATCCAGCCGGACGATGTCGCCGTCGCGCAGCTTCGCCACCGGACCGCCGCCGAACCCCTCGGGCGAGAGGTGGATTGCCGCCGGCACCTTGCCGCTCGCCCCCGACATGCGCCCGTCGGTGACGAGCGCGACGCGGAAGCCGCGGTTCTGGAGCACGCCGAGCGGCGGGGTCAGCTTGTGCAGCTCGGGCATCCCGTTGGCGCGCGGCCCCTGGAAGCGGACGACGACCACCACGTCGCGGTCGAGCTCGCCCGCCTTGAACGCTTCCTGCACCGCGGCCTGGGTCGAGAAGACGCGGGCCGGCGCCTCGATCGTCCAGCGGTCGCGATCGACCGCCGACACCTTGATGCACGCGCGGCCGAGATTGCCCTGAAGGATGCGAAAGCCGCCCTCGGGCGAGAAGGGGGCCTCGATCGTGCGGACGATGCTGTCGTCACCCGATTGCGCGGGCAGGTCGGGCCAGGCGAGCGCGTCGCCCTCGATCGCGGGCTTGCGGCCATATTGGGCAAAGCCGCCCTCGGCGATGGTCAGGATGTCCGAATGGACGAAGCCGCCGCGCATCAGCTCGCGCAGCACGAAGGGCGGCCCGCCCGCATCCTCGAACGCGTTCACGTCGGCGGAGCCATTGGGATAGACGCGGGTGAGGAGCGGCACCGCCTTGGACAGATTGTCGAAATCCTCCCAGTCGATGACGATCCCCGCGCTCCGCGCGATCGCGGGCAGGTGGATCAGGTGGTTGGTCGACCCGCCGGTCGCGAGCAGCGCGACCGCGGCGTTGACGATCGCGCGCTCGTCGACGCAGTGGCCGATCGGGCGATAATCGTCGGTGCCCCAGCCGATCTGCGGCAACCGCTGGACGGCGGCGCGCGTCAGCTCCTGGCGAAGCTTGGTCCCCGGATTGGCAAAGGCGGCGCCGGGAACGTGGAGACCCATCGCCTCCATCATCATCTGGTTGGAATTGGCGGTGCCATAGAAGGTGCACGTGCCCTTGCCGTGATAGGCGGCGATCTCGCTTTCGAGCAGTTCCTCGCGCGTCGCCTTGCCCTCGGCATAGCGTTCGCGGACCGCGGCCTTTTCCTTGTTGGCGATGCCGGTGCGCATCGGCCCGCCCGGGATCAGCACCATCGGCAAATGGCCAAAGCGCAGCGCGCCGATCAGCAGCCCCGGCACGATCTTGTCACAGATGCCGAGCAGTGCCGCGCCCTCGAACGTCCGGTGGCTGAGCGCCACCGCGGTGGCGAGCGCGATGGTGTCGCGGCTGAACAGCGACAGCTCCATCCCCTGATAGCCCTGCGTCACGCCGTCGCACATCGCCGGCACGCCGCCCGCCACCTGTGCCGTCGCGCCGACCTCCAGCGCCCAGACCTTCATCTGTTCGGGATAGCGGTAGTAGGGCGCATGCGCCGACAGCATGTCGTTATAGGCGGTGACGATGCCGATGTTCATCGACATGCCGTCCTTCATCCGGTCGCGCTGCTCGTCGGTCCCGGCATAGGCGTGGGCGAGGTTCGCGCAGCCGAGCTTGGGCCGGTCGAACCCCGACGCCCGCTCCCGCTCGATCAGGTCGAGATAGGCGGCGCGGCCGGACCGCGACCGTTCGATGATGCGATCGGTGACGGCGGCGATGGTGGGATGGAGCGTCATGGCGACCTAAAGTCCCCGTTCGTCCTGAGCGTGTCGAAGGACGTGTTGCTGGTCACGTGCGTCGACAGGCTCGGCACGAACGGTTGAAAGGCGAGACATCACGCTGCCCAGTGGATGTCCACCGGCAACTCCGCATCGGCCAGGACGCGGCCGATGGGGTAGGGGGAGCCCGCGCCCTCGGCGATCGCCGCCTCGATCACGTCGCGCTTCGCCTGACCAGTGACGGCGATCATCACCGCCTTGGCCGAGACGATCGCGGCGCGGGTCAGCGACACGCGCGCCACCGGCGCTTCGGGCGGCAGCGGGTCGGGCATGACGCCCAGCGCGCGGCGGTCCTTGGGGCCATTCAGCGCCTCGTCGAAATCGGCGCCTGGGAAGATCGAGGCGGTGTGCCCGTCGCCGCCGACACCCAGCAGACACAGGTCGAGCGGCCAGTGCAGGTCCTGAAGCCGCGCATCGGCGGCCTTGCCCGCGGCCTTGTAGTCCTTGGCCGCCTCGCTGGTGATCGGGAACACGCGCGCGCCCTTGGGGACGAACAGCTTGCCGAGCGCGGTGACGTTGGACAGCGGATCGCCCATCGGCACCAGCCGGTCGTCCGTGGGGACGATCGTCACCCGCTTCCAGTCGAGCTTGGCCGCGGCGAGCTTTTCATAGGCCGGGAAGGGCGTCTTGCCGCCCGCCAGCGCAACCACCGCACTGCCGCGCGCGTCGATTGCGCTTTCGATGACGAACTGGACGTCGCCGGCGATGGCCTCCGCCAGCTCGTCCGCGTCGTCATAATCCCACCATTCGATCTCGGTCATCAGCGTTCCAATTTATCCGTTCGTCCTGAGTAGCCATTGAGCGAAGTCGAAATGGCGTATCGAAGGACTGTCTCGCACAAAGTGCTTCGATATGAGGCTTCGACAAGCTCAGCCTCTACTCAGCACGAACGGGAGGGGGCCGGTTTGGCTCCCTTCCCGCGTCACTCGTTCCAGGTCACGCCGTCGCGTTCGGTCAGCGCGATGCTCGACGACGGGCCCCAGCTTCCCGACTGATAGTTCTTGGGCTTCACGTCGCTCGCGTCCCAGCCGGCGCGGATCGCATCGATCCATTGCCACTGCGCTTCCACCTCGTCGCGGCGGACGAACAGCGTCGGATCGCCCTCGATCAGGTCGAGCAGCAGCCGCTCATAGGCGATGCGCCGCCGCGTGCCCGCGAACTCCTGGTCGAGGCCGAGGTTTAGCGGCACCTCGCGCAGGCGGATGCCGTCGCGGTCGAGGCCGGGCTGCTTTGCCATGACCAGCAGCCGGACATATTCCTCGGGCTGAAGGCGGATGACGAGGACGTTGGGCTGGAGCACGCCGCCGCGATCGGCGAAGATCGAATGCGGCACCGGCTTGAACTGGATGACGATCTCGCTGCGCCGCTCGGGCATCCGCTTGCCGGTGCGCAGGTAGAAGGGGACGCCCTGCCAGCGCCAATTGTCGACATGCGCCTTCAGCGCGACGAACGTCTCGGTCCGCGAATCCTTGCCGAGCTCCTCGTCATAGCCGCGGACGATCTCACCCTTGATCGCGCCGGCGTCATACTGGCCGGTGACGGTCAGGTGCGGCACGTCGGCGACGCTGATCGGTCGGAGCGAGCGCAGCACCTTGACCTTCTCGTCGCGGATCGCGGTGCCGTCGAAGCTGGCCGGTGGCTCCATCGCGATCAGCGCGAGCAGCTGGAGCATGTGGTTCTGCACCATGTCGCGCAGTGCCCCCACCTCGTCATAATAGCCCGCGCGGCCCTCCAGCCCCACGGTTTCCGAGATGGTGATCTGGACATGGTCGATGCCGCGCGCGTTCCAGATCGGCTCAAACAGCGAATTGCCGAAGCGGAGCGCCAGGATGTTCTGGACCGTCTCCTTGCCCAGATAATGGTCGATGCGGAACGTCCGCTCCTCCGGGAAGGCGGCGGCGACGATGTCGTTGATCTCGCGGCTCGAGCCGAGGTCCTTGCCCAGCGGCTTCTCCAGGCCGATGCGGACATTGTCGCCCGCCAGGCCCGCCGATTGCAGCCCCTTGATCGTCGGGCCGAACAGCCAGGGCGCGGTCGACAGGAAGATGGCGAGCCCGCCCGACACGTCACCGATCTTGGCGGCGAGCGCATCGAACCCCTCGATCGTCGAGGCGTCGAGGGGCTGGTAGTGGAGCCGCGCCAGGAACCCCTCGATCGCCTCCTCGCCCTTGCGGTCGTCGGGCAGATGGGTGTCGAGCGCCTGCTTGGTGAAAGCGCGGAATTCCTCGTCGCTCTGCTCGGATCGCGCGGTGCCGGTGATGGTCAGGCCGTCGGGCAGCAGGCCGTCGGCATGAAGGCCGTAGAGCGAGGGCAGCAGCATCCGCTGCGACAGGTCGCCGGTGGCGCCGAACAATAACAGCTTGCCCACCGCGTCGCGCATGTCGTGCCGTCTCCCTCGTTTCCGATGCGCGCGGGGTAGCGGATGGGGCGCGGCGCGCAACCCGTGCATAGCTATTCTATGGCGTTTTCGGCGCCGCCCGGCGTTTGCGGGGAGACGGAGCGGGATCCCGGATCAAATCCGGGGTGACGGCGAAAGATCGGCCGGCCTTCCCGATTCCGTCATCCCGGACTTGATCCGGGATCCCGCTCCTTTCTTACGATTGAGGCTGCACCGGCTCCCGCCGCGTGGCTTCCGGCGCGTTCTCCCAGCCGCCGCCCAGCGCGCGGAACAGGCTGACCTGTGCCTCGGCCAGCGCCGCGTCCGATTGCGCGCGGCCGGCGCGCGCGTCGGCACGCTGGCGCTCCGCCTCGATCAGCTGGAGGAAGCTCTCCGCGCCATAGTCGAAGCGCAAGCGCGACAGCCGCGCGGCCTCACCCGCGGCGCGCTCGGCGCGGCGGAGCGAGCGGTTGCGGTCCAGTTCGCCGGCATAGCGCGCCAGCGCCTGCTCGGTCTCGCGCAACGCCGTCAGCACGACGCCGTCGAACGCCGCGAGGCTGCCCTCCGCCGTCGCTTCGGCCTGGCGTAGGCGGCTGCGCGCGGCGGTCTGGTTCGGGAAGCTCCACGAGATGAGCGGCCCCAGCGAGAAGTTGATGCTGTCATTGTCGACGAGGCTGTCCAGCGTGGTCGAAGCGAGGCTGACCGAGCCGAGCAGCGAGATCGACGGATAGAGCGCAGCCGTTGCCACGCCGACACGCGCGGTGTCGGCGGCAAGCTGGCGCTCGGCCTGGCGAACGTCCGGGCGGCGGCGGAGCAGCGAGGCGCCGTCGCCGATCGGGATCGCCTGCGACAGCTGGGGCAGGCGCGTGCAGGTCGCGGCGGCGGCGTCCGCCTCTGCCGGCGGGCGGCCGGTCAGCGTCGCGAGCGCATAGAGCGCGGCGCGGCGCTCCGCCTCCAGCGCCGGCACCTGCGACTGGGTCGAGGCGAGCAGCGCATCCGCCTGCTCGACGTCACGGCGCTGACCGCGGCCCGCCTCGAAGAGCCGGCGGGTGAGCGCCAGCGTCTGTTCCTGAAGCCGCACCGTCTCCCGCGCGACGGTCAGCTGCGCGGCGTTGGAGCACACCAGCGCATAGGACCGCGTCGTCTCCGCCGCGACCGATACGCGGGCGGCGTCGATCTGCGCCGCGGCCGCCTGGACATCGCCGCGCGCCGCCTCGATCGCGCGGCTGACGCCGCCGAACAGGTCGAGCTCGTAATTGGCGTTGAAGCCGGTGGTGAACAGGTCGGTCTCGAACGACGGGATCGCCTGCGTCCCGCCGAACTGCGCGCCGAAGCTGTTCGAGCCCGTGCGCTGGCGCGTGTACTGCGCCGTCGTTTCGGTGGTCGGCAGCCGTCGTCCGCGCGCCTCGCCCAGCACGGCGCGGGCGCGCTGGAGGTTGGCGGCGGCTTGGCGAATGTCGGTGTTGTGCGCCAGCGCCTCGTTCACCAGCCGGTCGACATTGGCGTCGTCATAGAGACGCCACCATTTCTCCGGCAACTCGGCGGCGTTGACCGCGGACAGGCGCGCGCCCTCGACGAACGCGCCCTCGGCGCTGAGGCCGCCCGGCGTCGCGGGCTTCTGATAGTCGGGCC
This sequence comes from Sphingomonas sp. Y38-1Y, assembly GCF_032391395.1. Taxonomy (NCBI): domain Bacteria; kingdom Pseudomonadati; phylum Pseudomonadota; class Alphaproteobacteria; order Sphingomonadales; family Sphingomonadaceae; genus Sphingomonas; species Sphingomonas sp. Y38-1Y. The sequence goes on from NZ_CP135916.1 coordinate 1,762,490, forward strand.
CCACCGCGCAGGCGCCGAGCGCCAGCGCGAGGGTCAGGGTGGCAAGCTTCTTCATGCCGGAGCTCCCGGTTCGGTGACGGGGGCATGGCGGTCGCCCTTCGGCTTGCGCCGGAACGTGCGGCCTGCCCAGTCGCCGAACTTGCGGCTGATGACGTAGAAAGCGGGGGTGAAGACGAGGCCGAACACGGTCACGCCGATCATGCCGAAGAACACCGCGACACCAAGGGCACGCCGCATCTCCGCACCCGGACCCGAGCCGATGACGAGCGGCAGCACGCCCAGGATGAAGGCGATCGACGTCATCAGGATCGGGCGCAGACGCTGGGCGGCGGCGTGGCGTGCGGCCTCCAGCAGTTCCTGGCCTTCCTCTTCGTTCTGCTTGGCGAACTCGACGATCAGGATCGCGTTCTTCGCGGCCAGACCGATGAGCACGACCAGGCCGATCTGCGTCAGGATGTTGTTGTCCATCCCCATCAGATTGACGCCCAGCATCGCCGCCAACAGACACATCGGCACGATCAGGATGACCGCCAGTGGCAGGACCAGGCTTTCGTAGTTCGCCGCGAGCAGCAGGAACACGAAGAGTACGGCCAGGGCAAAGGCGATCAGGCCGGTATTGCCCGCCTGCTTCTGCTGGAAGGCAAGCTCCGTCCACTCGAACGACATGCCCTCCGGCAGCGTCTCGGCCGCGATCTTCTCCATCGCCGCCAGGCTCTGCCCGCTCGAGAAGCCGGGGACGGTGTCGCCCTGAAGCTCCGCGGAGGGATAGAGGTTGTAGCGCACCACGCGGTACGGCCCGCTGTCGTCGCGGATCGTCATCACCGCGTCGAGCGGCACCATCGCCCCCGACGCCGATCGCGTGCGAAGCCGACCGATGTCGGACGTATCGTTGCGATAGGGCGCATCCGCCTGTGCCGTCACGCGGAAGGTGCGGCCGAGGAAGTTGAAGTCGTTGATGTAGGACGAACCGAGATAGGTCCCCATCGTCGAGAAGATGTTGCTGACCGGCACGCCGAGTTGCTCGGCACGCTCGCGATCCACATCGGCGAACAGGCGCGGCGTGCGCGTGTTGAAGAGGGTGAAGGCACCGGCGATGCCGGGGGTCTGATTTGCCTTCATCATCATGCCGAAGGTCGCGGCCTCAAGCGCCTTGTAGCCGCGGTTCTGCCGATCCTCGACCATCATCTTCCAGCCGCCGCCGGTACCGATGCCCTGGACGGGCGGCGGCGGGATGACCAGCAGCAGCCCTTCGGTGAACTGCGCCATCGCGCCGCGCATCTGGTTGGCGATGGTGTCAGCGTCGGCGCGCTCGGCATGCGGCTTCATCGTCACGAACATCGCGGCAGTGTTGGGCGCGGTCGAGAAGCTGGTGCCGTCGAGGCCGACGAGCATCACCGTGTCGAGCGTGCCGGGCACCTGCCGCGCCGCCTTTTCGGCGCGCAGCATCATGTCGGTGGTGCGCTGGAGCGAGGCACCTGGCGGCAGCTGCGCCGCGGCGATCAGATAGCCCTGGTCCTGCGACGGAATGAACCCGGTCGGCGTCGCATAGAAGCGCCAGCCGGCCAGCCCGATCAGCAGCACATAGGCGATCGCGATCACGCCCAGCATCCGGATGGCGCGCGCGGTGAAGCGGCCATAGCGATCCGCCAGCCAGTCAAACCCGCGGTTGAAGCCGCGCGCGAACCGGCCCGGCAGGCCGCGCCAGCCGCGCCGCGGCTCGGCATCGTGCGCTTTGGGCTTCAGGATCAGCGCGGCCATCGCCGGCGACAGCGTGAGCGAGACGATCGCCGAGATGGCGGTCGCCGACACGATCGTCAGCGCGAACTGCTGATAGAATTGGCCCGAGATGCCCGGGATGAACATGGTCGGGACGAACACGCCGCAGAGGACGAGCGCGATCGCGATGAGGGCGCCGGCGACCTCGTCCATCGTCTCGTGCGCGGCCTCGCGCGGCGACATGCCGCGCTCTTCCATCAGGCGTTCGACATTCTCGACGACGACGATCGCGTCGTCGACGACGATACCGATCGCCAGCACCATGCCGAACAACGACAGGTTGTTGAGGGAGTAGCCGAAGCCCGCCAGGATCGCGAGGCTGCCCAGCAGCGACACCGGGATCGCGATGATCGGGATAATCGCCGCGCGCCAGCTCTGGAGGAAGATCAGCACGACCAGCGCGACGAGGATGATCGCCTCGACCAGCGTGTCGACTACCGCCTCAATCGAGGCGGAGATATATTCGGTGGGATTGTACGGGATCGAATAGGTCATCCCCGGCGGGAACGACTTCTTGGCCTCGTCCAGCTCCTTGATGACCGCCTCAGCCGCGTCCAGCGCGTTCGATCCAGGAAGCTGGCTGATCGCCACCGCCGTGACCGGCACGCCGTTCAGATAGGCGTTGACCGCATAGGTCTCCGCGCCGAGCTCGATGCGGGCGACGTCGCGCAGCCGGGTCATCGCGCCATTCTCGTTGCGCTTGACGATGATCTGGCCGAACTGCTCGGGCGTGGTCAGCCGTCCCTCGGTCTGCACGCCGAGCTGGAAGGCGGAGCCCGTGCCGGCGAAAGGCGGCTGGCCGACGGCGCCCGCCGCGACCTGAGCATTCTGGCCGCGGATCGCCGTGACGATCTCGTCGACGGTCAGGTTGCGGGCAGCGGCCAGATCGGGATCGATCCAGACGCGCATGTTGTAGTCGCGCCCACCGAAGCTCTGCGCGTTGCCGACGCCGGGCACGCGCGCCAGCCGGTCGATGACCTGGGTGCCGACATAGTTCGACACATATTCCTGGCTCAGTGATCCGTCCGGCGACGAGAACATCGCCACCATCAGGAAGTCGGGCGAGTTCTTGAGCGTGGTCACACCGATCTGACGCGTCTGCTCGGGCAGGCGCGGCTCGGCGGAGGCGACGCGGTTCTGGACGAGCACCTGAGCCTGATCGGCATCGACACCCTGGGCAAAGGTAACGGTGATCTGAAGCGCGCCATCACCCGTCGACGACGATGACATGTAGATCATGTTCTCGACGCCGTTGATTGCCTCTTCCAGCGGACCGGCGACCGTCTCGGCCAACGTCTCGGCGCTGGCGCCCGGGAATTGCGCGGACACGACGACGGTCGGCGGCGCGATCTCCGGATACTGCGTGACCGGCAGCGTCGGCAGCGCGACCGCGCCGAAGACGAGGATCAGGATCGAGAGGACCGCCGCGAAGATCGGGCGGTCGATGAAGAAATGCGGAAAGCGCATGTCAGTTCGCCTGGCTGGCGTCGGCGGCGGGCGGGGTCGAGAGCGCCTGCGACGAAGGCGCGTCGCCCTTCGGCTTGGCCTGGATGCGGGTCAGCTTGGCCTGGACCTGCATGCCCGGCTGGAGCGTGGTCAGCCCCTCGATGACGACGCGGTCGTTGGGCTTCAGACCCTCCTTGATGACGCGGAGGCCGTCGGCGGGCGGACCCGTGACGACGGGACGCGGCGCGACCTTGCCATCCTGGCCGACGACATAGACGATCTTGCGCGCCTGGTCGGTGACGACCGCCGCATCGGGGATGAGGAGCGCGCGATAGGTGCCCGATCCGAGCAAGCGCGCGCGGCCGAACATGCCCGGCGTCAGGAAGCCGTCGGGGTTCGAAATCCGGGCATGAGCGCGGATCGTGCCCGAATTGGGATCGATCGCGTTGTCGACGAAGTCCATCCGTCCGCGCCAATTATAGCCGCTCTCGTCGGCCAGCTGGACCTCGACCGGATTGCCCGTGTCGCGCGAGGACGCGCGCTCCCCGCGCGAATCCTGACGGCGATACTTGAGGTAGAAGGCCTCGGCGCCGTCGAAGCTGAACCAGATCGGATCAACCGAAACGACTCGCGTCAGGACGGTCGTCCCTTCCTGGACGAAGTTGCCGCGGCTGACTGCGCGGCGCGAGACGCGGCCGGCGATCGGCGAGCGGACGGTGGTGAAGCCCAGGTTGAGCTCCGCCGTCTGCACCTGCGCGCGTGCCGCCTCTAGGTCGGCATTGGCGGTGCGGACGTTGGCGACGTTCTGCTCATATTCCTCGCGGCTGACCGCCTGCGCCTGGAGCAGCGACTGCGACCGGGCCGCGACCGAGCGGGCGTTGGCGAGCGTCGCTTGCGCGCGCAGCACCTGCGCCCGCGCATTGGCAAGCGCGGCGCGATACGGGCGCGGGTCGATCTCGAACAGCGGCTGGCCCTGCGACACGCGCTGGCCATCGGTGAACAGGACGGCCTGGATCGTGCCCGACGCGCGCGGACGGATCTCTGCATCCTGCAGCGCCTCGAACCGGCCGACATACTCGTCCCAGTCATAGACTTCGCGCTGGATCGGATTGGCGACCTGCACCGTCGGCGGGGGCGGGGCGGGCGGCGCCTGGCCCCCACCGCAGCCAGCCAGCGTCAGCGCGATGAGCGCGGTGGCGGCAGCTCGGCCAGCGGAAACCCGGGGAAGAACGGGGAACGGTCGCATGCGGAAATCCCTTTGTGGGCGCGCTCTGACGGCGCCTTGAGCGGGGGCATAGGTGCGAGACCGTTCATCCGTTTGCAAGGGAGCGGCAGCACTTTTTTGTACGCAGTCGTTCAAAAGGTGTGCAACGCAACATACTCAGACGGAAAGGCCGCCGCCAGACCTTGCAGGCAAGCGGTTGAGGCGCGGTGGTAAAGACAAACTGTCTTGCGCCAGCGCGCTCCGACGATCATGTCGCGGCCATTCTGCGCCCTTTGCGCATCCTTGTCACGGAGCCTTGGTCTTGAACGCGCCCGTCCGCCTGCCGATCGTCCAGCCGCCCCACGCCGCCTTCGAATCCGTGAAGGTCCTTTGGGTGCGCCACTGGAACGAGCATCTGTTCAGCCTGGCGGTCGAGCGTCCGCAATCCTTCCGATTCCGGTCGGGCGAGTTCGTGATGCTCGGCATGGAGGTCGAGGGCAAGCCGCTGATGCGCGCCTATTCGATCGCCAGCCCCGCCTGGGCCGAAGAGGTCGAGTTCCTGTCGATCAAGGTCGAGGACGGCCCGCTCACCTCGCGTCTTCAGGGTGTGGTCGAGGGCGACGAGCTCTATTTGGGGCGCAAGCCGACCGGCACGCTCGTCACCGATGCGCTGCGGCCCGGCAAGCGGCTGTTCCTGCTTTCGACCGGCACTGGCCTTGCCCCGTTCCTCAGCCTGGTGCGCGATCCCGACACCTATGAGCGGTTCGAGCAGGTGATCGTCGTCCATTCGGTGCGCCGCGTCAGCGATCTCGCCTTCCGCGAGGAGCTGTCGGCAAGCTTCGCGGAGGATCCGCTGGTGGGCGAGCAGTCGGCCGAGCAACTCCATTACCTCGCGACCTGCACGCGGGAGCCCTACGAGAACGAGGGCCGCATCCAGGCGCTGATCGAAAGCGGCAAGATGTTCGCCGATCCGATCCAGGGCCCGGCCCAATTCGACCCGGCCGAGGACCGCATCATGCTGTGCGGATCGACGGCGATGATCAACGACTTCGCCAAGCATTTCGAGTCGCTCGGCTTCGAGGAAGGATCGAACGCGCGGCCCGCCGACTTCGTGATCGAGCGCGCGTTCGTCGGCTGACCCGGTCGGCAAGCGGGGCGAGGGCAAAAAAATGCACTCGTCCCCGCTTGCGCGATCCGAAAGGGCGTTGCTATAGGCGCGCCTCCGAAACGCATGGCGCTTCGGAAAGATGGTGATCCCTGATAGCTCAGCGGTAGAGCTCTCGACTGTTAATCGAGCGGCCGTAGGTTCGAATCCTACTCAGGGAGCCACTTCGCGCGACTAGCGCTGTTTCCCCCCAGCTTGCATTACGATCGGCGCGCGATCCGGCGATCCGCGATGCGATAGGCGATGACCGTCGCCGCACAGGCGACCGGCACCATCAGCAAGCCATGGGCGAGCCCGTTCGCCGCGCCCCAGCCGACTGCCGCGTCGCTGATCGCGCCGACCAGGAGCGGGCCGAGAGCCGGACCGATCAGGCTCGACGCGATCATGGCGAGGCTCGACGCGATCGCCTCTCGGCCCGGCCCGGCGACCAGGTGCGCGGCGCCAAACGCGTAGGGTAGGGTGAAGGCGAAGGCGAACATCGCCGGCGTCATCAACGCGACCGACAGCCACGACACCTCGACGAACAGCGCTGCGACGGTGGCGACGCCCGCTACGGCAAAGGCGAGCATCGGCACGCGCAGCAGCGCCGGCGTGCCGTTCCGCACCGCACGATCGAAGCTGCGCCCGCCGACCACCGTGCCGATCGCCCCGAGCGCGCCCTGCAGTAGCCCGAAGACGAGACCCGCCTGCGCGGTGCCGAACCCGTGCGCGCGCATCAGGAACGGCGCGGCAAAGGCATAGAAGGGGGCTGCCGCGAAGCCGATGCAGACCGCCAGCACCAGCAGCGCCCGGAACGCCGGGTTGGCGAGCAGGCCGGCGCTCTCCTGCTTGAACGATGCCGACCCCTTGGGCCTTTCGACTGGCGGGGTGGGGCCGGTCGCGACCGCTGCGACGATCGCCACCAGCGTGCCGAACAGACCCGCCGCGATCAGCGCCGTTCGCCATCCGAACCGCTCGCCGATCCAGCCGCCCAGGCCGAAGCCCAGCATCGTGCCGATCGGAATGCCCATCGAGAAGATGCCGATCGCAAAGCCGCGCCGTGCGGGGGCGATGCGGCGGGCTATGATCGCATGGCTGGACGGCACCGCGCCCGCTTCGCCCAGCGCCACGCCTAGCCGGGTGGCGGCGAGGGTGGCGAAGCCGGTAGCCGCGCCGCCCAGCGCCGTCATCCCGCTCCACACCAGCATGCACGCGAGCAGTACCCCGCGCGGCGACCCGCGATCGGACATTCGTGCCATCGGCAGCGACAGGAGCACATAGCAGAGCGCAAAGGCGATGCCCGTCAGCAGCCCGATCTGCGTGTCACTGAGCGACAGTTCCGCCTTGATCGCCTCGGCCAGGATGAACGGCAGGATGCGATCGACCTGTGCGAACACGCTGACGAGGAACAGCGCGGCGAGCAGCATGCCTGCGCGCGACTCCGTCAGCGTCGTCGCGCCTGCGGTGGCCGGCACCGTCACGTCGTGACGCGGTGGAAGGTCAGCGTCCGGCCGAGCATCGGCGTCCCCATATAGCCGCGCATCTCCAGCTTGCCGTTCACCAGCCGCATGTGCGCCGACAGCGACCGGCCCGAGGTGCCATCATAGAAGTCGCCGCCCTTCCATCGCCGCTCCCGCGCGTCCCATTTCAGGTTCTGGAGGATCGTGATCCCCTCGAGCGAGCGGCTGCGCAGTCGCGGATCGGGATTGTGGACGTCGCGCTTGAAGGTGCGGCCATCCGCCTCCATCGCACGCTGGCCCCAGAGAAGCCGCCCGGCATAGGTGCCGCCGGTCTCGAACAGCTCGATCCGGGTCCGTCCATCATCCGACTGCCAGACCCCGGTGACGGAGGGCGGGCCGGCGACCTGCATCGGCGACGAGGGCTTGGGCATCGGCGCGCGCGGTGCCGACAGGAGCATGAGCGCGGTGGTCATCAGGGGCATGGATCGTCCTTTCCGGTTCGGCGCTCAAGCGGCCACGGGGCGGATGAGCGGCGCGTCGGGGGCGAGGGTCACGCCGGCAAGCGCCTCCGACACCGCCCAGAGCTGTGCGGCGGACGTGCGATCGAGCGCCTGGGGCGGCACCTTGGCGAGCGTCGGATAGCCGCGCATCCCGCCCATACGGTCGGGTCCGTAATAGGCGCCCGGTTGCGCTTGTGGCGCGGTCGCCGCGTACAGGCTGGGCAGCGCGCCCTGCGCGGCGGGCTGAAACAGGAAGGGCATCAGCGACCGAATGCGCCCCTCGATGCTGCGCGGCCCCGCGCCATTGTGGATCAGGTCGGTGCGCGAGATGCCCGGATGCGCGGCGATGCTCGTCAGGCCCCAGCCGTTCGCCGTGCTCTTCCGCTGAAGCTCGAACGCGAACATCAGGCAGGCGAGCTTCGACTGCGCATAGGCATGCATCGGCCGATAGTCGCGCTCGAACTGGAGGTCCTCGAACTGGAGCGCGCCGCGCGGCGCCGCCAGGCTGGAGAGCGAGACGACACGCGATCCCTCGGTCGCCCGAAGCAGCGGCAGGAGGTGCGCGGTCAGTGCGAAATGGCCGAGATAGTTGGTCGCGAACTGAAGCTCGAACCCGTCGACCGTCACCTCTCGCCGGGGCGGCACCATCACCGCGGCATTGTTAACGAGGATGTCGAGCCGCCCGACCCGCTGCCTGAGCGTTTCCGCAGCGGTCGCAACGGAGGTGAGGTCGGCAAGGTCGAGCGGCTCGAACCCGACCTTGGCACCACCGACGGCGCGCAGGATCCTGTCGGTCGCGAGCGCGCCCTTCGTCGGGTTCCGCCCGGCGATGATCGTGGTCGCGCCGGCGCGGGCCAGGCCCAGTGCGGCTTCGAACCCGATCCCACCCGTGCCGGTGACGACCGCCACGCGGCCGGAAAGGTCGGGAATGTCGGCAGTTGTCCAGCGCGCCATGGTTCGATCTCCTTCGTCGCAACGCCTTTCGGCTGATGCGACGAAGCTACGGTCGGGGCGCTGGAAGGCCATGCCCGAACCGGCAAGATACTTGCCCGATCCTACACGATCGCGCGGGTCAGCGCGGGACGGCCTGGGCCAGCAATGCGCGAAAGTTCATGACGTCGCGTTTGGGCGCGGTACCGAAGGACCGGGTATATTCGCGGCTGAACTGCGACGCGCTTTCATACCCGACCTGGTACGCCGCTTCCGACACGTTCGCCGCATCCGACAGCATCAGCCGCCGCGCTTCGAGCAGGCGGATCTGCTTCTGATACTGAACAGGAGTCATCGACGTCATCGCCTTGAAATGGGCGTGAAACGAGGAGGGGCTCATCCCCGCGACGTCGGCAAGCTGCTCGACCCGCAGCGGCTGGTTATAGTGATCGCGCACATGGTTGATCGCGCGCGCGACGCGCTCGGCATGCGTTTCCGGCACCGCCAGCTTGGCCAGCTCGCCGCCATAGGGGCCGGTGAGCAGCCAGTAATAGAGCTCGCGCATGATCGCGGGGAACAGCACCGGGATCGCCGGCGGATTGCGCATCAGGCGCACCATTCGCGTCAGGCAGTCGGCAAGCTGTTCGTCGACGCTGCCGACGAAGACGCAGGTGCTGAGCCTAGAGCTGGGCACCGGCGGATCGGGCAGCTGCTGGAGCACGTCGCGCAGGATCGCGGTGTCGAACTCGATCGTCATGCCGAGATAGGGGCGCTCGGTCGATGCGCCGACCATCCGCCCGATCGCCGGCACTTCGACGCTGACGACCAGGCATTCCATCTCGTGATAATTGAGCGTCGTCTCGCCGAACAGGATCTCCTTCTGCCCCTTGAACACGACGCACAGCGACGGCCGGTACATGTTGGCCACGGGGATGAAGGTCTGGAACGAGCGCATCAGGCTGACGCCCGCCATCCCCGTCTCGAACCGTCCCTGACCCCCGCCGCGCGATTCGATCAGATCCATCGCCGCATTGAACAGCGCCGGCGGCGTCGACGGACGCTCGTCCGACGTGCGTGGAGGAAAAGGCAAGATTTCTGCGGTATTCGGCATTCTGGTCATCGATCGATCCTTCTAGCTTGAGCGTGCCAGAACAAGCCAGGTCGTAGAGCTATGCCATCAATCGAGAACAGGTCAAGCCCGGAGCACAAATCTGGGCGCTCGACCATGAGAGAAGCGGCGACAAATCATCGGGCCTGGCGCCTCGTATTTGTCTATCCCAGCTTCTTTCTGCTTTCGCCACTCGCCGAAAACTCAATCCTCGATCGAATGACATCAGTGCAGCCCGAAGATTTATCGGCGCCGATCATCGGCAATATTGATGCATTGTCGGTCGTTGCTCTTCAGGCGCTGCCATCGGGCGACGCCGCCTAAAGGTCGCACGATCGGAACAGGTTGGATTTCGCTCGGACGCCGGATCCCTCCCCGGCGGCCCGCGGCCACCATGGACGGCCTTGTCCCCCGTGCCGTCCATGGTGGCAACCCCCCGGTAAACAAGGAAGAACCAGCATGCGCCGTCCATTCCGCGCCGCGATCGCGCTCGCGTTGATCCCGTCCGTCGCTGCCGCCGCACAGGAGGCGCCGGACGACGGGCCCCATGGCCAGGTGGCGATCGGCGCCGGGGTAGCGCCCGACTATGACGGTGCCGACAGCGTCCGCGCGATCCCGTTCGTGCTGGGCGACGTCCGCTATGGCGGCGTCACGGTCGAGCTGCGCGGCCTGCGCGGCCGGGTCGACGTGGCGGCCGACCCGCGCCTGTCGATTGGCCCGGTGATCGGCGCGCGCCTGGACCGCCGCAACGTCGACGGACCCGTGGGCCTGCTGCCGGAGATCGACATCGGCGTCGAAGCGGGCGGCTATGTCGGCTATCGCTTCGGCGGCGATGCGCTGGGCGAAGGATCGATCCAGACCGAGCTGACGCTGCTCCACGACGTCTCGCGCACCAGCAACGGAGTGATTGCCATCGCGAGCGCCGGCTACACGGCGCTGCGCCGCCGCGACAGCTTCGCCGCGTTCGACGTGCAGGCGAGCTGGGCCGATGCCGACCACATGCGAACCTATTTCGGCATCTCCGCCGCCGATTCCGCTGCCAGCGGCCTTGCCGCCTATCGCCCCGGATCGGGGTTCCGCGACGTCGGGCTCGGGATCACCGCCGGACATTATTTCAGCCGCCACCTGGGCGTGCTCGGCCGCATCGGCACCAGCTATCTGATCGGCGATGCAGCCGACAGTCCGATCACGGAGGCGGGCAGCCGTTGGCAGCCGATCGGCGGGCTGACGCTGTCCTACCGGTTCTAAGGGAGGCGCGCGTCATGGATACCGCCATCTGCTCGCTCCCTGCTGAGACCCGCCGGTTCGGCGACCGGCTCGTCTTCCTGGCTCGCTGGCTTCGCGATCCCGGCGGCATTGCCTCGATCACGCCGTCCGGCGCGGCGCTGGCTGCGCTGATCACTTCCGAGATCGAGCGCGGGCCGGTGCTGGAACTCGGCAGCGGCACGGGCGCGTTCGTCCCCGCGCTCCTCGCGCGCGGAATCGCCGAGCGCGACCTGGTCCTGGTCGAGCGCGACGTGCCGCTCGCCGACCGCCTCCGGCACCGTTACCCGCGCGCTCGGGTGATCGCCGGCGACGCTGCCGAGATCGGCACGGGCGAGCCGTTCGCCGCCGCCGTCTGCGGGCTGGGGCTGCTCAACATGCGGACCGAGACCGTCGAGGCGATCCTGCGCGCCGCCTTCGACCGGATCACGCCGGGCGGGCGGCTGTACCTCTTCACCTATGGCCGGCGCTGTTCGGTCGGCGACGCCAGCCTCGATCGCCTGGGGCTCGAGTCGCGGCGTGTCGGGCGGACGTGGCGCAACCTGCCGCCTGCCACCGTCTTCTGCCTTTCGCGAGCGATCGATGCGGGGGCAGGGCGATGAGCGCCGAGGCGGCCGGGCTGCGGGTCGCGAACCTGCTCGGCCTGGTCGTGCTACCGTTCCTGTGCGGAACGAGCGGCTTCGGGCTGCTCGCCGCGCTTGCGATCGCGGCCGCCGCCGGCTTCGCGCTGATCCTGATCGAGGAGCCGGGCCATGCCCGCTCGCTGCACCGGCGCGACGTCCGCGCCTATGTCGTCGTGCGCGTCGCGCTTGGCCTGGTCGCGGCGGCGCCGTCATACTGGCTCGGGCGCGTGATCGGATGAGCCGAATGTGGAAGGAAGCCGCTCATGGCCTTTGAGCTCAACGTCAACGGCAAGGTCGCGCGCGTCGAGGATGACGGCGACACGCCGCTCCTCTGGGTGCTGCGCGACACGCTGGGCCTGACCGGCACCAAATATGGCTGCGGCATCGCGCAGTGCGGCGCCTGTACCGTCCATGTCGACGGCCAGCCGATGCGGTCATGCGCGCTGCCGCTCGCCGACGTCGCGGGATCGGCGGTGACGACGATCGAGGCGGTCGCGGGGCCGGAGGCCGATGCGATCCGCACCGCCTGGGTCGCGCGCGACGTGCCGCAATGCGGCTTTTGCCAATCGGGCCAGGTGATGAGCGCGGTCGCGCTGCTGAGGGCGCAGCCGTCGCCCAGCGACGCGGACATCGACCTGGCGATGAGCGGCAATCTGTGCCGCTGCGCCACCTACAACCGTATCCGCGCCGCCATCCACGACGCGGCGCGCGGCGCAGGGGAGCGGGCATGAGCGCGCGCCCACGGCGCCGGTGGCGGATCGGCTGCCTGCCGATCCTGGCGGTGCTCGTCGCCGCGCTCGTCCTGACGATCGCACTGTTGCTCAGGCCCCGGACGATGCCGGAACCGAGCACGATCGCCGCCGTGGTTGCCAGCAAGCCGCGCGTGCCGCTCCGCCCCGTCGGCGCGTTCGACGCGATCGCCGATCCCGACGCACGTTCGGTCGCCTTGTTTCGCGAGGCCGGGCGCGTGATCCAGCATCCACGCTGCCTCAATTGTCACCCCCGCACCGACCGCCCCAACCAGACCGAGGCGATTCGCCCGCATCGGCCGCTGGTGATGCGCGGCCCCGATGGCGGCGGCGAGCCGGTGCTGCGCTGCACGACCTGTCACCACGACCGCAACGTCGATGCCGCAGGCGTACCGGGCAATCCCAAGTGGCGGCTCGCCCCCATCGAGATGGCGTGGGAGGGCAAGTCGCTCGGCGAGATCTGCCGCCAGCTGCTCGACCCCGCACGCTCGCACATGAGCCGCGCCGAGCTTCTGAACCACATGGCGCATGACGAGCTCGTCGGCTGGGCCTGGCATCCCGGCGGCAAGCGCGTCCCGGCGCCCGGCACCCAGGCCGAGTTCGGCGCGCTGATCGAGGCATGGCTCGCCACCGGCGCGCGGTGCCCGGCATGAAGGACACGCCCATGATCGATCCATCGCCGACCAAGCCGCGGTTCGCCATGACCCGCCGCCGGATGATCCTGGGCGGGTCGCTGGCCGGCGGCGCGCTGATCGTGGGCTATGCCGCGACCCACCCGGCAGAGATCGGCGGCGTGCTGCTCTCGGGCGGCGGCGAGGATCCGCCGCCCAGTGCCTTCGGCTCCTTCATCCGCATCGCGCCCGACGGCTGGGTCACCGTGGTCAACAAGCAGCAGGAGCTTGGCCAGGGCATCCACGCCGGCATCGCCGCGATCGTCGCGGAGGAACTCGACGCCGATTGGGACCGCGTCCGCGTTGTCGACGCGCGCAGCAATTTCCGCGCTTATGGCATGCAGGGCTCGGCCGGTTCGCGATCGATGGCCTCCAATTGGGACGGCATGCGCGCGGCGGGCGCGGCGGCGCGGTCGATGTTTGTCGATGCTGCCGCGCTCCGCTGGCAGGTGCCCCGCCGCCTGATCGAGGTCCGTGACGGCGTGGTCTCGCACCCGGCCTCGAACCGCCGGGCGACGTTCGCCGATCTCCTCGCCGACGCCGCACGCCAGACGCCGCCGCAGTCGCCGCGGCTGAAGCCGGCGAGCGAGTACCGGCTGATCGGCACCGACCGCGTCCGGCGCAAGGACAGCCTGCCCAAGTCGACCGGCGCGCAGGTCTATACGCAGGACGTCCAGCGCCCCGGCCTGCTCGTCGCGATGGTGGCGCACAGCCCGCGCTTCGGCGGCCGGGTGGCGCGCTACGACATATCCGATGCGATGAAGGTGAAGGGCGTGGTCGACGCCTTCGCCATCGATACCGGCATCGCCGTGGTGGCGGAGAACACGATCGCCGCCCGGCGCGGACGCGACGCGCTCCGCATTGAATGGGACGACAGCACGGCCGAATGGCGATCGAGCGCCGACCTGTTCCGCCACTATCACGATGTCGCGGCCGGCAAGTCCGACCTCTCGGCAGAGGATTTCGCGACCAGGGGCGAGGGAGCGGGCGAATGGACCGGCGAAATGGCCGAGTTCGCCTTCGACTTCCCCTATCTCGTCCACGCGCCGATGGAGACGCTCGACTGCGTGGCGCGGGTCGATGGCTGGAATGTGTCGATCACCTCGGGCTCGCACCTGCCGATCGTCGATCAGGTGCAGGCCGCGCGCGTCGCGCTGACCGTGCCTGGCAAGGTCGATGTCGAGGTGATTCCCGCAGGCGGATCGTTCGGCCGCCGCGGGGTCGTGTCGGCGGATTACGTCGTGGAGACGGTCCGGATCGCCAAGCGGACCGGCGGCCGGCCGGTCAAGCTGATCTGGACGCGCGAGGACGAGATGACCGGCGGCTATTACCGACCGATGTCGCATCACCGCGTCGCCGTGTCGCTCGGGTCCGACGGCCTGCCCGATCGCTGGCGCTTCCGCTCGGTCTGCCAGGCGCTGCTCCCCGTGGGCGGCAACGCGCAGGCGGTCGAGGGGATCGTCGGCTCCCCCTATCTGGCGACCGCCGCGCATGTGGAGGGCAAGCTGTACAGCCCCGACATCGGCGTTCCCGTCGCGTTCTGGCGGTCGGTCGGCAACGCGCACACGGCGATGGTGATGGAGCACGTCATCGACCAGCTCGCCCGCCGGGCAGGGCGCGACTCCGCCGCCTATCGCCGCGCGCTGTACGCACGAGCAGGCGCGGCGAAGCGGATCGCAGTGCTCGATGCGCTGTGTGCCAGCGGCGGCTGGGGCACGCCGATCGAGCCCGGCTGGGCTCGCGGCATAGCGGTGCACGAGGCGTTCGGCACGACCGTCGGCCAGATCGCCGAAGTCCGCCTCGATGGCGACCGCCCGGTCGTCCGCCGCGTCGTCGCCGTCGTGGATTGCGGGATCGCCGTCGCCCCCGATCAGATCCGCGCGCAGATGGAGGGCGGCATCGGCTTCGGCCTCTCGGCCGCGCTCTATGGCGCGACGACGCTCAAGGACGGCATCGTCGAGCAGGCCAATTTCGACACGCATCCGATGCTTCGCATGAACGAGATGCCGGCAGTCGAGACGCACATCCTGCCGACCACGACGCCGCCGACCGGCATGGGCGAACCCGGTGTGCCGCCGATCGCCCCGGCGGTCGCCAACGCACTCCTGGCGCTGACGGGGCGGGGGACGACGTCGTTGCCGTTCGTACGTGGCTGATCCGGCGTCGGTTATGGGGCGCGGCAGAGGCTCTTCGCCACCGCTTCCGCCACCTTGATTCCGTCGACCGCGGCGGAGAGGATGCCGCCGGCATAGCCCGCGCCCTCGCCCGCGGGGAACAGGCCGCGGGTGTTCAGGCTCTGGAAGTCGTCGCCACGGGTGAAGCGGACGGGGGAGGAGGTGCGCGTCTCCACCCCCGTCATGACGACGTCTGGATGGTCGTAATCGGGGATCTGGCGGCCGAACACGGGCAGCGCCTCTCGCATCGCCTCGACCGCGAAGTCGGGCAGGCACTCGGCAAGGTCGGTCGGGGTCACGCCGGGCTTGTAGGAGGGCACCACCGATCCCAGCGTCGTCGACGGCCGCCGCGCCATGAAGTCGCCCAGCCGCTGCGCCGGCGCCCGGTAGTTGGAGCCGCCCGCGACGAACGCGCGCTGCTCCCAATGGCGTTGGAGCGCAAGGCCGGCGAGCGGATCGCCCGGAAAGTCGCGCGCCGGATCGATCGCCACGACGAAGCCCGAGTTGGCGTTGCGCTCGTTTCGCGAATATTGGCTCATGCCGTTGGTAGCGACGCCGCCTTCCTCCGACGTCGCGGCGACCACCGTCCCGCCCGGGCACATGCAGAAGCTGTAGACGGTGCGCCCGTTCGAGCAGTGATGCGAGATGTGGTACTCGGCCGCGCCCAGCACCGGATGCCCGGCATTGGCGCCGAAGCGCGCGCGGTCGATCCAGGATTGCGGATGCTCGATGCGGACGCCGATCGAGAAGGGCTTGGCCTCGACATGCACGCCCGCCGCGTGAAGCATGCGGAACGTGTCGCGCGCGCTGTGGCCGATCGCCAGCACGACATGCTCGGCCTCCAGATACTCGCCGGTGTGGAGGTGGAGGCCGCGGACCCGGCGCTCGCCCGACCCGTCGGCTTCGACGTCGATGCCGTCGACGCGCTTCTCGAAGCGATACTCGCCGCCCAGCGCCTCGATCGTCTCACGCATGCTCTCGACCATCGTCACCAGGCGAAAGGTGCCGATGTGCGGATGCGCCTCGGTCAGGATCTCGGGCGGGGCGCCGGCCTTCACGAACTCGATCAGCACCTTGCGGTCGAGGTGCCGCGGGTCCTTGATCCGGCTGTAGAGCTTGCCGTCGGAAAAGGTGCCCGCGCCGCCCTCGCCGAACTGGACGTTCGACTCGGGGTTGAGCACGCTTTTGCGCCACAGCCCCCAGGTGTCCTTGGTCCGCTCGCGCACCACCTTGCCGCGGTCGAGGATGATCGGGCGAAAACCCATTTGCGCCAGGATCAGCCCGGCAAACAGCCCGCATGGGCCCGCGCCGATCACCACCGGCCGCGGCGCGTCCGCGGGGGCGGTCGCGACGTGGCGATAATGCGTATCCGGCGTCCGCTGGACGTCCCGGTCCTTGCGAAACCGCGCGAGCACCGGTGCCTCGTTCCGGAGCGTCACGTCGACGGTATAGACGAGGAGGATGTTCGACTTGTCGCGCGCGTCGTTGCCGCGGCGGACGATCTGGTGGCGCACCACCTCGCGGGGGCTGACGCGCAGCCGCTTGAAGATGGCGGCGAGCAGCGCTTCGTCGGCGTGGTGCAGGGGCAGGGTCAGGTTGGTCAGGCGCAACATGCGCCGTCTTTAGCGATCCGAAGCGCCGAGAAACACCGTCCTTCGCACGTCGCGCGTCAGCGGGGGACGGTGGCGATGAACCGCCAGTCCGCTAGCACCGCAAAGCGGTGAGGCTTCGCCAGCCGGACATAGGTGTCGGTGTCGATGATGCGGCGGAAGTCGGCGAAGGCCGGATAGCGGACGAGCACGATCTCGTCCCAGTCGTCGTCGGTGCCGGATAGGACGCCGGCGGCGCGCGGGCCGGCATAGATCAGCTCCGGCACCACCTCGACCTCGGCACAGGCCGCGCGGAAGCCGCCGACATAGCCCTCGTAATAGCCCTGCCGCGCATCGGCGTAGGTTGCCTCGAAGCCGGCGGGATAGTCCGTCGTGTCGCGAAAGCGCAGCAGGTTGACCATGACGACGGGGCCGTCGCCGATCGCCGCGGCTGCCGCGTCGAGGTTGGCTTCGGTCAGTTCGAGTTCGTGGGTCATGCCGCATCTCCTTGTTGCCGGTGCGGTATGTCCAACTGCAGCCACGTCGTGTAGCCGGGTCGCTCAACAGGACTGAGTTGCCATCATGTCAACACCAGCGGGCTTTCAGCGTCTCATCAACCTCTTGCACTTCGCGCGGGTCGCCGAGGCGGGGTCCTTTGCAGAGGCGGCGCGGCGCGCGGGCACGACCACCTCGGCGCTGTCAAAGGCGGTGTCGCGGTTCGAGCAGGCGCACGGCGTCCGCCTGCTCCATCGCACCACCCACGCGATCTCCCTGACCGCAGAGGGCGAGCGGCTGCTGGAGGGAACGCGCGACTTGCTGCGCGAGGCGGAGCGGCTGGAGGCGACGCTCGATCGGGCGGCCGCGAGCGGGGCTGGGGGCCGCATCCGACTGAGCGCCCCCGCCACGCTGATCCGTGCGCGGCTGGTGCGGCAGCTGCCGGCGCTGCTGCGCGCGAACCCGGACATCGAACTGGAGATCAAGGTCGACGACGGGACGCTCGACCTGGCGGCAGAGGGGATCGACATCGCGATCCGGTTCGGCGACCTGTCCGGGCAGCCGGGCCTCGTGGCGACGCCGCTCGGCAGCTTCCCGCATGTGCTCTGCGCGACGCCGCGCTATGTCGAGCTGGTCGGCGAGCCGCGGTCGCCCGCCGACCTGGAGGCGCACCGTCAGATCGGCTTTCGCGATCCCGGCAACGGGCGGCTGCTCGCCTGGCAGTTCGCCGATCCCGCGGATGGCCGCGTCGTCCGCCTGCTGCCGCGACCGCGGATCGTGGTCGAGGATTTGGGAGCGATCTGGTCGATGATGCGCACCGGGCTCGGCCTTGCCTGGGTGCCCGCCTGGGTCGGGCTGATCGAGCTGCGCGCGGGGCGCGTCGTCGAGCTGCTGCGCGACTGGCGCGTGGCCGAGACGCCGATGCACGCGGTCCGCCTGGAGCGGCGCCAGACCCCCCGCCGCGTCCGCCGCCTGCTCGACGACCTGCGCGAAGCGGCGGTCGAGTGGCGGTACGACGCGTCCCCGCCGAGCTCATGATGACAGCCGATCGGGCGGTCGGCTATTCCCCCTTTATGAACGACCCTAATCCGAACCCGTCGTATGGCGCCGGGGCCCCGCCGCGCGGTCACATGGACAGACACGGCCAGAACGACTGGGGATCCGTTCGGTACGACGCCCGCTTCGACGAATATTGGATCCCCGCCGGCGCGGCCCGGCAATCCTTGTTCTTTTGCCCTTGGTGCGGCGAAGCACTGCCGCCATCGAAGCGCGACGCCTGGTTCGAAGCCGTCGAAGCGCTCGGGCTCGACCCCTGGAAGGATGAAGTGCCCGAGCCCTTTCGATCCGACGCCTGGTGGCGATCTCGCGACCCTTCGGGCTGAGCGGCGCTCCGGCTTCAGCCGGCAGGCCGCAGCAGTTCGGGAAAGCCGATGCGGTCGAGGAACTGCTCGCGAACGCGATCGATGACGGCGAAGCTGACCGCCGAGCCGTCGCTGGCGGGATCGATCATCGTGCGCAGCGGACGCGTGCCGGTAGGCAGGTCGACGATGCGGGCGACGGCGCGCGCGACCTCGCCCGGATCTGCGTCGTCGGGGATCGTCGCCGCGAGGGCATCGCGCATTCGGTCGAAGAAGCCGTCCGGATAGCCGGCGGCATAGGTGTCGGCCACGTCGCGGTTCGCCGGCTCGCCGGCATGGGCGAAGTGATTGGTCCCCTTGGTGAACGCGCCCGGGACCACGATCGCCGTCTCGATCCCGAACGGCGCCAGTTCCTTGGCATAGCAGACGGCGAGCGCATCCATCCCCGCCTTGGCAGCGAAATAGGGGCCGAGGAGCGGGGGCACGCCGCCCGCGACGCTGCTGCTCGACACCCAGATGAGCAAGCCCGCGCCGGCGCCGCGCATGTGCGGCAGCACCGCCTGGTTGACGCGGTGTGTGCCGAGCACGTTGACGTCATAATGCTGCGCGAGCTGCTCCACCGAAAACGCTCCGGTGGGGCCATAAACCATGTGCCCGGCGTTGTGGACGAGCACGTCGATCCGGCCATGCTCGGCGACGATCGCCTCCACCGCCGCCGCGATCGACGCCTCGTCCTGAACGTCGAGGTCGACCGTGCGTAGGTCGATCGCCTCGCGCTTCGCCTGCTCTGCGATCTCGGCGACAGTGGCGGCGTTCTTGCCCGCCGTCTCGCGCATCGAGGCGTAGGCGGTGTGGCCGGCATGGGCCAAATCGCTGGCGATCAGGCGGCCGAAACCGCTCGACGCACCGGTGACGAGCGCGATCTTTGCCATAATAGACCTCCCTGAAACCGACGTCAGTCGTGCCCGGTCTCGGTCGCCGGCGTGTTGAGCGCCGCCAGCGCCTTGTCGAAGCGGCCCTCGCGCTCGGCATCGCGCAGGAAGCCGACGCGCTGCACCAGGATCTCGCTCGGGGTCGGCGTCTGGCCGAACAGCGTCATCACCTCGTCGATGAAGTCGGTAAGCGGCAGATAGCCCTCGCGCGTTTCCTGGCCGGGGGTCAGGCCCGTCTGTACCGCGGGCGGCACCAGCTCGATCACCTCTACCCGCCCTGCCAGGACCTGGCGCAGAGACACGGTATAGGAATGGATTGCCGCCTTGGTCGCGTTGTAGGTCGGCGTGGCGACCAGCGGCACGAACGCGAGCCCGGAACTGACGTTCACGATCGCCGCGTCGAGCTGCTTCGCCAGATGGTCGATCAGCGCGTCGATCAGCCGGATCGGGCCGAGCAGGTTGGTGGTGATCGTCGCCTCGGCATCGGAAAGGTCGCGCGACCGGCCGAGCGGTTCGGGCCGCATGATGCCGGCATTGTTGATGAGTATGTTGACGTCGGGATGCTCGGCGATCAGCCGCTGCGCGAAGTCGGCGATCCCATCGGCGCTGGCCACGTCGAGTTCGATGCCGTGGATATCGCTACGCCCGCCGATCGTCTCCTCCAGCGCCGCCCGCCGCCTTCCGGCGACGATGACCTTGTTGCCGGCATCGGCGAAGCGGTGCGCCAGCGCCTGGCCGATGCCGGAGCCGCCGCCGGTGATGAGGATGGTGTTGCCGCTGTTCTTCATCGATCGTCCTTTTCGGGCTCGCGGCCAGCGTCAGTCCGGCAGGCCGGGGAGCAGCTTGTCGAGCGTGATGGGAAAGTCGCGGACGCGGACGCCGGTCGCGTTGTAGATCGCGTTGGCGACCGCCGCGCCCGCGCCGCAGGTGCCGAGCTCGCCGACGCCCTTGATCATCAGCGGATTGGCGAGCGGATCGCGCTCGTCGAGGAACAGCACGTCGATCGCGGGAATGTCGGCGTGGACGGGGACATGATATTCGCCCAGGTCGCGGTTCACGACCTTGCCCGTGCGCGGATCGTGGATCAGCTCCTCGGTCAGCGCGGCGCCGATGCCGAAAACGATGCCGCCGATCGCCTGCGAGGTCGCCGTCCTGGGGTTGAGAATGCGCCCCGCGGCGAACACGCTGTTCCACCGCGACAGCCGCGTCTCGCCGGTCACGGCATTGACCCGCACCTCGCAGAAATGGGCGCCATACGCGGTCTGGTCGTATTTGGCGTTGCTCTCGCCCGGCTCGACATTGCCCTCGACGCTCATGCCCTCGCCGACCAGTTCGGCGATCGGATAGCGTTCGCCGCGGACGATCAGCGCATCATCGGCAAAGGTCGCCTCGTTGACGTCGATGCCCACCGCCGCGATCAGCGCCGCGCGCAGCTTTTCGCAGGCGGCATAGACCGCCGAGCCTGCGGTCGCCGCGCCCCAGCTCCCGCCCGAGCCGGCACTGCGCGGATCGTCCGTGTCGCCAAGGCGTACCTCGATCCGGTCGATCGACACGCCGAGCAGGTCGGCGACGATCTGCGTCAGGATCGTGTAGGTGCCGGTACCGATATCGGTCATCTCGCTCTCGACGACGACCCGGCCGCCGGCGCCGATCGACACGCGGGCGGCGGTCGGGCCGAACAGGTTGCCGCGCGAGGAAGCTGCCATACCGTGCCCGATCAGCCATTCGCCGTCGCGCGTCGCGCCCGGCACGCGGTTGCGCGCGTCCCAGCCGAACCGCTCGGCGCCGGTCCGCATGCAATCGACCAGCGCCCGGGTGGAGAACGGCTTGCCTTCCTCGGGGTGCGTCAATGGCTCGTTGAGGATGCGCAATTCGATCGGGTCGACGCCCAGCCGCTCGGCAAGCTCGTCGACCGCGCATTCCAGCGCGAGCTGGCCCGCGGCTTCGCCGGGCGCGCGCATCGACACGCCGAGCAGCTTGTTCACGCGCACGACCTTGTGGTCGACCACGCGATTGGCGCCGGCATAGAGCGAGTGGGTCGCGATCCCTGCGGGCTCGAAGAACATCTCGCCTTCGAGCTGGTCGGTGATCGTCTCGTGCCCGATCGCGGTCAGCTTGCCCGCGGCGTCGGCACCCAGCCGCAGCCGCTGGTGCGTCGCGGGGCGGCGGCCGGTGGTTTCGATGACGTTCTGGCGCGTCATCGCGACCTTGACCGGGCGGCCGATCTGCTGCGCCGCAATCGCTGCCGCGACGGCCTCCGGCATCAGCCCCAGCTTGCCGCCGAACCCGCCGCCGACGAAGGGCGAGCAGATGCGGACCTTGTCGGCTTCGATGCCGAGCACCGTGGCGAGCTGATCGCGCGACGTGACGGGCGACTGGTAGGAGGCGTGGAGGGTCAGCCGGTCGCCCTCCCACACCGCTATCGCCGCGTGCGGCTCCATTGCGGAGTGGCTGTGGCTGGGCGTCGTCCAGATCGCATCGACGCTCGCCTTGGCCTCAGCCATCGCGGCATCGACGTCGCCCTGTTCGGTGTGGATCAGGAACAGGCCGAAGATGTCGTTGGTCGGCGGTTCGGCCGTGTCCAGCGCCGCTTCCATGTCGAAGACGCCGGGTTCCGCCGCATGCTCGATGCCGATGCAGAGGGCAGCGGCGCGGGCCTGTTCGAAGCTCTCGGCGACGACGACGCCGATCGGCTGGCCGAAATAGGCGACGTCCTCGACCCCTTGCACGGGGGCTTCCGCACCGGCGAAGTCGCCGCCATTGCGGGTCAGTCGCTCGTCGGTGACGATCGCGATGACGCCCGCCATCGTGCTCGCCGCATCGGTGTCGAGCCGCGTGATCCGCCCCTTGCCGATCGGCGCGCGAAGCAGGAAACCGTGCGCCAGGCGGTCGGGGAAATGCTCGGCGGCATAGCGCGCCCGGCCGGCGATCTTCAGCGGGCCGTCGACGCGGGCGACGGGCTTGCCGACAAGGGGCGCGGCCGCCGTGTCGAGCAGGCTCTGCTCGAACGGGGCATCCATCTTGATCGTCGCCTTCATGCCCGGGTCTCCTCCGTCAGCGCGGTCAGGGCGGCGGCGAGCGTCCGCCTGAACAGGGGCAGCTTGAAATCGTTGCTGCCGCTCCCGCGAGCGCCGGTCAGCACGGCATCGGCGACGCGCGCGAACAGGCCCGCGCCGGGTGCCTGACCGACGAGCAGCGTCTCCGCCGCGCGGTCGCGCCAGGGCATGGTGCCGATCCCGCCGAACGCGAGCGCGGCGTGGCTGATGCGGCCATTCTCGACCGCGACGATGCCGGCGACCGACACCAGCGCAAAGGCATAGGAGGCGCGGTCGCGGACCTTGCGATAGCTTTGCCGGCCGGGCGGGGGCGGGGGCAGCGTCACCGCGGTGATGAGTTCGCCCGCGCCGAGCTGCGTCTCCAGATGCGGCGTGTCGCCCGGCAGGCGATAAAGCTCGTCGAGCGTCAGCGAGCGCCGTTCGCCCGCCGGTCCGGTCGTCTCGACCACGGCGCCCAGCGCACGCATCGCCACCGCCATGTCGGACGGGTGCGAGGCGATGCACGCCTCCGAAGTGCCGACGATCGCCATGATCCGGTTGACGCCGCCGATCGCGCTGCACCCCGACCCCGGCTCACGCTTGTTGCAGGGGGTGGCAGGGTCGTAGAAATAGAAGCAGCGCGTCCGCTGGAGCAGATTGCCCGCGGTCGTCGCCTTGTTGCGAAGCTGCGCCGACGCGCCCGCCAGGATCGCGCGCGAGAGCACGGGATAGCGGGCGCGCACGCGGCGGTCGGCGGCAAGCTCGGCATTGGTGACGAGCGCACCGATGCGAAGGCCGCCCTCCGCCGTCTCCTCGATCACGCGGAGGTCGAGGCTGCCGATATCGACCAGGTGGCGGGGCCGCTCGATGCCGAGCTTCATCAGGTCGAGCAGGTTGGTGCCGCCCGCGATGAAACGCGCGGCGGGACGCTCGCGCGCGGCGCCGAGCGCGTCCACGATCGAGGCGGGGCGGGCATAGTCGAACGCGATCATGCCGCGGCCTCCGCCCGGTCGCGCGCCACGCTCGCGATCGCCTCGACGATGTGCGGATAGGCGGCGCAGCGGCACAGGTTGCCGCTCATCCGCTCGCGGATCTGCTCGGTGTCGGCGACGGCGGGCGCGTCCAGGTCGTCGCTGACATGGCTGGGCCAGCCCGCCTCGATCTCGCCGAGCATCCCCATCGCCGAACAGATCTGGCCGGGCGTGCAATAGCCGCACTGGAACCCGTCCGCCGCGACGAACGCGGCCTGCAGGGGGTGCAGCGCCTCCGGCGTGCCGATCCCCTCGATCGTGGTGATCGCGTCGCCCTGATGCATCAGCGCCAGGCTGAGGCAGCTGTTGATCCGCCGCCCATCGACCAGCACCGTGCACGCGCCGCACTGGCCATGGTCGCAGCCCTTCTTGGTGCCCGTCAGGTGCAGATGCTCGCGCAGCGCGTCGAGCAGAGTCACGCGCGCATCGATCGTCAGCCGATGCTCGGCGCCGTTGATCGTCAGCGCCAGTTCGGTGGTGGCGTTCGCCTCGATCCAGTCCACAAGCCCTCCCTTGGTCCGGTTTCCCGACATATCGCCCCTCGTCCCCGCCGGTTGCGCGCCGATTTGTCGGCCCAGCGGGGACGGTGAGGAGATGATCGCGTCAGTCGCGCCTGCCGGGCGGAACCGGCTTGGCCAGCGCCGCGCTGAATGCGGCATTGTCGAGGAAGGCGGTGACCGCGACGACGCGGTCGCCCTTGACCGTCATGATCCAGAGGTAGCTGTTGCGATAGGTCGAGCCGTCGGCCATCGGCGCGCTCCCGTCCCAATGGACGATGACGTCGTCGCCATCGGTCCAGATCCGCCGCACCACCGGCGTGAGCGGCCCGGCGAGCCGTGCGCGCAGCGGCTGCGACGTGGCGTCGAGCAGCGCTTGGCGCGAGCGATAGGTGGTGGCGACCGCCGGATCCTGTCCGGTGATGTGCCAGGTCGCATCGTCGGCGAGCAGGCTGAAGATGTCGGCCTCCCCCTTGGCCCAGCGGGCAAAGGCGCTCTCGATCAGCGTGCGGTTGGTGGCCTGATCGACGGGTGGTTGTTGAACGACGGGCGCGGGCAGCAACAATGCCGCGGCGACGAACAGGTTGGTGGTCGGTAGCAAATCGGATTCTCCGGCTGGTCGCCCGGCATAACCCGTCGCCCGCGTGCCGGTTCGTCGCCGAAATGTCGCCGCTGCACGGACGCCGCCGGTCAGGCGGACAGGCGGGTCCGTACGAACGCCATGAACGCCTCCAGCGCGGGCGAGCGGTGAACCTCGTTGGGCGTATAGAGATAGGCGGGCCAGCGGAGGCAGTTCCACTCCGGCAGGATCTCGACCAACTCGCCACTGCGCAGATGCGCCTCCGCCACGACGTCGAGCAAGCGGACGATCCCGTGGTCGCACCGCGCGGCGGCGACCAGCGATCCCGCGTCGTTGACCGTCAGGCCGCAATCGGGCGCGATCGTGTGCGCCTCGCCGGCCGCGTTGATGAAGTTCCAGACGTGCGGCCGGCCCGTCACATCGTCGATCAGGCGGACGCAGCGGTGATGCTGGGCGATATCCTCGGGCCGCTCCGGCATCCCGTGCCGGTCGATATAGCCCGGACTGGCACAGGTCAAAACACGGCTTTGCAGCAACAGCCGCTTGTCCAGGCCGCGCGCATCCGGCTCGCCAAAGCGAAGCGCCACGTCGAACCCGTCGCTCAGCAGATTGTCGATCCGGTCGCGCACCAGCACGTCCAGCTTGACGCGCGGATGTTCGGCCAGGAAGTCGGGGAGGATCGGGATCAGCACGTCGGGTCCGAACGCGCCGTCGGTCGAGATGCGGAGCCGCCCGCGCACCTCGTCCGGCGTCGCCGGCGTCGCGATCCGCCCCAGCGCCTCGAGCATCGGGCTCGCTTCCTCAAGGAAGGTGCGGCCCTGGTCGGTGAGCTTCAGCGCGCGGGCGTTGCGATCGAACAGGCGAAGTCCGGTGCGCTCCTCCAGCCGCCCGATCGCCTTGCCCACGCCCGACCGCGACAGGCCGAGCTGCTCGCTCGCGCGGGCATAGCTGCCGGTGCGGGCGACCGCGACGAACACCGTGATGCCGGCAATGATCCGCCCGTCGAACAGCAAGCCCGTCCCCTTCGTTACGCAGCCATATCCTATATCAATCCGCTGTACGAGATCGGCAGCGGCGCGGTGGCGCCGATCGGTCGCGCCAGCGACGACGTTTTGGCGAAGAACCGCGCGCCGGCGCGCTCGTTGCTGCGCCCGAACGCGACCTCCAGCGAAAGGCGTGCCATGAAGCACTATGTCCTCTTCCTCGATTTCAGCGACACCTATGAGGCGCGGCGGGCCGAGTTCCGCGACGCGCACCTGACCCGCGCCTGGGCCGCGGCGGATCGGGGCGAGTTGATCCTGGCGGGCGCGCTGACCGATCCGCTCGACACCGGGCTGATCCTCTTCAAGGGCGAGAGTGCCGAGGTGGTGGAACGCTTCGTCCGCGAGGATCCTTATGTGAACAACGGCCTCGTCCGCGACTGGCGCATCCGCGAATGGGCGACGGTGGTCGGCCACGAAGCCGCTTCCATCCTGCGGCCCGCGTGACGCGATATAAGGAGAGCTGACATGCTGACACGGCGCACACTCGGGCGGACGGGCCTGGAGGTATCCTCGCTCGGCCTCGGCTGCATGGGAATGAGCCATGCTTATGGCGAGCCCGACGATGCCGAATCGATCGCGACGATCCACCGCGCGATCGAGCTCGGCTGCACCTTCTTCGACACGGCCGAAGTCTATGGCCCGTTCACCAACGAGGAACTGCTCGGCCGCGCGCTGAAGGACCGCCGCGAGGGCGTCCAGATCGCGACCAAGTTCGGCTTCGTCATCGGCCAGGGATCGTTCGCGGGCGCCGACAGCCGGCCCGAGCATATCCGCGAGGTGGTGGAGGCGTCGCTCAGGCGGCTCCAGACCGACCGCATCGACCTGCTCTACCAGCACCGCGTCGATCCCAAGGTCCCGATCGAGGACGTCGCGGGTACCGTCCGCGACCTGATCGCAGAGGGCAAGGTGCTGCATTTCGGCCTGTCCGAAGCCGGCGTCGACACGATCGGGCGCGCCCACGCGGTCCAGCCGGTCGCCGCGCTGCAGAGCGAATATTCGATCTGGGAGCGCAATCTGGACGACCGGATCCTGCCGCTGCTGGACGAACTCGGCATCGGGCTCGTCCCTTTCAGCCCGCTCGGCCGTGGCTTCCTGACGGGCACGGCCAAGCGCGCCGAGGATTATCCCGAGGGCGACTTCCGGGCCAAGGGCGACCCGCGGCTCCAGGGGGCGAACTTCGACGCCAACATGCGCATCGCCGACCTGGTGCGGGCGATCGCCGCGCCGCATGGCGCGACGCCGGGTCAGGTGGCGCTCGCCTGGCTGCTCCAGAAGCGTGCAGACATCGTGCCGATCCCCGGCACCAAGCGGCGGACCTATCTCGAAGAGAATCTTGCCGCCGACGACATCACCCTCTCGGTCGAGGAGGTGGCGCGGCTCGACGGTGCGCTCTCGACCTTTGCGGTGTCCGGAGAGCGTTATGGCGAGAAGGCGCTGTCGATGGTCGATCGCTGAGCCAAGGCAAATCGCGCATGGCTCCGTCTTCATGGTCGAACCATGGGGACTTCGGCAATGCGCCGCGACGGCAGCGAGGCAGGGATCATCGACCGCGGTCGCGCGGGGGAGGAGTCGCTCGACTTTCCCCCGCGCGACGCGGTCGCTAGAAGGCCGGGCTTCCCGCCACGGATCGTCCGCCACGCCATGCCACCCACCGGCCTCGAAGTCGTCTTTCTGGCTAATCGCGACAAGCTCATCCGCTTCCTTCGGGCACGCGGCGCCGGGGACGCTGCCGAGGATCTGGTGCAGGATCTGTGGATCAAGGTCCGCTCGCAACCCGGCGGGCCGATCGCCAATCCCGCCGCCTATCTCTATCGCGCCGCCGACCTCCTGATGATCGACCGCTATCGCTCGCGCCGTCAGGCCGAGCGCCGCGACCAGGCCTGGGAGGACGATCGCCACCAGCCCGGCAGCTCGGTGCCCAGCCCGGAACGCGAAGTCAGCGCCCGGCAGGAGACGCTGCGCGTCGCTGCGGTGCTGGCTGCGATGGGCGAGCGAAAGGCGTCGATCTTTCGCCGCGTCCGTGTCGATGGCGAGCCGCAGCGCAAGGTGGCCGAGGCGTTCGGCGTCAGTCTCAGCACCGTCGAAAGCGACCTGCGCGAAGTGGCGCGCGCCCTGTTGAAGCTGAAGGATGAGATCCGATGAGCGCGTCCGGGGGCAACGGCAAGGCGCATGAGCCGATCGACGAGGAGGCGCTCGATTGGGTCCTGCGCATGGCCGAGCCCGATGCCGACTGGGACGCCTTCACCGACTGGCTGGAGGCGGATCCCGACCGGTCGGCGCGCTACGATCGCGCCGCGCTCGCGCTCGACCAGGCTGCAGCTGCGATGCCGCGACCCGCGCCGACGCCGCCGCCGGTCGTCGAGGATCGCCTTGCGTTCAGCCGGCCGGTGGCACCGGCGCGGCGGCGCTGGCTGGGCGGCGCGATCGCCGCGGTGCTCGTCGGCGGCGTCGGCTTGGGCGCCTGGAGCCAGCGGGACCAAAGCTATACCGTCCTGACGGCTCCCGGCGAGCAACGGACGGTGGCGCTGGCGGATGGCAGCAGCATCGTGCTGGCGGGTGGATCGCGCGTGCGCCTGGACGCCGCCGATCCGCGCACCGCCGCGGTCGAGGCGGGCGAGGTGCTGTTCAACGTGCGCCACGACGATGCCGCGCCGTTCCGAGTGCGCGCGGGCGAGCTGTCGCTCGTCGACCTGGGTACCGTGTTCGACGTACGCCTTGCCGGATCGCGGACGCGCGTCGCCGTTGCCGAGGGGGCGGTGATGGTCCGCGGCGGCGGGGCGGAGGTTCGGCTCGACCCCGGCCAGGCGGTCGTCGCCGATGGCCGCAGCCTCCAGCGCCAGCGTCAGGACGCGGCGCTGGTCGGAAGCTGGCGCGAGGGCCTGCTCAGCTTTAATGACGCCACCATGCGTGACGTCGCGGAAGCCTTGTCCCGCAACCTCGGCCTCCGGATCACCGCCGCGCCCGCGATCGAGGGACAGGTGTTCAACGGCACGGTCGAGCTGAAGGCGCTGCGCGCCGACCCGGCGCTGATCGGCGAATTGCTCGGCGTCGAGGCACGGCGGGACGCGAACGGCTGGACGCTGGATCGGCGGCGGTGAAGCGGATCGCCGGCGGCATGGTCGCGGTCGCGGTGCTGGCGATGATGCCGGCGGCGCGCGCCGATGCGCAGGCGCTCGACCTGCCTGCGGGCACGCTGGGTCAGCAGGTGACGACGCTGGGGCGGCAGGCGCGCATCAGCATCGTCGTGCCGGACGCGACCTTGTGGAAGCGCCGGGTACCGGCACTTCGAGGAAGCATGACCCCCGAGGCGGCGCTCGCGGAGATCGCGCGGCGCGCGGGCGCGCGCGTCGAGCGGATCGGCGCCGTCGGCTGGCGGCTGACGCCCGCACCCAAGCCCGAGCCGCGGCCACGCGTCCGGCCGGTCGCGAGGCCCACGCCGCCGGTGCCGACCCCGACGACACCCACCGACATCGTCGTCACCGCCAGCAAGCGCGACACGACCCGCGACCATTTCGCCGGCCAGTTCGCCAGCGTCTCGGGCGAGGAGCTTGAGCGCGGCGGGGCGGGCGGGACCGACCGCCTGGTCCAGCGACTGACCAGCGTCACCTCGACCTATCTCGGCGCGGGCCGCAACAAGCTGTTCATCCGTGGTATCGCGGATTCGAGCTTCACTGGCCCGACCCAGGCGACGGTTGGCCAATATTATGGCGACCTGCGCCTCAGCTACAACGCGCCCGATCCCGACCTCCGCCTGACCGACCTCGCCGCGGTCGAGGTGCTGGAGGGGCCGCAGGGCACGCTGTACGGCGCCGGGTCGCTGGGCGGCCTCATCCGGCTCGTCCCGAACGCGGTCGATCTGAACGCGCTGACGGGTACCGCGACGCTGGGCACGTCCGCCACCACGCACGGCCGGCCGAGCTATGACTTGCAGGGCGTCGTCAACCTGCCGATCCTCGGCGATCGCGTCGCGCTTCGCGTGGTCGGCGGTCACAGTGTCGAGGGTGGCTATATCGACAAGCCGCTGCTCGGACGAAGGGACGTCAACCGAACCGAGATCGACAGCGGCCGGGCGACCCTGCACGTCGAGCTGGGCGGGGCGTGGAGTGCCGAGCTGATCGGCATCGGCCAGCGCATCCGCGGCGCCGACAGCCAATATGCCGACCGCTTCGGCGAACCGCTGACCCGCTCCGCTCCGGTCGTCGAGGGGTTCAGCGCCGATTACGCGCAAGGCCAAGTGGTGGTGTCGGGCGAGGTCGCCGGCATCAAGATCCGCTCGACCACCGGCATCACCGCCCACGATCTGGTCGAGCGCTATGACGCGACGCCCCCCGGCGGCCCCGATCGCCTGTTCGAGCAGTCGAACCGTACGCGGATGCAGGCCAACGAGACGCGCGCCTGGCAGACCGCCCGCGACGGATCGGGCTGGCTCGCCGGGATCAGCTACATCCACAATCGCTCGCGGTTGTTGCGGCTGATTGGCACGCCGGACCAGCGCACGCCCACGACGGGCGTCGACAATGGCGTGACCGAGTGGACCGTTTATGGCGAGGGCAGCCTGCGCCCGGTCCGGCCGCTGCTGGCGACCGTCGGCCTGCGCGCCACGCGTTCCATGCTGAGCGGGCGGGCGGTCGACGTGCTCGCGATCAACCGCACCGCCGCGCTTGCCGAGGCGGAGGCCGAGCGGGCGCAGACCATCGTCCTGCCGGCGGCATCGCTGCTGTTCGATGCCTCGCCCCGCCTCAAGCTGTTCGCGCGGTACCAGGAGGGCTTTCGCCCTGGTGGCCTCGCGATCGAGGGCGAGAGCGTCCGCCAGTTTCGCAACGACCGCGTTAGGACGATCGAAGCGGGGGCGCGCTACACCGCGCCGCTGTTCGACCTGCGCCTGACCGGCGCGCGGGCGGCATGGCGCAACATCCAGGCCGACTTCATCGACGGATCGGGGCTGCCGAGCACCGCCAATATCGGCAATGGCGACCTCTGGACGGTCGAAGCGGCGGCTGGCGTCCGGCCAATCGAGGGTCTGCGGGTCGAAGGCGCGCTGTCGCTCAACGACGGCCGGATCGACGAGCCGTCGACGTCGCTGATCGCGCTGGCCGATCGGACCAGCAGCGAGCCCGGCGCGCAATCCGCGCGGGCCGTCGCGCTCGCCCGGCTGGCGCAGATCCCCAACATCGCCGGCATCACCACGCGCCTCGGCGCCATCTATCAGGCGCCGGTCGGGCGCGGCGACCTGACCATCGACGGATGGGCACGCTATATCGGCTCGTCGCGGCTGGGGGTGGGGCCGGTGCTCGGCCAGCGCCAGGGCAGCTACATGGATACGGAAGCGACGGCGCGTTTCGCGATCGGCGGGGTCGGCATCTCCGCCACGGTCAGCAACATCCTCGACACGCGCGGCAACCGCTTCGCGCTCGGCACGCCGTTCACCACCGGCCGCGACCAGGTGACGCCGCTGCGCCCGCGCACGTTCCGCATCGGCATCGACGCCGCGTTCTAGCGACCAAGGGTTTGCGGGCGCGGCTCCGTCTGCCCGAGGATGGATCAGCAATCCCGCCGAACTCTGGGCGCGGGGCGCGGGGCGAGCCCCGTCCTCCTCGACGTCACCCGCCTGATCTCGCTTCGCTGGACCGCAAGGCCCGCGAACGGGATCGACCGCGTGTGCCTAGAATATCTCCGCTATTTCGAGGGTCGCGCATTGGCGGTCGTCCAGCATCGCGGGCTGATCCGCGTGCTCGACCGCGCCGCCTCTCGCCGGCTGTTCGCCGAACTCGATTGCGAGCAGGCCATTGGGGCTCGGGCGCGGCTGGCGATGCGTCTGGCCGGCGCGCTCGCCAGCGCGCATCAGCCGGAGCCGGGCAGCCTCTACCTCAACGTCAGCCACACCGACTTCGACCTCGCCGTCCACCACGACTGGACCAAGCGGCATGGCCTTCGCCCCGTCTATCTGATCCACGACCTCATCCCGATCCTCCATCCTGAATATTGCCGCCCGCACGCGGTCGCGCGTCATGCCGGCCGCGTGGAGGGCGCGCTTGGCCGGGGTGCAGGCATCATCGTCGGCAGCGCCGCGGTCGCCGCTGACCTGCGAGCGCATGCCGCCAAATCTTCGCTCGACTGTCCGCCGGTCGCCGTGGCGCCGCTGGCCGGCGCTCGGCTGCCGGTCGCCGCGCGCTTCCCGTCGGTGCCCGCTCCCTATTTCCTGTGTGTGGGCACGATCGAGCGCCGCAAGAATCACGCGCTGCTGCTCGACGTCTGGGACCGGCTGATCGCGAGCGGCATGCCGCAGCCGCCCCGCCTAATCATCGTCGGTCGCTGGGGCAGCGGGAGCGCAGAGGTGCGCTCGGCGCTGGAGGCCTCGCGCATGGCCGGCGGGCGCATCGAGATCATCGAGGATTGTGACGACGCCGCGCTCGCCGCGCTGATGCAGGGTGCGCGGGCGGTGCTGATGCCGTCGATGGCGGAGGGGTTCGGCCTGCCGATGGCAGAGGCGCTGACGCTGCGCGTCCCGGTGATCGCCAGTGACCTGCCATGCTTTCGCGAAGTGGGGCAGGGGATCCCCGCACTGCTCGACCCGCACGACATCGATGCCTGGACCGACCGGATCGCGGCGTTCGACGACGCGACGGCGCTGCGCCAGCGCCGGATCGATGCCCTGCGCGGCTATTGCCCGCCGAGCTGGGACGAGCATTTCGAGCGGATCGATCCGTGGTTGGCGACGCTGGGCGACGCCCGCGTTCCCGTCGCCGCGCCGCGCGGCCCGGCCACCGGACGCGCGCTTCGCCTGGGGATGCAGCCCTAGTGCGATTGCTTGCCAACCGGCCGTCGCCGCTGTTCATCACCTGCGTGATCGTCCCGACGATCGCGGCGATGCTGTATTTCGGGTTGTTCGCCAGCGACATCTACGTGTCCGAGGCGCGGTTCGTCGTGCGCAGCCCCAGCAAGGCGGCGGTCACCTCTCTGGGCCAGGTGCTGGGCGGCGCGGGGCTGGGCGGGGGCGCGACCGAAGAGAGCAATGCCGTCGTCGAGTATCTCGAATCGCGCGCGGCGCTGACCGATGCCGACAAGGACAAGCTGCTGACCCGCGCCTATAGCGCGGGCACCGTGTCGCGCTTCGATCGGTTCGGCGGGCTGCTGCCGGCCAATCTCGAGCGGTTCTTCGACTATTATCTCGGCAAGGTAGAGGTCGAGCCCGACACGACGACACAGGTGCTGCACCTGTCGGTGAGCGCCTTTGCGCCGAACGATGCCCGCGCGATCAACGAGCGGCTGCTCGAACAGTCGGAGGCGCTGGTCAACCGCCTGTCGACGCGCGCGCGAAGCGACGCGGTCGACGCGGCGCAGGACGATGCGCGGGCGGCGCAGACCCGGGCACGGGACGCGGCCGTCCGCCTTGCGGCCTATCGCAACCGCGCCGGGATCATCGATCCGGAGAAGGAAGCCGAGGCGCGCCTGCAGGGCATCTCGAAGCTGGAGGACGAACTCGCCAGCGCCCGCACGCAGCTCCAGCAGATGGAATCCTTCACGCCGGAGGCGAGCCAGATCCCCTATCTCCGCACGCAGGTCGCAAGCCTTCAGCGAGAGATCGCGCGGCGGCGGTTGGGCGTGGCGGGCGGGCGCAACTCGCTGTCGGCGGCGGCGGCGCGCTATCAGGTGCTGCTGCTCGACAGCGAACTCGCCGCCAAGAACCTCGCCGCGACGCTCGTGTCGCTCCAGGACGCGCATGCCGAGGCGCGGCGCAAGCGGGCGTATGTGGAGCGGATCGCGCCGCCCAGCCTGCCCGACTATCCGATCCGTCCGCGGCGGCTTGGCGGCATCGTCGCGGTGTTCGTGCTCGGCCTGCTCGCCTGGGGCATCCTCACCGTGCTGCTCGCCGGCGTTCGCGAGCATCGCGAGGGATGAGCACCGCCGCACATGGCTTTCGCGCCAGCCTGGGCGTTCAGGGGCGCGTCCTCCACGCATTGCTGCTGCGTGAGATGCTGACGCGCTATGGCCGGCACAATATCGGCTTCCTCTGGCTGTTCGTCGAACCGATGCTGTTCACGCTCGGCGTCGCGGCGCTGTGGACCGCGGCGAAGGCCTATCATGGCAGCGACCTGCCGATCGTGGCGTTCGCGCTGACCGGCTATTCGAGCGTGCTCCTGTGGCGCAACATGCCGGGGCGCTGCATCGGTGCGCTGTGGAGCAACCTGTCGCTACTCTACCACCGCAACATCCGCGTCCTCGACATCTATGTCGCACGCGTCCTGCTTGAATTCGGCGGCGCGACCATGTCGTTCGCGGGGCTCAGCATCCTGTTCATCACGCTCGGCTGGATCGATCCGCCGCGCAACATTCTGGAGGTCGTCGGCGGCTGGCTGCTGATCGCCTGGTTCGGCGCCGCGCTCGCCATCACCCTGGGCGCGCTCAGTCACCAGAGCGAGCTGGTCGACAAGCTGTGGCACCCGGCATCGTATCTGATCTTCCCGCTGTCGGGGGCGGCGTTCCTGGTCGATGCGCTGCCGACCGCTGCGCAGGAATATGTCCTCTACATCCCGATGGTTCACGGGACGGAGATCGTTCGCGAGGGCTTTTTCGGCACCCGCGTCCACGCCCATTACGACCTGGCCTACGTCATCCCGTTCTGCCTGGCGCTGACGTTCGTCGCGCTGTTCACCGTGCAGCATACCGCGCGGCGGGTGGTGCCCGAATGATCCGGCTGAGCGACGTTCGGAAAGTCTATCGCACGCGGTCGGGCGACAATGTCGTGCTCGACGGCGTGGGGTTCGAGCTGGCGATGGGTGAGCGGCTGGGCGTGCTCGGCCGCAACGGCGCGGGCAAGTCCACGATGGTCCGTCTCATCAGCGGCGCCGAGCGGCCGAGCGCGGGCCGGGTCGAGCGGCACATGTCGGTTTCCTGGCCGCTCGCCTTTGGCGGCGCGTTCCAGCCGACGCTGTCCGGCATCGACAATATCCGCTTCATCAGCCGCATCTATGCCCAGGATTTCGAGCGCAACCTCGCCTTCGTCGCCGACTTCTCGGAGCTGGGTACCTACCTGCGCGAACCGGTGCGCAGCTACTCCTCGGGCATGCGGGCGCGGCTCGCCTTCGCCATCTCGATGATCATCGAATTCGACTGCTTCCTGATCGACGAGATCGGCGCAGTGGGCGACGCGCGCTTCCACGACCGCTGCAACCACGAGCTGTTCGGCAAGCGCGGCGACCGGGCGATGGTGCTGATCTCGCACGATCCGGGCTATCTGCGCGACCATTGCAACCGGTTCGCGCTGCTCCATGGCGGGCGCCTCGCGCTGTTCGACGACTTCGACGAGGCGTATGATCGGTTCCGAGAGGCGATCGGCCTCGCCGGCGCGCCGGTGATCGACCGCGCCGCCGCCCCTGACCGTGCCGCGCTGATCGAGGTGGCGCAGCACCGCGCGCTCGGCGACGAGCGGTTCCGGATGCTGGTACGCGAAGGCGACTGGCGACGCGACGCGGGCGACTGGGGCGCGGCGGAAGAGCGCTACAGCGCAGCGCTGGCGCTCCACCCCTATCAGCGATCCTATTGGGTCCAGCTCGGCCATGTCGCCAAGGAAGGTGGCCACTTCGCCCGCGCGGAAATCGCTTATCGCACCGCCTGCGCGATGGGCGAGCCCGCCGCCGACGTCGCCGAGCATCTCGCCTTCGTCGTGGCGCAGGGCGGCGGGGATCCGGCGAACTGGCCGATCCACCCGTTCGAAAAGGACGCCACGCACCTTCAGGTACCGGGCCGCCCGGACGTGGAGGCGATGGCGCGGCTGCTCTGGGCCGGCACCGCGCCGACCGAAGCCGAGATGCTGTCGCTGCTCCGCCGCCACGCCACCTGCGACGCCCTGGTCGCCGCGCTGGTCGAGGATCGCCGCTTCGCCAGCGGCGCAATCGATCGGGACGCGCATGGCGAGGTGATCCGTGTCCTCGCGCTGGGCCACCTAGCCCCGAACGATGCCGAGGTTGTGCTGGCAGAGATGGCGAACAGCGGGTCCGCCTGGCCGATCGCCGCGGATACGGGCGCCTTCCGCGACTGGCCGCTGACGCAAAGGGCGCTATTCGGATGAAGCACGTCCTGATCGACGGCTACAATCTCGGGCTGGAGAAGGGCACCGGGGTCGCCACCTATGCCCGCAACCTCAGCCGCGAGGTGGGTGCACTCGGCCATCGCACGTCGGTACTCTATGGCGACCGCCTGCCATCGCCCCGCCAGCCGCTGCTGCGCGAGATCGCCTTCTTCGATGCCGAGGCGCAGCCGCGCCGCAACCGTCTTCGCGACGCGGTCGGCATCCTCTCGCCCGCAGCCTCGCGCGCCGAGGCGATCCCGCTCAGCGGTCAGGTCGTCACGCGGCAGTTCGCCGCGCGCCTGCCGCATCACGACACGCTCTACAGCGCGCCCGACTTCTACCGCCGCGCGCACGGGCGCTTTCAGGCATGGGAAAAGAGCACCGCCGTGCAGGTCCCGAGCCGACCCGATCTCGCGCACTGGACCTATCCACTGCCGGTCCGGGTGCCGGGTGCGGCGAACCTCTACACGCTGCACGACCTGGTGCCGCTCCGGCTCCCCTACACCACGCTGGACAACAAGCGGCGGTATCTGGCGCTGATCCGAATGCTGGCGCGGACCGCCGACCATCTCGTCACCGTGTCCGAATGCTCGCGACGCGACATCATCGAACTGGCCGGCGTCGCACCGGATCGCGTCACCAACACCTATCAGTCGGTCGACATTCCCCAGCGACTGCTCGACCTTTCCGAGGATCAGGTCGCGCGCGAGGTCGAGGGGGCGCTGGGCGCGCCGTACAAGGACTATTTCCTGTTCTGGGGATCAATCGAACCCAAGAAGAATGTTGGCCGCATCGTCGAGGCGTACCTCGCGAGCGGCGTCACCACGCCGCTGGTCGTCGTCGGCGCGCGTGCCTGGCGGGCCGAGGCGGAGCTTCGGCTGCTCGACGCGTTCGGCGCGGGCAAGCCGATCCGCGGCGACGTCCGCC
The DNA here is from genome assembly GCF_032391395.1 of Sphingomonas sp. Y38-1Y. NCBI lineage: Bacteria > Pseudomonadati > Pseudomonadota > Alphaproteobacteria > Sphingomonadales > Sphingomonadaceae > Sphingomonas > Sphingomonas sp. Y38-1Y. The sequence goes on from NZ_CP135916.1 coordinate 1,799,094, forward strand.
GCGGCCGGATCATCCAGCTGCCCTATGCGCCCTTCGGCCTGCTCGTCAGCCTGATCCGCGGTGCCAAGGCGGCTTTGTTCCCCTCGCTCTACGAAGGGTTCGGCCTGCCGGTGCTGGAGGCGATGCTGCTCGGCACGCCGGTGCTGTGCTCGAACACCTCGTCCCTGCCGGAGGTGGCAGGCGAGGCGGCGCTGTCGGTCGATCCCTACGACACCGCCGCGATCGCCGCCGGGCTCCGCGCGCTCGACGCCGACGCCGGTCTTCGCGCCGACCTATCGACCCGCGGCCTTGCCCAGGCCGCGACCTTCTCCCCCGAACGCTATCGCGCGCGCCTGGACGCGCTCTACCGGAGGTTCCTGTGATGTCGCCGACTTCGCCGCGCCGGGGCGCCGCGCTCCTGGCCTGCCTGCTCGCCGGATGCACGACGATGAGCGCGTCAGGCCCCTCGTCAAAGGCGATCGTCCGCGCGAGCGCGCCCACCGACGCGCAGGGCATCAGCATCGTCGCGCTCGACGAAGCCGCTGCGCAGCGATCCGCTTCCTATGCCCGTTCGCAGCTTTTCGCCGACGTGTTCGGGGCGACGGCGGCGAGCGGCACGGTGATCGGCACCGGCGACGTGCTCGACATCGCGATCTGGGAAGCGCCCCCCGCGGTGCTGTTCGGCGCGACCCCGCCGGGCGCGGCGATCGGCGGCGCACTCGCGCAAAGCGCGGGCATCCCGCAGCAGGTGGTGGGCGAGGACGGCACCGTCTCGGTTCCGTTCGTCGGAACGCTGGCGGTACGCGACCGCACGCCGCAGGAGGTCGGGCGGATGATCGTCCAGCGGCTCACCGGCCGCGCGCACAGTCCACAGGCGATCGTGCGGCTCGCTCAGAACGATAGTCGCGCCGTCACCGTGATGGGCGAAGTCGGCGCGACCCGCCGCGTCCCCCTGACCCCGCGCGGCGAGCGGGTGCTCGACGCCGTGGCCGCCGCGGGCGGATCGCGCCAGCCGATCGCCAAGACGACGGTTCAGCTCACCCGCGGCGACCGCACCGCTGCGATGCCGCTGGACGTCGTGATGCGCGATCCGGCGCAGAACATCGTGCTTCGCCCGGGCGACATCGTCACCGCCGTATTCCAGCCCTACAGCTTCGTCGCGCTGGGCGCCGTCGGTCAGAATGCCGAGGTGCCGTTCGAGGGCGGCGGCATCACCCTCGCGCAGGCGCTCGGTCGCATCGGTGGGCTGCGCGACGATCGCGCCGATGTGCGCGGCGTGTTCGTCTTCCGCCTGGAGCAGCCCGACGCGCTCGATCCCGCCATCGCAACGGGCGCGCGGCGAACGGCGGCGGGGCTGATCCCGGTCGTCTATCGCCTGGACCTGGGGCAGGGGGCGGCGTTCTTCACCGCGCAGGATTTCGGCATCCGCGACCGCGACGTCATCTATGTGTCGAACGCGCCGATCGCCGACCTGCAGAAGTTCCTGAACATCGTCTCGAGCGCCGCCTTCTCGGTCACCGGCATCAACAACGCGGTGCGCTGACGGGCGCGCCGTGCCAACCGTCTGCATCGATTGCCGCTACATCGGTCCGCGGCCGAGCGGCATTGCCGAGGTTGTGCGCGGACTGATCGACCATCTGCCCGCGCTCGCCCCCGACCTCCACTTCCGGCTGCTGCGCCATCCCGCGCATCCCGGCGCGTTGAGCCGGGCGCCCAACGTCAGCGAACAGGTGGTGGCGGCGGCCGCCAATGGGCCGGCGACGATGTGGTGGCTGCCGCGCGCCGCCGACCTGAGCGGCGTCGACCTGTTCCACGCCACCTTCAACACGATGCCGGCCGGACTGGGGATGCCGTGCGTTGTGACCGTCCACGACATCATGCGCCTGACCCACCCGGCCTGGTGCCGCCCCGGCGTTCGCGGCGGAGTGGAGCGCGCCTTCTACGGCCACGGGCTCAGGCGCGCGATCCGGTCGGCCGACGCGATCGCGGCGGTCAGCGCTGCCACGGCAGCAGCGATCGCGAGCTACCATTCTCCGGCGGCAGCGCGCACTGCCGTGACGCTGTCGGGCGTGTCCGACCGCTTCAGACCGCAGCCGCCAGAGCCCGAGCGGATCGCGACGCTAGGCCTGTCGCCCTGGCGTCCCTTCGTCCTGACCGTGGGACAGCATGCGCCCTACAAGAACCAGGGCGCGGCACTCCGCGCCTTCGCACTCGCCTTCGCCGACGATCCGGGGATCGATCTCGTCCTCGTCCAGCGTCAGGGCGCAGGCACCCGGCCACTCGAGCGGCTGGCGCGATCGCTCGGCATCCGCGACCGGGTGCGGTTCCTGCCGACCGTCGACGCGGACGATCTCGTCGCGCTCTACGGCGCGGCCAGGGTGCTGCTGCACCCCTCCTTTGCGGAGGGCTTCGGCAATCCGGTGGCGGAGGCGATGGCATGCGGTTGCCCCGTCGTCACCAGCACGACCTCCGCGATGCCCGAAGTCGCGGGCGGCGCGGCGCTGCTCGCCGACCCACACGACCCCGCCGCGATCGCGCGCCAGTTGCTCGCGGCGGTGCGCGATCCCGTCCAGGCGGCGGCGATGCGAGAGGCGGGCCTCGTCCGCGCTCGCGCGCTCCGGTGGCGCGACTTCGCCGCCGCAAACCTCGCGATCTACCGCCGCGTGCTTTCGTCACATCATCGTCAAGGGATCGCGCCGGCCGCTCCGTCAATGTCCTGACCCAGCCAGCGGGACGATCGCCGTGCCAAAGATCTTCATCATCTTCTCCAGCGCCGCCACGGCGGAAACCCGCGTCGCGGGCGTGCCCGCCGCCGCGCGCGCCGCGCAGGCGATCGAGGCGCTGAGGGCGAGCGGCGACGTCGACGGATGCGCCATCATCGCCGCATCCGGCTGGTCTCCGAGTGCCGAAGTCGTCGCGGAGTGCGCGCGGCTCGCGCCGCGACTGCCGGTGACCTTCACGGGATCGGCGCGAGGCGAGGACGTGGTGCGAATCCGCGGCGAGCGCTTCGTCGCCGCCGCCGCGCGCCATGCGGGCGATCCGCGCCGCGACACGATCCTGCCCGCGCTCCTGTCGGCGATGATGAACCCGAGCGCCTCTCCGGTCGACGACGCCGCAGGGCTCGCCGACCTGCGCCGCGCGGGCCGCACGATCCTGACGATGACAGGGAAGGCCGGCGACGGGATCGTCTCACGCTACTTCAATCGCCCGATCTCTCGCGCGATCAGCAGCGTGCTGCTCATGGTGCCCGGCCTCACCCCAACGCACGCCAGCATCGGCACCGCCGTGCTCGCGATCGCGATGACGTTGGCGCTGGTCCTGGGCGACGGCACCGGCCTCATCATCGGGGCGATCCTGTTCCAGGCGGCCTCGATCTTCGACGGCGTCGATGGCGAGATGGCACGCGCGACCGCCCGCACGTCGGAGGAGGGCGCGACACTCGACAGCGTGATCGACGCCTTCACCAATCTGGGCTTTCTGGTGGGCGTCACCTTCAACGTCGGACTGGCCGGCGACCTGTCGGGTGCGCTTGCCGGCGCGATCGCGCTGGTGACGGTCGCGTCGGGCCTGTGGATGATGAGCGTGCGCGTCAGCGCGAGCGGCGAGCCGCTTAATTTTGACATCGTGAAGAAACATTTGCGTAAGAACGGTGACTCCCACATCGTGGTCGAATGGCTGATCCACCTGACCATGCGCGACTTCTTCGCGGCGGCGAGCGCGATGATGATCGTGGCGGGTCTGACGCATCAGCTGCTCATCATGTTCGCGGCGGCGGCGCTCGGCTGGTTCGCGGTGACCGCGGCCACGCTCCACTTGGCCAGCCGACGCCGATCAGCGCCGCCGCTGCTCGAGATTTCGGAATGCAGCTAGCGGCCGGCGGCACGCTTTCCGGCGTCCGCGGCGACGGATCGCGCGATCCCCGGATCGAGGATGTCTCCAATCTCTACCTGATCCATCCGCTCGCGCGTGCGCTGCTGCCGACGGCGCTGCGCCTCGGGATCTCGGCCAATGCGGTGTCGCTGATCGGGCTGGCGCTGGGCGCGGTCGCGGCGGCCAGCTATGCCGAGTGGGGGAGTAGTGCGATGGCGCTGCTCGGCCTCGTCTTCTCGATCGGCTGGATGGTTGCCGACGGGTTGGACGGCATGGTCGCCCGCGCGACCGGCACCGCCAGCGCCACCGGCCGCTTCCTCGACGGACTGTGCGACCACGGCGTCTTCATCCTCATCTATGTCACGCTTGCCGCTTCGATCGGCAGCGCTCAGGCCTGGGCGCTCGCAATCGTCGCCGGCGTCTGCCACGCGGTCCAGTCGAGCCTTTATGAAGGGGAGCGTGCGCGCTTTCACCGGCGCGCCAAGGGACTCGCCCAGCCGGCGCTGCCCGTCCTGACGGGCAATCCACTGGTGCGCGCCTATGATCGCGTGGCGACTGGCGTCGACCGCTTTGCGCTGCCCTTCGAGCGGCGGATGGCGAGCGATGCCGATCCGGTCGGCTTCGGCCGCGACTATGCCCGCCGGGCCGCGCCGGTGCTCCGCTGGATGACGCCGCTCAGCGCCAATTGCCGCGTCGCCGCGATCTTCGTCGCCTGCCTGGCGGGCGATCCGGCGCTGTTCTGGCTGTTCGAGATCGTCATCCTCTCTCCGCTCGCCGTCATCACGCTCGCCGCCCATCGCCGGGTCGAGCGGCGCTTCGCGGCGCTTGCCACCATCCGTCCGTCCCCCGCGCCGTTCGCGGCGGCGGCCAACAAGGAACCAGAATACCGATGAACGCCATCAGGATCGCCGTCGTCGGCGTCGGCAACTGTGCAAGCTCGCTTGTCCAGGGCCTCGAATATTACCGCGCCGGCAGCAACAATGCCGTCGGGCTGATGCATCACGAGGTCGGCGGGTATCGCCCGTTCGACATCAAAGTCGTCGCCGCCTGGGACGTCGATGCGCGGAAGGTCGGCCGCGACGTGGCCGAGGCGATCTTTGCCAAGCCCAATTGCACGCTCGCCTTCGCACCCAACGTGCCCGCGACGGGGACGATGGTGCGCATGGGCCCCGTCCTGGACGGCGTGGCCGACCATATGGCCGAGCATGGCGAGGACCGCACCTTCGTCGTCGCCAACGACCCCGAGCCCAGCCGGGAAGACGTCGTCGCGGCCCTTCGCGAGGCGGGGGTCGAGGTGATGCTCAACTACCTGCCCGTCGGCAGCCAGAAGGCGACCGAATTCTATGCCGAATGCGCGCTGGAAGCCGGCGTCGCCTTCGTCAACAACATCCCGGTTTTCATCGCGTCGGACCCGGTCTGGGCCAAAAGGTTCGAGGATGCCGGCGTGCCGATCATCGGCGACGACATCAAGGCACAGCTCGGCGCGACGATCGTCCACCGCGTGCTCACCGACCTTTTCGCCAAGCGCGGCGTCAAGCTCGAGCGAACCTATCAGCTCAACACGGGCGGCAACACCGACTTTCTCAACATGTCGAACCACCGCCGACTGGCGTCGAAGAAGATCAGCAAGACCGAAGCGGTCCAGTCGGTCGCCGCCGAGCGCCTGTCGGACGAGAACGTCCATATCGGCCCGTCGGATTACGTGCCGTGGCAGAACGACAACAAGGTCTGCTTCCTCCGCATGGAAGGCTCGATGTTCGGCGGCGTGCCGATGAACCTGGAACTGCGCCTCTCGGTCGAGGATTCGCCTAATTCGGCGGGCGTCGCGATCGACATGATCCGCTGCGCCAAGATCGCGCTCGACCGCGGCCTTTCCGGCGTCATCGACCCGGCCAGCGCCTATTTCTGCAAGCATCCGCGCGAGCAGATGACCGACGATCTGGCCAAGGCCGCGGTCGAGCGGTTCATCGAGGCAGCCTGAGGTGATCCGCACCGCGGTGATCCTGGCCGCAGGGGAGGGGAGCCGCCTTCGTCCGGCGGCGCGCTCCAAGCCACTTTGCCCCGTCGCCGGCCGTCCGCTGATCGACCACGCGCTCGCGGGGCTCGCCACGGCGGGGTTCGAGCGTGCGATCGTCGTGCTCGGCTATCGCGGGGACGAGGTGGCGCAGCATCTCGCCGCACGGCCACAGCCGCTGGCGGTCGAGATCGCGTGGTCCGACTCGTGCTTGCCGAACGGCGCGTCGGTTCTGGCGGCGGCGCCGCTGCTCGGCGAGGACGACGCGGTCCTGACGATGTGCGACCATCTGGTCGATCCGGCGCTCTATCGGCGCGTCGCGGATTGTGGGGCCGGGCGCGGCCTGGTGCTCGCGATCGACCGCAGGATCGGGCATCCGTGGATCGATCCGCTCGACGTCACGCGTGTCGAGACGTGCGGCGACCGCATCGTCGCGATCGGCAAGGAACTGGTGCCGTACGACGCCTATGACACCGGCGTGTTCGCGATCGGCGGAAAGCTGGTCGCCGCGCTGCGGTCGGACCGCCCGCTCAGCCTGAGCGAGGGTGTCCGCGTACTCGCCGATCGCGGGGAAGCGGGCGTGATCGACGTCAGCGATCTCGACTGGATCGATGTCGACGATCCGCGCGCGCTCGACCTGGCCGAAGCGGCGTGGCGAGCCCGCGTCAGGCCGGCGCCGGCGATCCGTCTGGGTGGGCCCACAACCGCGCCAGCACGCGCCGGAAGCGATCGAGCTGTGCTGCCGATCGCTCGGTCTTCATCCGCAACAGCGTACCGTGCCACGCCGCCAGGATAAACGCCGCGTCGTCGGCGGCGGTCGCGTCGTCGGGCGCGATCAGGCGCAACACCGCCTCGAACCGTTCGGTATGCGCCGCGAGTAGCCGGCACAGGCACTCGCGGATCAGGTCGCTGTGCATCGGCGCCTCGGCGGTCAGGTCGACGATCAGGCAACCCTGTTCCCAGCGGCCGGCCTCGACCAGGACATGGATGCGATCGAAATAGCGGGACAGGCGGTCGCGCGGCGCCAGCGCCTCGTTCCCCAGCGTTTCGTGCATGATCTCGTCGAGTGCCTCGGCATAACGCTCGAGCACCAGCACGCCGAACGCGTCCTTCGACCGGAAATGGTTGGTGAACGACCCCTGCGGCACCCCCGCGCTGGCGGCGATCTCTCGGACCCCGGTGGCGCCAAACCCGCGGCGGTGGACGATGGTGACGCCCGCATTCAGCAGGGCTTCGCGTTGATCTTCGGACATCGTCATCACTTAATACAACCGTATTGAACCCGCAAGATTGATGGCGTAGGAGCGTCTTCAGGCCGGCAGGAGCGATCGATCGATGATGAGCCGACGTGCGGTCGTGCAAGCGTTGGTCATCGCGGCGACCGTCGCCGGTCCCGCGATCGCCCAGGCCAGGAGGGACTCCGACGTGCCAGCATTCTTCGTCCACGGCGTGCCCGCGACGCATCATCTCTGGTCGCCGGTCATCGATCGGCTGAAGCGCAAGGACGTGATCGCGATCGACCTGCCCGGCTTTGGCATGCCCGTGCCGGCCGGGTTCGATGCGACCAAGGAAGCCTATGTCGCGTGGCTGATCGACCGGATCGAGGCGGTGGGGACTCCTGTCGACCTCGTCGCACACGATTGGGGATGCACGCTGGCACTCCGTGCCGCCTCGCTACGACCCGATCTCGTGCGGACCTGGGCGGCAGGCGGCGGCGCGATCGACGCCAGCTACGAGTGGCACGCGCTTGCCAGGGTCTGGCAGACGCCGGGGGCAGGGGAGGCGTTCTTCGCGGATCTCGACCGCGAGGCGATCCTGACGCGCTGGCAGGCGGAGGGGATGTCGGCCGAGCTCGCCGGCGCGATGGTGGCGCGGATCGACGCCACGATGGGCGAGTGCATCCTGCGCCTCTATCGCTCGGCGATCGAGGTCGGCCGCGAGTGGCAACCCGATCTTGCCAAGGTCAATGCGCCAGGCCTCGTCCTCCACGGCGCCGATGATCAGGCCGTCCCGATCGCCTTTGCCGAGCAGTTGCAGGCCGACACGCGGGCGCGCAAGCTGATCCGCCTCGACTGCGGGCACTGGTTCCCGGTCCTTCGTCCCGACGCGGTCGCGGCGGCGCTCGAGGCGCATTGGGCGGCCTAAAACACGCTGGAAAGGCGCTGAACCATGAAGCGAGTGACCTTCAAGAACCGCTCGGTCGACATCGTCGGCAACCTCCACCTTCCGGCCGGCTTCGACGAAGGCCGCCCCTATCCCACGCTCCTCCTGTCGACGCCGGGAAGCAGCGTGAAGGAACAGATCGGCGGCATCTATGCCAGCAGGCTGGCCGAACGCGGCTTCGTTGCGCTGACCTTCGACCCGTCGTTCCAGGGGGAGAGCGGCGGCGAGCCTCGCGATCTCGAAGACCCCGCCGTCCGGATCGAGGATATCCGCTGCGCCGTCGACTTCCTGATGACGCAGCCGTTCGTCGATGAGGAACGGCTCGGCATGCTCGGCCTGTGCGCCGGCGGTGGCTATGCGATCCATGCCGCGCTGACCGAGTATCGCTTCAAGGCGGTGGGCACGGTTGTCGCCAACGACCTCGGCGCGGCGTTCCGCGGCGCGCAGCCGCATGCGGAGCTCCTCGACAAGATCAGGGAGATCGGCCGCCAGCGCACGGCCGAAGCGCGCGGCGCCGCGCATCGGCGCGACCCCTGGATCCCCGACGGCATGAGCGAGGCCAAGGCGGCCGGCATCACCGATCCCGCGGTGCTGGAGGCGGTCGAGTTCTACCGCGAGAGCGAGTATCGCCACCCCAACTCGACCAACCGGCTGCTCTTCTCGAGCTGGGCACGCATCCTCAGCTTCGACGCCTTCGGCCTCGTCCCCGACCTGCTGATCCAGCCGCTACAGGTCGTGGTCGGCGGCCGGCGCGGCAGCACCGGGCAATATGAGGCGGGCGAACGCCTGTTCGAGCGCTCGCCCGCCACCGAGAAGGACTTCTTCGTCGTCGAGGGCGCGGGCCATTACGACCTCTACTACAAGCCCGAATATGTCGACCCGGCGGTCGAACGGCTCGCCGCCTTCTACCGACGCCACCTCGGCTGAAGGCGGCGTCGGCCAGGCTGAACGCTGCTTAGCGATCCCAACCCGGGTGCGGACCGACGATCGCCCGCCGGTCCTGGTCAGTTCGCCGGGAAGCCCCGCTTGCGCAGCAGCTCCGTCACGTCCGGATCGCGCCCACGGAACGCGCGGTACGCCTCCGCCCGATCCGTCTCGTTCCCGGTGGACAAGAGCGTGGTGCGGAAGCGATCCGCCGTCGCCTTGTCGAACGGGTTCCCGGTTTGCTCGAACGCGGCCCAGGTGTCGGCATCCATCGTTTCGGACCAGAGATACGAATAGTATCCAGCCGAATACGCGTCCGAGGAGAACAGGTGATTGAACTGCGGCAGGCGGTGCCGCATCACGATCTCCTTCGGCATGCCCAGGCGCGCCAGCGTCTCACGCTCGAACTTGTCGGGATCGATCACCCCGGTCGGCTCGGTGTGGAGCGCCATGTCGACCAGCGCGGACGACAGATATTCGACCGTCGCAAAGCCCTGGTTGAACTTCGACGACGCCTCGATCTTGTCGAGCAGCGCCTTGGGCATCGGTTCGCCGGTCTTGTAGTGCTTGGCGAAACGCGAAAGCACCTGCGGCGTCAGCAGCCAGTTCTCGTTGACCTGGCTCGGATACTCCACGAAGTCGCGCGGCGTTCCGCCCAGGCTCGGATAATAGACGTCCGACAGGAAGTAATGGATGGCGTGGCCAAATTCGTGGAACAGCGTCTCGGCATCGTCCAGGCTGATGAGCACGGGCTCGCCCGGTGCCGGCTTGACGAAGTTGTTGTTGTTCGAGCCGAGCACGATCCGGTCCTTGGTCAGCCCGGCGCGGCTGCGATACGTCGTCGCCCAGGCACCCGATCGCTTGCCCGTGCGGGCATAATCGTCGCGGTAGAAGACGCCGACCTGGCGCCCGTCCTTGCGATCGGTGACGCTATAGACGCGGATGTCCGGGTGCCACGTCGGCACGGTCCCCGTGACCTCCTTGAAGTCGAGCCCGTAGAGCTCGCCCGCGGCCCAGTAAGAAGCGGCGATGATATTATCGAGCTCGAAGTAAGGCTTCACCTCTTCCTGGCTCAGATTGTAGCGCTGCCGCCGGACCTTTTCCTGATAGTAGCGATAGTCCCAGGGCTCGATGGTGAGGGACGATCCGGCAATCGCCTGCTGGTCGCGAACCTCCTCCTTCACGCGGGCGACGGCGGCGGGCCAGACGCGCATCATCAGGTCCTGCGCTTTGGCCGGGGTTTTGGCCATCGTGTCCTGCATCCGCCACTCGGCGTGGCTGGCGAAGCCGAGCAGCTTGGCCCGGTCCGCCCGCAGCTTCAGGATCTCGGCGATCGTCGCGTTGGTGTCGTTCGCGTCGCCATTGTCGCCGCGATTGACGAATGCCCGCCACAGCTTCTCGCGAAGCGCACGATTGTCGCCATAGGTGAGGATCGGGTCGACCGCCGAGCGCGTGTTGACGATTGCGTAGCTGCCGGCGGGCAGGTTCCGGCTCTTGGCCGCGGCGGCGGCCGCTGCCTTGACGTCTGCGGGGACGCCGGCAAGCTCCGCTTCGGTCGCGGTGATGAACGTGCTCTCGTCGGCCAGCACCTTTTCGCTGAACACCGCGAACTTGCCGGCAAGCTGGGAATTATAGGTGGCGAGCTGCTGCTTCTGCTCGGGCGTCAGATTGGCGCCGCGACGCACATAACCCTCGTACAGCCGCGTCACGACGCGCTGCTGCTTGGCGTCCAGCCCGCTGCTGGTCCGCTTGTCGTAAACGGCCTTGATGCGGGCGAACAGGCGCGGGTCCAGCGTGATCGCGTCGGACGCAGCCGACAGCTTCGGCGACCATTCGCGCGACAGCGCCTGATAGGTCGGCGTCGCCATGTTGCTGGTCATGACGCTGAAGACGCTCAGCACGCGGCCCAGCCGGCGACCGGAGCGCTCCAGCGGCTCGACGGTGTTGGCGAAGGTTGGCTGGGCGGGGTTGTCACGGATCGCCGCGATCTCCCGGCGCTGCTCGTCGATGCCGAACTGGATCGCCGCCGGGAACAGCTCGGGCTTCACCTGATCGAACGGCGGCAGGCCGTCATAGGCGCCTTGCCAGTCGGCCAGCAGGACGTTGTCGGGGGTCACCGAATTCACGCCCGAGTTGCCGTTCGTTGCCGCCGCCGGCGGCTGCTGCGCAACGGCGGTACCCGCAAGAGCGATTGCCGAGGTGTACGCAAAAAACACAATTTTCATCGATCCTCCAGTCTGCCGCACCCACGTAATTGCCCCACTGGCGAGCGCAACCCGTCGAGTGTGCGTCCGTGGAGCTGGGCGTCCGGCGATCGCCGCTACCGGCGACTACGTCCGGGCGTCGGCGCGATTACACGCTTCCAGGATCAGCCGGCTGATCGCGGCCGGCTGAGAGATCATCGACACATGGCTGGCCGCCAGCTCAATCGTTGTGGCCTTCATCCGCTTGGCCATGAAGCGCTGGAGATCCGGATCGATCGTGCGATCGTTCGCCGGAATCGCGTAGAAGCTCGGCTTCGTGCGCCAGGCGGCTTGCGTGGTTCGGCCCGTCAAGAGCGACCGGTGAAACGGCTGCTGCACGGCGAACAGCGCCCGCGCCTCGTCACGAGGCAGGTCGCCGGCGAAATCGCGCAGGAAGGCCTCCTCGGACAGCTGGCCTTGATCGCCGTCGAAGATGATGCCCGACGCGGCAGGCGATTTCGGAAATCGAGCGGCGAGCGCCGGATAGTCCTCGCCTGCGTCCGGCGCGCGAGCGGCCACGTAGACGAGCGCAGCGACTTTCGGATCAACGCCGACCTCCGACACGATCGTCCCGGCGAAGGAGTGGCCGACGAGCACCGTGGGCCCTGCTTGCCGGATCAGAACCCGGCGAGTTGCCTCGATCGACTCCGGCAGGGTCGTCAGCGGGTTCTGGACGGAGACGACGTTGAGCCCGGCCTTTTGCAGCAGCGGGATCACCCCCGACCAACATGACCCATCGGCGTAGAGGCCGTGCACCAGAACGACGTTGCGCACAGAACCGATCAGCGTTCCGGCGCGGGCGCCTGTCGGTGCGATCGCAAAGGCTCCACCCGCGAGCGTGATCCCCATGAACCGTCGACGCGCTAACCCACTCTGGTAGAAGTGCATCGCTGATTTTCCTGCGGTTCGAGTTCAGCCATCCGTGTTGCGTACGGCGCGGTGGGCATCTGGCCCATGCCTATTCCCGGAAAACTGACGGCGCGACCTGAGCATCGCTTTCCTCTGGCGCGAGGTTGAGGTTCGCGCGAATCAGCGTAACCGATTGCCGGGCACAAGAAGGGGGCGGGCATGACATCCGAACGCAAGCGGCGGTACGCGGCGCCCGCGCTCGATAAGGCGTTCATGATTATCGAGCTGCTGGCGACCGCGCCCGGCGGCCTGCTCGCCAGCGAGATGGCGGCGGCGCTCGGCCAGTCCCTCGGCGGGCTGTTCCGGATCATCGTGGTGATGGAGGCGGCGGGCTATCTTCAGAAGTCGCCGATCACCGATCGCTATACCGTCACCTACAAGTTCCTCGACATCGCCTATCGCGCCACGCCGGCGCGCGAGCTGGTGCTGGCCACGCAGCCGGAGATGCAGCGGCTGGCGCTCGCCACCGGCCAATCCTGTCACCTGGTCGTGCCGAGCGGGGGCGAGGGACTGGTGATCGCGCGCGAGGAGAATCCCGGCGTGCGCGGTTTCGCGGTGCGCGTCGGTTCGTCGATCGACCTCACTCGAAGCTGCTCGGGCGGCGTGATCCTCGCCTTTTCGGCCCCACAGGCGGCCGACCGCATGCTCGACCGCGCAGAGGCGCTCGCCGCGTCACCGATCGGCCGCCAGGCGCTGGTCGAGCGCATGGAGACGATCCGCCGCGACGGCTTTCATGTCCGCCAGAGCCCGATCACCCGCGGCGTTACCGACATCAGCGCGCCGATCATCGGCTTCGGCGACACGTTCCTCGCGGCGCTGACGATCCCTTATCTCGAACTGATCGACGGCTCGCAGCTCGTCTCCATCGACGAGGCGCGCGTGTTGCTCATCGCCGCTGCTCGACGCATCTCCGCCACGCTGGGCGACCTCAACGATCACTTGCACGGATGAGAGCCGGGTTTTAGGTTTGCCGCCGTTCCAAGATCGCCTGTCCGGGTGATCCATGCCCAAGGCGTCTTTCATGTTAGCAGTCGAATGCACCCGGCCCTTGTCGTTGACGTTGATCGAACGTCCGGCGCCGGTCCGCGCCGCTGACGAGGTGCTCGTCCGCATCCGCCGCGTCGGTCTTTGCGGCACCGACTATCACATCTACGCCGGCAACCAGCCGTTCCTGAGCTATCCCCGGATCATGGGCCACGAACTCGCCGCGGAAGTCGTCGACGCGCCCGATGGGTCGAGCCTTCGCCCCGGCCAGGTCGTCACCATCAATCCCTATCTTGCCTGCGGAACGTGCATCGCCTGTCGGCGGGGCAAGCCGAACTGCTGCACGCGGATCACCGTGCTGGGCGTCCATGTCGATGGCGGCATGCAGGAGCTGATCGCCGTGCCCGAGCGCGCGATCGTACCCGTCGACGGGCTGACGCTGGACCAGGCGGCGATGGTCGAGTTCCTGGCGATCGGCGCTCATGCCGTCGCGCGCGCGCGGCTCAGCCCCGGCGACCGGGTGCTCGTCGTCGGCGCCGGGCCGATCGGCGTCGCGACCGCGATGTTCGCGCGCCAGGACGGCGCCGCGGTCACGCTGATCGACACCCGCGCGGCGCGCCTGGCCTACGCGCGCGACCGCCTCGGCATCGCCGGCACCGTCGCCGTCGACGACGACCTCGCGGCGGCACTCGCTGCGCGCACCGATGGCGAGATGTTCGACGCCGTGTTCGATGCGACCGGCAACATCCACGCGATGCGCGGCGGCCTTGCCTATGTCGCGCATGGCGGCACCTATGTGCTGGTCAGCGTGGTGCCGGGCGATCTCGTCTTCGCCGATCCCGAGTTTCACAAGCGCGAGACGACGTTGCTCGCCAGCCGCAACGCGCTGTCGACCGATTTTGACCGGGTGATCGCCGCGCTCAAGGACGGCACGATCCCCAGCGACGCAATCCGCACCCAGGCGCTGTCAGCGGTCGACGTCCCCGCGCGGGTGCCGGAATTGATCGCACAGGCGGATCACGTGCTGAAAGCGATCATCACCTTCTAGACGCCAACAGGCGCGAGGTTCCGACGAGAGAGGATAGAGCGGATGGCGACCCACGGCATGCTCAACGACGATCCGGTCGAAGCGGATCGCCACCGCGCGCCGTTCGATCGGCGGCTCCTGCCGGCGCTCGTCATCACCGTCTCGCTGTTCTTCCTCTGGGGCATGGCGAACAACCTCAACGACATCCTGATCGCGCAGTTCAAGAAGGCGTTCGCGCTTTCGGACTTCGGCACCAGCTTCGTCCAGCAGGTCTTCTATCTCGGCTATTTCGTGTTCGCACTGCCCGCCGCGGCGGTGCTCGGCCGGTTCGGGTACAAGGCGGGGATCGTCCTCGGCCTGGTCCTGTACGGCATCGGCGCGATCCTTTTCTATCCGGCGGCGCTGATCGGCACCTATCAGCTGTTCCTGTTCGCGCTGTTCGTGATCGCAGCGGGCCTCGCGTTTCTGGAGACCTCCGCCAATCCGCTGATGACCGAGCTCGGCGACCCGGCGACCGCGGCGCGCCGGCTGAACTGGGCACAGGCGGCCAATCCGTTCGGCGCGATCACCGGCATCCTGATCGGCCGCAACTTCATCCTGTCCGGCATCGAGCATGACGAGCAGGCGCTCCAGACCATGGATGCGGCTCAGAAAGCGGCCTTCTACCAATCGGAGGTGCAGGCGGTCGCCGCGCCCTATCTGGTGATCGCCGCGCTGGTGCTCGCCTTCGCGCTCGCCGCTGCCTTCTCGCGCTTCCCGCGCGCGCGGCAGGTCGCGGGAGCCGAGCGATCCGCACCGCTGGGGGAGGTGCTCGGCGACAAGCGGCTGCTCGGCGCCGTCTTCGCGCAGTTCTGCTATGTCGGCGCACAGGTGGGACTGTGGAGCTACACGATCCGCTACGCTGGCGGGGCGCTGGGCCTGTCCGAGCGAGCGGGCGCCGATATGCTGTTCACCTCGCTGGTGCTGTTCGCGATCGGGCGGTTCGTCGGATCCACGCTGATGGGCTGGATGGCGCCGGCACGCGTGTTGAGTGCGTTCGCGGCGGCGGCCGCGCTGCTGACCGCGGTGGCGGCGACGGTGGGCGGGTCGATCGGCCTCTACGCGCTGGTCGCGACGAGCTTCTTCATGTCGATCCAGTTCCCAACGATCTTTGCGCTCGGCGTCGAGCGGCTGGAGCAGGGGCGGGGCACCGGCTCGTCGCTCATCATCATGGCGATCATCGGCGGTGCGGTGTTCACCGGTCTGATCGGCTGGGCATCCGATCGCGTCGGAATCGCCGCCGCGATGCTGATCCCGGCGGCCTGCTTCGTCGTGGTGCTCGCCTTCGCCTGGCGGGTGGCACGACGTTAATCGAGCGCGTCGATCGCCGCCCAGAAGCCGGGCGGAATCGGCAGCCGGCAGCCCTCGATCGCGGCCTCCACCTGTCGTGGATCGCGCAGGCCCAGCAGCGTCTGCGTGACAGCAGGCGAGGTTCGGACGAAGCGGTGGGCAGCGACCGCCAGCGGAACGCCATGCGCCGCGCAGATCGCCTCGATCGCGGCGACCCGGCCCCTGATCTCTGGCGCGGCCTCGTCGTAGTCGAAGCGCGCCGGGCCGGCGCCGCTCGTGCCCGTCGCCAGGATGCCCGAGTTGAACACGCCTGCCGCCAGGATGCCGATGCCCGCCGCGGAGCATCGCTCGAAGAATGCCGCACCCTCGCGTTCGAGCAGCGTATAGCGCCCGGCGATCAGGAACAGATTCGGGTCGAACCGTTCGATCGCCGCCTCACAGACCGCCAGTTCGTTGACGCCCAGGCCGACGCCCCCGACCACGCCCTGATCGCGGAGCGCCGCAAGCGCGCGAAAGCCGCCATCGACCGCATCGCGCCAGTGCCGCTCATGCTCGCTCCGGTGCGTCGCCCGACCAATGTCGTGCATTAGAAGGAAGTCGATCCGGTCGACGCCGAGCCGCTCCAGGCTCGCCTCGAACGACCGCATCACCCCGTCATAGCCATAGTCGAAGACGGGCCTGAACGGCCGGGCGTCGCGAAAGCCATGGGCCGTGCCGCCGCCCTCGTCGGGCACGAGCAGCCGGCCGACCTTGGTCGAAAGCAGGTACGCGTCGCGCGGGCGGGAGGACAATGCGAGCCCCAGCCGATGCTCGCTGAGGCCGAAGCCATAGAAGGGGGCGGTGTCGAACAGGCGCACCCCGCCGTCCCACGCCGCGGCAACCGTCTCGAGCGCCTGTTCCTCGCTCATCGGCTCATAGAGGTTGCCGAGCGAGGAGGCGCCAAAGCCAAACGGCCCGCTGTCGCGAAGCCGCTGGAGCAGCGCACCGCGGCGTGCCGCGGGATCGGCGGGAACCGGGATCATCGTCATCTCTCCAGTCTCACCGCCCTTCACCAGCGGTATGCGCGGTTTGCATATGTGCAACCAAGCTCTCATACGCTAGGCCTCTGGCATGCGGATCGATGCTCATCATCACCTATGGACCTATGATCGACAGGCGTTCGGGTGGATTGACCCGAATGCCGCGATCGCGCACGATTACGACACCGATGATCTGACCGCAGCGCTCGCCGAACGCCAGATTGACGCCGCTATCGCGGTTCAGGCGCGTCAGACGCCGCTCGAAACCCAGGCGCTGCTCGCCGCAGCGGCCGATTGCCCCGGGATCATCGCGGTGGTCGGCTGGATCGACCTCAAGGCGCCCGACGTGGCCGAGCACATCGATGCGGAACGCACCCCCCGCCTCGTCGGCTATCGCCATGTCGTCCAGGACGAGCCCGATGCCGAGTTCCTGCTGGACGCCGACTTCATTCGCGGCGTTCGCGCGGTGGCGGCTGCGGGCCTCAGCTACGACCTGCTCGTTGATCATCGGCAATTGGCGCATGTGCCGGCGTTTCTCGATCGGGTAGGCGAGGGGCAATTCATCCTCGACCACGCCGCAAAGCCGTCGATCGCGGCCGGCGGCTGGCAGCCCTGGGCGGACCGGCTTGCCGCTGCCGCCGCCTGTCCCGACCTCTACTGCAAGGTCTCGGGCCTGGTGACGGAGGCCGATCACCGCAACTGGCGCGCCGATCAGGTCGAGCGCTATCTCGACCATGTCTTTGCGCTGTTCGGTCCCGATCGGCTGATCTGGGGATCGGACTGGCCCGTCTGCCTGCTCGCGGCCGGATATGGCGCGGTTTACGATCTCGTTGCCGACTATGTCGCACGCCATTGCCCAGACCAGGCAGCCGCGATCTTCGGCGGCAATGCGCTGAGCGCCTATGCGATCGGCGAGGTCGCGCCATGATCGTCCAGTTCGGCACCAGCCGCTTTCTCCAGGCGCATGTCGACCTGTTCGCGTCGGAGGCCCGCGCGGAGGGACAGGCGGTCCTGCCCATCACCATCGTCCAGACGACAGCGGATCCCGAACGCGCCCGGCGCCTCGCCGCCTTTTCGGACCCTGCCGGCTTCCCGGTGATCGTCCGCGGGCTGGCCAACGGGCAACCCGTCGATCGCACGACGATCGTCCAAAGCGTGTTCGGCGGGCTTCAGGCGGCGAGCGACTGGGACACGCTGGTCGAACTGCTCCGTGATGAGGCGAGCTACCTCGTCTCGAACACCGGCGATCTCGGCTACCGCGTCGACGCTGAGGATGCCGACATCGCGAACGACGATGTCGCACCGCGCTCGTTCGTGCCGATGCTCGTCGCATTGTTGCACGCGCGTTGGCAGGCGGGTCGACCGGGCCTGATCCTGCTGCCCTGCGAACTCGTCCAGCGAAACGGCGACACCCTCCGCGCCGCGGTCGTCGACCTGGCAAAACGCCAGCATCGCGACCCCGCTTACGTCGCCTGGCTGGTCGAAACCTGCACCTGGGCGAACACGCTTGTCGACCGTATCGTCAGCGAACCCCTAAACCCCGCCGGCGCGATCGCCGAGCCTTACGCGTTGTGGGCAGTGGAGCGGACGGCGGGTCTGGTTCTGCCGTTCACGCACCCGGCTGTCCGGCTGGTCGACGATCTCGAACCCTATGAAAGGCTGAAGTTGCACATCCTCAATCTCGGCCACAGCTGGCTCGCCGATCGCTGGGCGCGTGGCGATCAGGACGCGGCGGCAACCGTGCGGGCTGCAATCGCCGAGCCGACGACGCGGGCGGCGTTCGACCGCCTGTTCGCCGAGGAAGTCGTCCCCGGCTTCGGCGCGCACGGCCTTGCCGATGCCGCCACGACCTATGTCGAGCAGACGGTCGAGCGCTTCGCCAACCCGTTTCTCGACCACCGCATCGCCGACATCCACCAGAACCACGCCGCCAAGGTGGCGAGGCGCGTCGGCGGCTTCATCCAGTGGGTTGAGAATGCCCAAGGGCCGGTGCCGCTCATGCCCGAACTGCGCGCGCTGGCAGGAGAGGCCGCATGATCCCGGCGATCCGGCTGTCACCCGATGATGACGTCGCCGTACTCGTCGCCGCTGCCGGTGCGGGCGATCCGGTGCTCGACGTCGTGGCGCTGGGCCCGATCGCGGCCGGGCACAAGATCGCGGTCCGGCCGGTCGACGCAGGCTCGGTCGTCCACAAATATGGTGAGCCGATCGGCATCGCGACACAGGCGATCCGGCCGGGCGAGCACGTCCACGACCATAATCTTCAGCTTCCCACCGGCGGCATCCCGCATCGCGCGGTCGGCCGCGCGCATCGCGATCTGACGCCCGGGGCAGGGGCCTTCTTCGAGGGTTATCGCCGCGGCGACGGCCGGGTCGGCACGCGCAACGCGATCGGGATCGTCGCCAGCGTCAACTGCTCGGCCACCGTCGTCCGCCGCATCGCCCGCGCGTTCGAGGATGGGCTGCCCGAGGGGATCGACGCCATCGTGCCGCTGACCCACAGCGGCGGCTGCGGCATGGCATCGTCGGGCGAGGCGTTCGACACGCTCGCCCGCACGCTCTCGGGCTTTGCACGGCACCCCAATTTCGGCGGCGTGCTGCTGATCGGCTTGGGCTGTGAGGTGGCGCAAATCGAGCGGCTGGTGGCCGACGATTATCTTGCAACGAGCGAGCGGGTGCAGACGCTCAATATCCAGACGGCCGGCGGCACTGCCGAGGCGATCGAGGCGGGCACCAGGATCGTTCGCAACCTGATCGAGGCCGCACGCCACGACCGACGCGAACGCTGTCCGGCGAGCGACCTGATCCTCGGCCTGCAATGCGGCGGGTCGGACGGTTGGTCGGGGATCACCGCCAACCCCGCACTCGGCAATGCCAGCGACCGGCTGATCGCGGCCGGCGGGACGGCGCTCCTGTCCGAAACACCGGAGATATTCGGAGCCGAGCACCTGCTCTACGCACGATCGGCGCACGACGGTATCGCGGACGCGCTGGCCGAACGCGTCGCCTGGTGGGAGGCGTATGCGGCGAGCAACGGCGCCAGCCTCGACAACAACCCGTCCCCCGGCAACAAGGCCGGCGGGCTCACCACCATCTACGAAAAATCGCTCGGCGCCATCGCCAAGGCCGGCAGCGCGCCGCTGAACGAGGTGGTGCATTACGCCCAGCGGCCGACGCGGGCGGGCCTCGTGTTCATGGACTCGCCCGGCTACGATCCCTGCTCCGCGACGGGCCAGATCGCGTCCGGTGCCAACCTGCTGGCCTTCACCACCGGACGCGGATCGATCTTCGGATCGCAGCCGACGCCCTGCCTGAAGCTCGCGTCGAACGCCGCGCTGGCGGCGCGAATGACCAACGATATTGACATCGATTGTTCACCGATCCTGACCGGCACGGCGATCGAGGACGTCGGCGCATCGATCTTCGACCTGCTGCTCCAGACGGCATCCGGCCGTCGGACCAAGTCGGAACGTAACGGCCTGGGCGATTTCGAATTCGTGCCCTGGCGCCTGGGCGCCTGGCTTTAGCCTGGACTGAGTCACGCTCTGGTGAAGGCGATTGCCTGCAGGGATGCCGGCACCGCCGCCGGCGACCCATACCTCAGAGCCAGGTGTCAACTTTCGGCTCTGCCAGCGCGGCAAGATGCCGCGCTCCAACGCTGTCAGAAAATGGTGCCCAGAAGAGGAGCGTAGCAGGTCGAGAAAGCAGGGTCGGGCTGCGAGTTCGAGTTTTCTCCTGCCTTTTCAACGGCAGGCGGTTCGAGTCCCAGAAGAGCACTCGAACCGCTGCGGTCTTCATCGACATCGAGTGCTGTGGCGCACTCTGTGATATGGTCGGCCTTGGTCATGGACGGGGGCTCGGCGATAGATCGGCACAACGAGGGATGCTCGGACGACGAGGCCGAGCCGTGCCCGATCTGCCGGGGTGAAGAACTCAA
This sequence comes from Sphingomonas sp. Y38-1Y, assembly GCF_032391395.1. Taxonomy (NCBI): domain Bacteria; kingdom Pseudomonadati; phylum Pseudomonadota; class Alphaproteobacteria; order Sphingomonadales; family Sphingomonadaceae; genus Sphingomonas; species Sphingomonas sp. Y38-1Y. Next base: position 1,819,492 of record NZ_CP135916.1, read on the forward strand.
CCCGGACTTCCTCGCTCGCATCGAACAGGCAGCGGCGCAGCCGGGAATAACGATGACCTTCGATGAGGCGATAGCGTGGCTTCGCGCTCGTTGATCAGGCGGCGACCGCCATCTGCTGCTTCAGCCGGTGGACGGTCCCGACACCGACCTTGAGCTTCTTGGCCGTGGCGTTGATGCTGACGCCCTTGGTGAGGGAGCGCTTGATGCGCTCAACCTTCTCGGCGTCGAGGGGCGGTCGGCCAGACCGTTTCGTGGATCGAGCCAACCCGGCCTTGATCCGTGAGATGATCATCTCACGCTCGAAGTCCGCGAACACCGACAGCATACCGAACATGGCGCGTCCGCTGGGCGTGCTGGTGTCGAGCGCCTGCTGGTGGAGATAGAGGTCCACCCCCTTGGCGTTGATCTCGGTGAGGAAGGTGACGAGGTTCTGGAGGGAGCGTCCGAGCCGGTCCACGGCCCAGCTTGCCACCATGTCGATCTCGCGCCGCGCGACAGCCTTCATCAGCGCATCGTAGCCGGGGCGCTTGTCACGTCCCTTCGACCCGCTGATACCGTGGTCGGTGAACTCGGCGACGACTTCCCAGCCAAGTCGTTCGGCGACGGCCATGAGTTCTCGACGCTGGTTCTCGGTGGTCTGGCTGTCCTGTGAGACGCGGGTGTAGAGTGCGATGCGCTTGGTCATTCCAGAACGACTCGCTCCAGTTCTGGAACGGGTCAAGCAGTTCATTTAGTTCGATTATTTCTCATTCGTGTGAGAGCCTCGACCGTCATCACCATGGGGGCGAGTATGGCGCGAACGACGATCCGGGATCAGCGTGGTTTCATCATCGGGCACATCGAGGACATGACGCAGGGGCGGCAGCGGGCCTTCAACTTCGCGGGACGCATCCTCGGCACCTACGACCCCACCACCGGCAAGACGGTCGATGATACCTTCCGCATCGTCGGGACCGGCAACCAGTTAATGGGGCTCATTGAACGGGCGAAGTGAAAAAGGAGTGGTTGTCGGCGGTTGCCCAACTTTCCATTGAGCCGTGATTCAACGAGGCGCAAAGCGGTCGGGCTTCACCCGTCCAACGGTTGAGGAAGCGGATAGGCTGGTGGTCTCGATGCGCGGCCCCCTCCACAAGGGCAGCAGCCTCACCAGCCTATCCGCGACCTTCCTATCAGATGATGTAGCGGCGCGTCACTTGCGCGGCTTGCCCGCATCGCTGCGCTTCTCGCGCCAGCGGCCATCATCGTTCTTCGCGCGCGTCAGCCCTGCGTTGGGTCCGGTCTTGACCTTCGGGCCACCCTTCGTGCGGTCGTTGCCGTTGCTGTCGAACAGTCCCATCGGCGATACCTCCTTCGTGCTTCCAAGATATGCATGCCGGATGGTGGTGCCAGCTTCCGCCGCTCCATTTTCAACCGGTTCTGGAACAGGCGAAAGCGCGGTGCCGGATCGACGGAAACCCGGGCCGTTCTAACGGGTGAAGACGGGCAGGTTTCTGGAACGCCCACCATGTCCGTTCGCCGTTCCATCGGGGCTGTTGCCCCATCATCAGGTTGCCAGCGGTCGAGCAGGCACCATCACCCGTCGAGGTGAACTTGTCGTGCTCCATGAGGAACAGTGATCCGGGTCGGCACCCCGTGGTGTCGAGCCAGTGAAGCTGTTCGCGGTGGGCGCGGACGGGACCGCCAGAGCGGGACCGGCAAGGCCGACGCCTGACTGAAAGCATGATCGCTCATGCCGAACGGTGCCGCGCCTCGCGCGTCCCCGGCCCTTGTCGCTCGCCCGCCCCTTGCTGGCGCGGCACGGGGCCGCACCATCAAGCGTCGATCCAGCACCTGCGGGCACGCTCGGCAACCGACGCACGGCGACGGCGAGGCTGTCCGTGCGGAGCGAGCGCCAGACCTCGACCCGGTTCAGTATGCCTTGAGCGTCAACCGGGATGGTGTGGCGATAGTAGAGCTTGTGCCCCCGTCGAAGCACGCCACGGGGCAAATCCCGTAGCAGCTTACCGTAGCAAACGCCGCCCTCGACAAGGACGGTTTTCCGGGACTTTTGGCCTGACGATGAGCCGTTTTTACGTAGCAGTTTGCCGTAGCAAACGCTCTCCGGGGACCGTCTTTTCGACGATCCCCGTGCATTTTCAATGCTTTGAGAGTAGCTGGTGCCCAGAAGAGGACTCGAACCTCCACGCCGTTGCCAGCGCCAGCACCTGAAGCTGGTGCGTCTACCAATTCCGCCATCTGGGCACGGGGTAGGCCGGCGCCTCTAGTGGAGGGGCGGCGGGCTTGTCAACACGGGGTTGGCGAAAATTCGGGAGCCTTGGCTTTGGCTTGCCGTTTGGACCCGGAGGCGGCATGGCGGGCGCCGATCGACCGGGTTCGGACACCGGGTTCAGGCAGGGCGTTTATGCGAGACATGCGGAACAAGCTCATCACCCTTTTTGGCGGCGGCGGGTTCGTCGGCCGCTATGTGGCGCAGGAGCTGATGGCGACGGGCGCGCGCGTGCGCATCGCCCAGCGCGACCCGCGCCGCGCCTTTTTCCTCAAGCCGCTGGGCGGCCTAGGCCAGGTGCAGTTCGTCGGCGCCGACGTGACCCGGCCGGAGACGATCGCGCGCGCGGTCGACGGCGCCGATGCGGTGGTCAACCTGGTCGGCACCTTCACCGATTATCAGCGGATCCAGGTCCAGGGCGCGAAGCTCGTCGCGGAGGCGGCTGCCGCGGCGGGGGCAGGGGCGCTGGTCCACATCTCCGCGATCGGCGCCGATCCGGCGAGCGCGTCGCGCTATGGCAAGAGCAAGGCCGAAGGCGAGGCGGCGGTGCGCGCGGCGTTCGCAAACGCCACCATCCTGCGCCCCTCGGTCGTGTTCGGGCGCGAGGATCAGTTCGTCAATCGCTTCGCCGGCCTGATCGCCGGGCCGCTGCCAGTCGTCCCGGTGCTCAAGCCCGATGCCAAGTTCCAGCCCGTCCACGTCGTCGACGTGGCGCGCGCGGTGACGGCATCAATCGCCGATCCGAATGCGCATGGCGGGCACGTGTATGAACTCGGCGGGCCGGACGTGCTGACGATGCTCGACCTGCACCGCTGGATCGCCGAGGCGACGGGTCGCAACAAGACCTTCGCGCCGCTGCCCGATTTCGCGGGCGAGGCGCTGTCGAGCCTGGGCTTCCTGCCCGGCGCGCCGATCACGCGCGACCAGTGGCTGATGCTTCAGAGCGACAATGTGGTCGCGGCCGATGCCGAGGGCTTCGAGGCGTTCGGCGTCACGCCGACGCCGCTCGCCGCGGTCGCGCCCGGCTGGCTGGTGCTCTATCGTCGCCAGGGCCGCTTCGGCCTCGCCAAGCCCGCCGCCGACCTGTGATCGACCTTCGCGAGTGGCTCGAGGCGGCGTTCCTCGGGCTGGTGCAGGGGCTGACCGAGTTCCTGCCGATCTCGTCGAGTGCGCATCTGCGGATCGTCGGCGCGTTCCTTCCTTCCGCGACAGACCCGGGCGCTGCATTCACCGCGGTGACGCAGATCGGGACCGAGGCGGCGGTCCTGCTCTATTTCCGCAAGGATATCTGGCGGATCGCCACTGCGTGGCTGCGCTGGCTGCGCACCAATCGGCCCGAGGATCGCGACGACGCGCGGATGGGCTGGCTGGTGATCGTCGGGACGGTTCCGATCGTGATCCTGGGCCTCTTGTTCAAGGACGCGATCGAGACGTCGCTGCGCAACCTGTGGATCACCGCGACGATGCTGATCGGCTTTGGCCTGCTGCTGGGGCTCGCCGATCGCGTCGGGGCCAAGCGGCTGACGCTCGACCGGCTGAGCTGGCGCGACGGCATCCTGTTCGGCTTTGCTCAGGCGATGGCGCTGATCCCCGGCGTCTCGCGGTCGGGCGGGACGATCACCGCGGGGCTGATGATGGGCTACACGCGGGAGGCGGCGGCGCGATACTCGTTCCTGCTCGCCATCCCGGCGGTGCTCGCCTCGGGCTTCTATCAGCTTCTGAAGAGCTGGGGACAGTTCGGGCCGTTCGGTCCCGGATCGACCGCGCTGGCGACGATCATCGCGTTCGTCGTCGGTTACGGCGTGATCGTCGTGTTCCTGCGCCTGGTTTCGACGCGCAGCTATATGCCGTTCGTCATCTATCGCGTGATCGCGGGCGGTGCGCTGATTGCGGCGCTATCGACCGGCCTGATCGCCGCAAGGTAGAAGGACCAGATCGGCCGTATCAGTGAGCATCCAGTTGGCGCGAGAAAGCTGAGAATGGCTCGCATGTACTTTATAGGTCAGTTAGCCTGACCTATTTGCTGTTTTGTGCGTGACTTGGGTCCGCGTTGAAATTATAGGCGCTCTCGAACCGAGAGGGACGCGCCATGACTGCCACGCTGAAGTTCGTGGGTGTCGCGCAGGATTATCCGTCCAAGCGCGCCGCCGACGACCGTAACCGCGATTTCCGCGAGATCGCCGACCGCTTTGCACCCGCCAAGGCGGACGAGCAGTCGGGGCGCTGCTCACAATGCGGCGTGCCCTATTGTTCGGTGCACTGTCCGCTGCACAACCACATTCCCGACTGGCTGCGCCTGACTGCCGAGGGGCGGCTGCGCGAGGCGTACGAGCTGTCGAACGCCACCTCGACCATGCCGGAGATCTGTGGCCGCATCTGTCCGCAGGATCGGTTGTGCGAGGGCAACTGCGTGATCGAGTTTTCGGGCCACGGATCGGTGACGATCGGCTCTGTCGAGAAGTACATCACCGACACCGCCTGGGAAGAGGGCTGGGTCGAGCCGCTGGTGCCGGGCCGCGCGCGTGGCCAGTCGGTCGGCGTGATCGGCGCGGGTCCGGCGGGGCTGACGACGGCGGAGTATCTTCGCGTCGCCGGCTATGAGGTGCACGTCTATGACCGGCACGACCGCGCCGGCGGGCTGCTGACCTATGGGATCCCCGGCTTCAAGCTGGAGAAGCACGTCGTCACCCGCCGCGTCGAGCGGCTGAAGGCCGGCGGCATCGTCTTCCATGAAGGATTCGAGGTCGGCCGCGACGCGACGCTGGACGAGCTGCGCTCGCGCCACGACGCGATCCTGATCGCCACCGGCGTGTACAAGCCGCGCGCGATCAAGGCGCCGGGCGTCGGTTCGACTGGCGTCGTCGACGCGCTAGACTATCTCATCACGTCCAACCGCAAGAGCTTCGGCGACCAGGTCGCGGCCTGGGACGACGGCAGCCTCAATGCCGCGGGCAAGGACGTCGTCGTGATCGGCGGCGGCGACACCGCGATGGATTGCGTCCGCACCGCGGTGCGTCAGGGCGCGAAGTCGGTGAAGTGCCTCTATCGCCGCGACCGCGCCAACATGCCCGGCAGCCAGCGCGAAGTTGCCAATGCCGAGGAAGAGGGCGTCGAGTTCGTCTGGCTCGCCGCCCCTGAGGCATTCGATGCCGCGGCCGAGGGCCATGTCGCGGGCGTGCGGGTGACCAAGATGCGCCTCGGCGCCCCTGACGCCAGCGGCCGCCGTGCACCCGAACCGGATCCGGGTAGCGAGGAGACGCTGAACGCCGACCTCGTCATCAAGGCGTTGGGCTTCGATCCAGAGGATCTGCCCGGCATGTTCGGCGCGCCCGAACTGGGCGTGAATCGCTGGGGCACGCTGCGCGTCGATTCCAAGTCGATGATGACCAGCCTGGACGGCGTTTTCGCCGCCGGCGACATCGTCCGCGGCGCGAGCCTGGTCGTCTGGGCCATCCGCGACGGCCGTGACGCGTCCGACCGCATGCACGCCTGGCTGCGCGCCAAGGCCAAGGCGGCGAAGGTGGCGGCGTGATCGCGCTCGCCGCGGCGCTGCTGCTTGCCCTGCCTCAGGCGACGACGGCGGCGGCGTTCGATCCCGCCCGGCTTGCCGCGGCGCGCGCCGTCGTCGAGCAGTTTTTGCCGGAGGCCGAGCGTGACCGCATGGTCGACGCGATGCTCGAACCGATCCACGCCAACACGATGGACGCGATCCTGAGCTCGGCCGAGCTGACGCCGGTGTTCGAGAAGGACCCGACGTTCAAGACGCGGTTCCGAGCGTTCATGAACGACGAGCAGAAGCGATCGATGGCGCTGCTCAAGACGAGCATGCCCGAGCTGAGCGATGCGATCGCCAAGGCCTATGCGCGCCGCTTTACCGAGGCGCAGCTCAAGGAGATCGGCGCCTTCTTCGCGACGCCGACCGGCCGCGCCTATGTCGGCCAGTCGATGACGATCATGAGCGACCCCGACGTTCAGGCGGCGCAGCGCACGATGATGACCCAATCGATGCAGGGGATGCAGACGCGCATCGCCGCCTTTGTTCGCGATGCGGCCACGGCCGCCGCCAAGGAATAAGCCGATGACCCTCGAAACCGAACGCCTCCGCCTCGCCACCCATGGCATGTACCGCCCCGAGTTCGAGGGCGATGCGTGCGGCGTCGGGCTGATCGCCGCGACCGATGGCAAGCCGTCGCGGCGCGTCGTGCAGTCGGCCGTCGATGCGCTGAAGGCCGTCTGGCACCGCGGCGCCGTCGATGCCGATGGCAAGACCGGCGACGGCGCCGGCATCCATGTCGACCTGCCGCACCGCTTCTTCGACGATGCCGTCGTCGCCAGCGGCCACCGCGCGCTGCCCAACCAGCTGGCGGTCGGCATGGTGTTCCTGCCGCGCACCGACCTTGGCGCGCAGGAGACGTGCCGCACGATCGTCGAGTCCGTCATCATCGAGGCGGGCTACACCATCTATGGCTGGCGCCAGGTGCCCGTCGACGTGTCGGTCATCGGTCAGAAGGCACAGGCGACCCGGCCCGAGATCGAGCAGATCATGATCGCCGGCCCGCTGCCCGACCAGCAGGACGAAAGCGAGTTCGAGAAGAACCTCTATCTCGTCCGCCGCCGGATCGAGAAGGCGATCATCGCCGCGCAGATCACGGGCTTCTACATCTGCTCGCTGTCGTGCCGCTCGATCATCTACAAGGGCCTGTTCCTCGCCGAGAGCCTGAGCGAATTCTATCCGGATCTCAACGACGAACGGTTCGAGAGCCGCGTCGCGATCTTTCACCAGCGCTATTCGACCAACACCTTCCCGCAATGGTGGCTGGCGCAGCCGTTCCGGTGCCTGGCGCACAATGGCGAGATCAACACGATCCGCGGCAACAAGAACTGGATGCTCAGCCATGAGATCAAGATGGCGAGCATCGCGTTCGGCGAGCATTCGGAAGACATCAAGCCGGTGATCCCGGCGGGCGCGAGCGACACCGCCGCGCTGGATGCGACGTTCGAGGCGATCTGCCGCTCGGGCCGCGACGCGCCCACCGCCAAGCTGATGCTGGTGCCGGAGGCGTGGCAGGACCGCGCCGACATGGCCCCCGCGCACAAGGCGATGTACACCTATCTCGCCAGCGTCATGGAGCCGTGGGACGGCCCCGCCGCGCTGGCGATGACCGATGGTCGGTGGGCGGTCGCCGGGCTCGACCGCAACGCGCTGCGTCCGCTTCGCTATACGCGTACCGCCGACGGGCTGCTGATCGTCGGGTCGGAGACGGGCATGGTCGTCGTGCCGGAGGCGAGCGTCGTCGAGAAGGGCCGGCTGGGGCCGGGCGAGATGATCGCGGTCGACCTGGCCGAAGGGCGCCTGTTCCACGATTCGGAGATCAAGGACCGGATCGCCGGCGAGTACGACTATGACTCGATGATCGCGGGCTATCTGTCGGTCGACGATCTGCCCCAGGCCGAGGCGGCCGAGACGCGCTACGACCGCGGCGAGCTTGCGCGGCGTCAGGTGGCGGCAGGCCAGACGCTCGAGGACATGGAGCTGATCCTGGCGCCGATGGTCGAGACGTCGAAGGAAGCCGTCGGCTCGATGGGTGACGATACGCCGCTTGCCGTCATCAGCGACAAGCCGCGCCTCATCAGCCAGTTCTTCCGCCAGAATTTCAGCCAGGTCACCAACCCGCCGATCGACCCGCTGCGCGAGCGGCATGTGATGAGCCTCAAGACGCGGTTCGGCAACCTTGCCAACATCCTGGATGTCGAAGCGGCGAAGGGCCGGGTGCTGATCCTCGAATCGCCGGTGCTGGTCGGCAGCGAATGGGCGCGGCTGAAGGCGCATTTCGGCGGCCAGGCGGCCGAGCTCGACGCGACCTTCGCGGCGGACAGCGGGCCGGAGGGGCTGCGCGCCGCGATCGCCCAGCTTCGCGCGCAGGCCGAACAGGCGGTGCGCGAGGGTCGGACGGAGCTGTTCCTGACCGACGAGCGGATCGACGAGGACCGCGTGGCGATCCCCGGCGTGCTCGCCGCGGCGGCGGTGCACACGCATCTCGTCCGGCGAGGCCTGCGCTCCTACGCCAGCGTCAACGTGCGGACGGCCGAGTGCCTGGACACGCATTATTTCGCGGTGCTGATCGGCGTCGGCGCGACGACGGTGAACGCCTACCTGGCCGAGGCGGCGATCGCCGACCGGCACGGCCGCGACCTGTTCGGCGACCTGAGCCTCACCGACTGCCTCAAGCGCTATCGCAAGGCGATCGACGAGGGGCTGCTCAAGATCATGTCGAAGATGGGGATCGCGGTGATCTCCAGCTATCGCGGCGGCTATAATTTCGAGGCGGTGGGCCTGTCGCGCGCGCTGGTCGCCGACCTGTTTCCCGGCATGCCCGCCAAGATCTCGGGCGAGGGCTATGCCTCGCTCTATGTCAACGCGACCGACCGGCATCAGGCGGCGTTCGACGCGGCGGTCGTCAATCTGCCGATCGGCGGCTTTTATCGCCAGCGCCATTCGGGCGAGACCCACGCCTATTCGGCCCAGCTGATGCACCTGCTGCAAAGCTCGGTGTCGACCGACAGCTACTCGACCTATCTGCAGTTCGCACGCGGCGTGCGCGACCTGCCGCCGGTCTATCTGCGCGACCTCCTGGAGTTCAACTACCCGCGTGAGGGCGTGAACATCGACGGCGTCGAGGCGATCACGGAGATCCGCAAGCGCTTCATCACACCAGGCATGTCGCTGGGCGCGCTCAGCCCCGAGGCGCACGAGACGCTGGCGATCGCGATGAACCGCATCGGCGCCAAGGCGGTGTCGGGCGAGGGCGGCGAGGACAAGGTCCGCTACACCCCCTATGACAATGGCGACAACGCCAACTCGGTCATCAAGCAGGTGGCATCGGGCCGCTTCGGCGTCACCGCCGAGTATCTCAACGCCTGTGACGAGATCGAGATCAAGGTCGCGCAGGGCGCCAAGCCCGGCGAAGGCGGACAGCTCCCCGGCTTCAAGGTGACCGAGTTCATCGCGCGGCTGCGTCACTCGACGCCGGGCGTGACGCTCATCAGCCCGCCGCCGCATCACGACATCTATTCGATCGAGGATCTGGCGCAGCTCATCTACGACCTGAAGCAGATCAATCCGCGCGCGCGGGTCTGCGTCAAGCTCGTCAGCTCGGCGGGTATCGGCACCGTCGCAGCGGGCGTGGCGAAGGCGCATGCCGACGTCATTCTCGTCTCCGGCCATGTCGGCGGCACCGGTGCTTCGCCGCAGACGTCGATCAAATATGCCGGCACGCCGTGGGAAATGGGCCTGTCGGAGGTCAACCAGACGCTGACGCTCAACGGCCTGCGCGGACGGGTCAAGCTGCGCACCGATGGCGGGCTCAAGACCGGCCGCGACATCGTCATCGCCGCGATCCTGGGCGCCGAGGAGTTCGGCATCGGTACGCTGAGCCTGGTCGCGATGGGCTGCATCATGGTGCGTCAGTGCCATTCGAACACCTGCCCGGTCGGCGTCTGCACGCAGGACGAGAAGCTTCGCCAGAAATTCGTCGGCACGCCGGAGAAGGTCATCAACCTGATGACCTTCATCGCCGAGGAAGTGCGCGAGATCCTCGCGCGGCTCGGCGTGCGCAGCCTGGACGAGGTGATCGGCCGCACCGAGCTGCTCCGCCAGGTCAGCCGCGGTGCCGAGCATCTCGACGACCTCGATCTCAACCCGATCCTCGCCAAGGTCGACGCGAGCGATGCCGAGCGGCGCTTCAGCCTGTCGACCTTCCGCAACGACGTGCCCGACAGCCTAGACGCGCAGATGATCAAGGATGCGGCGCCCGTGTTCGCGCGCGGTGAGAAAATGCAGCTCACCTATTCGGTGCGGAACACCCACCGCGCGGTCGGCACGCGCCTGTCGAGCGAGCTTACCCGCCGCTTCGGCATGGCGAGCCTGGCCGACGATCACGTCCATGTACGCCTGCGCGGCTCCGCCGGCCAGTCGCTGGGTGCCTTCCTGTGCAAGGGCGTGACGCTGGAGGTGTTCGGCGACGCCAACGACTATGTCGGCAAGGGGCTGTCGGGCGGCCGTATCGTCGTGCGGCCGATGGTGTCGTCGCCGCTCGCCAGCCACAAGAACACGATCATCGGCAACACCGTGCTCTACGGTGCGACGTCGGGCGAGCTTTATGCCGCGGGGCAGGCGGGCGAGCGCTTCGCGGTCCGCAACTCGGGCGCGAAGGTCGTGGTCGAGGGCTGCGGCGCCAATGGCTGCGAGTACATGACCGGCGGCATCGCCGTGGTGCTGGGCGCGACCGGCACCAATTTCGGCGCGGGCATGACCGGTGGCATGGCGTTCGTCTATGACGCGGAGGGCAAGTTCCCCGAACGCGCCAATGGCGAGAGCCTGATCTGGCAGCGGCTCGCCTCCTCCCATTGGGAAGGCGTGCTCAAGGACCTCGTTGCCGCGCATGCCGAGGCGACCGACAGCAAGTGGTCGACGGGCCTGCTCGACGATTGGGACCGCGTTCGCGGCGCCTTCTGGCAGGTCGTCCCGCGCGAGATGATCGAGCGGCTCGAAGTGCCGATCGACGACCGCACTGCGCCGGAGGTGGTCGCGGCCGAGTGAGCGGTCAGGCGGTGCGCGCGGCCTTGCGCCGGCGCACCGCCAGCCACCCGGCAAGGCCGAAGAGGGTGAGGGCGGGCCAGCCCCCATCGGTGACGAACAGATAGGCGACGGCGATCAGCGCGCATCCCGCCAGCGCCGCGAAGCGCCAACGCGGCGTTATCGGCACTGGCTGCCACAGCGCACCGATCGCCATCCCGCCGAGCGCGTTGACGGCGAGCCAGGCGTAGGAAGCATCGCTGCCGATCGACCCCGCCAGCGGCAGCTTGATCGTCGCATAGCCGCGCATCGCATTGGGGAAGCAGTCGGCGGCCAGATGGATGCCGATGCCGATCGCCAGTCCCGGCCCGATCGCCCGCCCGCCGCGCCACCAGGCAAGCAGTGCCACCGGCAACACGCTGTGCGTCAGCGCGCTGCGATGCGCGAGCCCCAGCGCGAAATCCAAGTCGGGCAGGGTGGTCCCGGCCACGCACGCCAGCAGCATCGCCCCCGCCTGAGCCCAGCCATCCGCTCGCCAGCGTGCCGTCAGCCATGCCGCCACCAGCCAGATCACGCACGCCACGCCACACGCCCCTTCCACTAACCCGGCGGCGTCGATAACAGACGGGCATGTGGCTCCTCTACCAGTTCCCGCTCTGCCCCTTTTCGCGCAAGCTTCGGCTGCTGCTCGCCGAGAAGGGCGTGGGGTATGAACCGGTCCGGGAATCACCCTGGCTGCGGCGCGACGAGTTCCTCGACATGAACCCCGCCGGCGAAACGCCGGTGATGGTGCACAGCGAACGGCCCGGTCGACCGATGATCGATTCGATGGCGATCTGCGAATATTTCGAGGAGACGGTCGAGAAGACGTCGCTCATCAACGGCACCGCCGCCGACCGCGCCGAGATCCGCCGGCTGGTCACCTGGTTCGACGTCCATTTCTATCGCGACATTACCAAGCCCCTGCTGTCCGAGCGAATGGAGAAGCGCCTCGTTCTGCGCACCGCGCCTGATGCGGGCCGGCTGCGCGAGGCGATGAAGGCGGCGGTCGCGCACCTCGATTATGTCGATTATCTCCTCGACCATCGTCAGTGGCTGGCGGGACCGACGATGAGCCTCGCCGACCTGGCCGCGGCGGCGCAGATCTCGGTCGCCGACTATCTCGGCGGAATCGACTGGAAGAGCCACGAACAGGCCAAGCGCTGGTATGTCGGCATGAAGTCGCGCCCCTCGTTCCGCCCCCTCCTTGCCGAGCGGATGGAGGTCATCGCGCCTCACGCCGACTATGAGAAACTGGATCTCTGACATGCTCGAACACATTCCAGGCTGGCTGGGCAAGGCGCTGAAGGGGGTCCGCGCGGGCGAGGAGAAGCTGGCGATCGTGCAGCCGGGACTCGGCAGCTTCGCGTCGCTCAATCTTGCGAGCCCCGCCTTCGCCAACGGTGCGCGGCTGCCGGAGCGGTTCACCGCCGATGGTGAGGGCGTTTCGCCGCCCCTGTTCTGGACCGGCGTGCCCGCCGAGGCGCGGCGGCTTGCGCTGATCGTCGAGGATGCCGATGCGCCGACGCCGTCGCCGCTCGTCCACGCGGTGATCTGGGACCTGCCGACGGGCGACGGCGAGCTCAAGGAAGGCGCGATCGTCGCCGACGAGGATCGCGAGGGCGAGGGCGGCGGCGATGTGGGTCGCAACAGCTATTTCTCCGAAGGCTGGCTGCCGCCCGATCCGCCCACCGGGCACGGCGTCCACCACTACGCCTTTCAGCTGTTCGCGCTGTCGGACGGGCCGGAGCTGAAGCGAAACCCGAGCCGCTCGGCGATGCTCAAGGCGATGAGCGGCCGCGTGCTGGCGGCGGGTGTGCTGACCGGCACCTATTCGCGCGGCGAGGAAAAGCCGGTGGGTCCCGTCGGCGCCGCGATCCCCGCCGCGGGCTGATCCACACACAACCGTCACATGCGCGTGCAAGGCTGATTCCGATGCGTTCGATTCTGATCCTGCCCGCCCTTGCGATGGCGGCGCCCGCCGCCGCGCAGATCGCGCCCGTGCCCCAGCAGCCCGCCTCCGCCGAGGCAGCGGGGCACGGGGTGACGGTGTTCTTCCCCAATGAAAGCGACGCCCCCGTCGACCCGCGCGCGCCCGACACGCTGGAGGTCACCGCCGCCGACGGCACACGGCTGACGCTGGTGCGTGACGGACCCGCCCTGCTACCCGTCGCGCCCGGTGGCTTCGGCCGCGCCCGCTATCGCGCGGCACCCGTCGATGTCGCCCGCGCCGCGCCCCCCTCCGTCGCCACGCCGGTCGAGGAAGCCGCGGAGGCGATCGCCGCCTCGCGCGAGACCGAGGTGCTGGGCTCCGCCGGCACCGCCTCCGCCATCGCGTCGCGGTTCGCGCCCTATCGTCCGACCTATGGCGCGTTCGGGCTCGACGATGCCGGCGCGAAGCTCCAGTTCAGCTTCGCGTTCCAGCCGTTCGACAGCAACGGCGCGCTCAACGGCCTGCGCTTTGCCTACACTCAGACGATGTTCTGGCGGCTCGACCTGCCCTCCGGACCGTTCCGGTCGACCAACTACAGCCCCGAAATCTATTACGAGATGCCGCTCGCGCAGGATGCGGTGGCGGCGGTCGGCTATGCGCATGATTCGAACGGGCGCGAGGAAGTAGGCTCGATCGACATCAACCGCATCTATGCCCGCCTCACGCGCCGCTTTGACCTCGGCGACCGCTGGTATGCCGAGGTCAGCCCGCAGCTCTGGTTGTTCGTCGGCAAGCAGGGAGTCGCCGACGATATCGAGCGGTACATGGGCTATGGCCAGATCGGCGGCACGATCGGCCGGACCGACGGGCTGAAGTTGCAAGCCGTCGTTCGCGGCAATCCCGGCACCGGGCGCGGTGCGGCCGAGCTGTTCGCTTCCTATCCGCTGGCGCCGATCGGCTACGGTTTCGGCATTTACGCCTTCGGCCAGCTCTTCACCGGCTATGGTGAGGCGATCGATGATTTCGACCGCCGCGACACGCACGCTCGGTTCGGGATCGCCCTAAGCCGGTAATCGACACCGGCCGCGCTTGGGCGTAGCGTCCGGCCAAAGATCCCTTGGGAGAGTTCCGATGCGCATCGTCCGCCACGCCGCCGTCCTTGCCGCCGCGCTGTTCGCGCTCCCCGCCGCCGCCGCGCTCGCGCCGGGAGTAAAGGCGCCCGACTTCACGACCCAGGGGGCGCTCGCCGGCAAGGTTTTCCGGGTCAATCTGGCGCAACAGTTGAAGAAGGGACCGGTGGTCCTTTATTTCTTCCCTGCGGCCTTTACCTCCGGCTGCAATGCCGAAGCCAAGGCCTTTGCAGAGGCGGTGCCGCAGTTCCGCGCCGCGGGCGCGCAGGTGATCGGGATGTCCGCCGATGCGGTGCCGCAGCTCCAGAAATTCTCGACCGAACATTGCGCGGGCAAGTTCCCCGTCGCCAGCGCCACGCCCGAGCTGCTCAAGCAGTATGACGTGCTGCTCAACCGGCCAGGCATGGCGCGGACGATGAGCGACCGGACGAGCTACGTCATCGCGCCCGACGGCAAAGTTGCCTTCGTTCACAGCGACATGAGCCCCGTCGATCACGTTCGCACGACGCTCGCCGCGGTGCAGGGGCTCAAGCGGCGCTGACCCGCTAGTTACGCGAGTATCGCTGACGGGTTGTTAGGCATTTCGCGCTAGCAACATGGCCATGTCGAGCCGGAGGGGCCGGATCGATGGGGGAGCCATGTCGCGCAGGATGCCGCCACTCGAGCAAGTGCCCGGGAATACCGGCGGCCATGACGCGCGAACGCTGTTCGGGCGGATCGGCGATTTCCTGTTCGCGCAGGCGCTCGCGCCGACGCCCGCCAATTTCGCGATCGCCTATGCCGTGCTCACCGACCCGTCGAGCGACGTGGCGATGGCGATCGCGCAGCGCACCGATGGCGGTGTGCGGCTGAACCAGCGGGACCTCGACGAACTCGGCCTCAGCATCGATCAGGCGGCGGCAGCGGCGACGCCCGCCGGCGCCGAGCCGCAAAAGGGCGAGACGCTCGCCGCGCGCGCACAGACGCAGATGGAGGGCTTCAACGACGTTGTCGTGCGGATGCACACGCACGCCCGCGATTTCGGCCGCGACCTGATCGCCAGCGCCGACGCGATCGAGCGTTCGCGAATCGAACAGGGCGCCTCGCGTCCCTTCGTGGACGACGTGGCGCGCATCACCGGCGCGATGATCGTCCGCGTTCGCGAGGCCGAGCAGCGGCTGGAGGCCGCTCGCGGCGAGGCCGAGGAGCTGCGCCAGGCGCTGGAGGAAGCGCGCGGCGATGCGCTCAGCGATCCGTTGACGGGCCTGCCCAATCGCCGCGCGTTCGAGGAAACCTTTGCGGCGCGAATGGCCGCTGGCGAACAGCTCTGCATCGCGGTGTGCGATGTCGACCACTTCAAGCTTGTTAACGATCGCTTTGGCCACGGTGTCGGCGATCGCGTGTTGCGGGCGATCGCGGTGGCGCTGGGCGAGGCGTGCGAGGGCCAGTTCGTCGCCCGCTATGGCGGGGAGGAGTTCGCGATCCTGTTCGACGGCGGCGTCGCCCGCGCGATCGCCACGATCGACGAGGCGCGGATCAAGATCGCGCGCAAGCGGCTGCGCGTCCGGGAAAGCGATGCGGTGATTGGGACCGTCACCTTCTCGACGGGCCTGAGCGAGGCGCATCGCGGCGAGCGGCTGGAGCAGGTGTTCGAACGTGCGGACGCGCTGCTCTATGCGGCAAAGGCGGCCGGCCGCGATTGCATTTTCTCGGATGGCGACATTCCCGCCTGATCGGCGTGTTACGCCAATCGAGTTGGCGCGGATTGCCAAGCCGGGCGACCGTGACAATGGAAACGACGGAAAAGCGCGACTTTTGCGAGTTGGCACGACCCCTGCAAAGTCCCTGGCATGGTTGGCGGAAGGGTTCGCCGACCGATCAAGGGAGATCCAGAATGTCGCTACGTCTTGCTTCGCTTCAGAACTCGGCCGTGTCGCTGGTCGGCGCGCTGTTCTTCACCGCGGTGCTCGTTGCCGCTTCCTCGCCCGCCGTGCCGCTCGCATGATCGGCACCGTCCGCACCGGCGGCAAGCCGGGGGCGATGATCGAAAGCCTCAGGATCGGTGCCGCATCGTTCGCGATGACGGCGGCGCTGATCCTCTTCCTCGGCGCCGGCGCCAGCCCGATCGGCTGACCCGGCCCGCCTCTTTCAGCCCACCGGCGCGATGTTGAGGCGCCGAAGCTCAATCGCCGGACAGCGATCCATCACGACCTTGAGGCCCGCCGCCTCGGCCCGCTCCGCCGCCGCCTCGTCGATGACGCCCAGCTGTAGCCACACCGCCTTCGCACCGATCGCGATCGCCTGATCGACGACCTCGCCCGCGGCGCTCGACCTGCGGAAGATGTCGACGATGTCGATCGAATCGCCGAGCTGGTCGAGCTCGCGGAACACGAACTCGCCATGGACGTGCTCGCCGGTGATCTGCGGATTGACCGGGATCGCGCGATAACCGTGCCGCTGAAGCGTCGCCATCACGCCATAGCTCGGCCGGTCCGGCCGGTCGCTTGCCCCCACCACCGCGATCGTGCGTGCGCTTTCCAGCAGCGCGCGGATGTCGTCGTCGGCGGTCAGCGGCATGGCCTTATCCCTGTCGGTCGATCCAGTCGGCCACACGGGCCGCGATCCCTTCGAACGCCGACCGCTCGGCCACGTTCCCCGCGTCGGAGGCTTCGCGGATCGCCATCTGAAGCGGGACGCGGCCCAGGAACGGGATGTCCATCGCCGCCGCTGCCGACTCTGCGCCGCCCGCGCCGAACGGGTCGGAGACCTCTCCGCAATGGGGGCAGGCATAACCGGCCATGTTCTCGACCAGCCCGATCACCGGCACGCCCGTCTGGCGGAACAGGTCGATCGCGCGCCGAGCATCGATCAGCGCCAGGTCCTGCGGCGTCGAGACGATGACGACACCCGCGGGCTTGTGCTTCTGGATCATCGTCAGCTGCACGTCGCCGGTGCCAGGCGGCATGTCGACGACGATCGCGTCCGTTCCTGCCCAGTCGCCATCGAGCAACTGCGTCAGCGCGTTGGTCGCCATCGGCCCGCGCCACGCCAGCGCCTTTTCGGGGCCGACCAGCTGCCCCACCGAGAGCAGCGGGACGCCGTGGGCGGTGGGGACGGGGACCAGTTTGTTGTCGCGAGCCTCGGGCTTGATGCCTTCGACACCCAGCAATCGCGGCTGCGACGGGCCATAGATGTCCGCATCGACCATCCCGACGCGGCGCCCCGCTGCAGCCAGCGCGGCGGCGAGGTTGGTCGAGACCGTCGACTTGCCGACGCCGCCCTTGCCGCTGGCAACCGCGATCAGCCGGCGGGTCGTGCGCTGGCTGGTCTGCGCGACGCGCACCGCCTTGATCCCCGGCACGCCCACGGCGGCCGCCTCGATCCCCGCCGCCAGTGCGTCGCGCGCCGCTTCCGAAAGGCCGGTCACGTCCAGGATGATGCTGGCCCGGCCACCGTCGACGCGCACCGTCGCGCGGCCGGCGGCAAGGGGGGCGAGCAGGGCGTCGAGCTGATCCTTGGGGTCCATGCGCGCCCATCTAGGGAATACGCCCTTTCGCGCCACTGTTAATCGCCGCGCGGCCCCCTATAAAGACGGTCATGATAGGATGGATGGGCCGGATCGTGCGTGCCGGCGTGCTTCGCAGCGACAACCCCAAGGGCCCATGGGGCAGCGGGACTGGCGGCAATGGCGGCGGCGGGAACGGCGGCGACGGCGGCCCGCGCAATCCCTGGGCATTCCCGCCCGAAGGTCGGCGCGGCAAGCCCAATGCGACGTCGCTGGACGAGTTCCTGAAGCGCGCGCGCGGCGGTGGCGGCGGGGGCGGTGGCTTTCCCGGCGGCAATTTCCAGATCCCCGGCGGCCAGAACATATGGTTCATCGCGATCGGTCTGCTCGTGCTCGTCTGGATCGCCTTCACCTCGATCCACTCGATCGCGCCCAACGAGAAGGGCGTGGTGTCGCTGTTCGGCAAATATTCGACGACGCTCAACCCTGGCATCCAGATGACGCTGCCCGCGCCTGTCGCGACCGTGCAGAAGGTCGACGTCCAAGAGGCGCGCGTCGAGGACTTTCCCCAGGCGGCGACCGAGAACCTGATGCTCACCGAGGATCAGAACATCGTCGATCTTGCCTATTCGGTGCGCTGGAACATCCAGAATGCCGAGGATTTCGCATTCCAGCTCGCCAACCCGCGCGATACCGTCCGCGCCGTGGCCGAAAGCGCGATGCGCGCCGCGGTCGCCAGCGCTTCGCTCAACCAGGCGATTGGCGCCGGCCGCACCAATATCGAGGCCGATGTGCAGCAGCGCATGCAGGTGATCCTCGACGAGTATAATTCGGGCGTCCGCGTGCTCGGCGTCGCGATCAAGCAGGCGGTCGCGCCGCAGGCCGTCGACGAGGATTTTAAGGCGGTCAGCGCCTCGCAGCAGCAGGCCCAGGCGAACATCAACCAGGCCCGCGCCTATGCGCAGCAGATCGTCGCGCGGGCGCAGGGTGAGGCTGCCTCGTTCGACAAGATCTACGAGCAGTATCGCCAGGCCCCCGACGTGACCCGCCGCCGCCTTTACTACGAGACGATGGAGGCGGTGCTCGCCAAGTCGAACAAGACGATCGTCGAGGCGCCGGGCGTCACGCCTTATCTGCCGCTGCCCGAAGTGAACGGCCGTCGTCGCGAGACGCCGCCTGCGGTTCAGGAGGGCACGCCCGCCCAGCCGCAAGCCACCAATCCGGCGCCGCAGGGAGGCCAGTGATGAATCTTCGCCTCTTTCGCAATCCGATGGCGATCGGCATCCTGCTGCTCGCCGCGGTCGTCCTGCTCGCCAACACGATTTCGATCGTGCCGGAGACCAAGCAGGCGGTGATCCTGCGCTTCCAGAACCCGATCCAGCTCGTCAACCAGTACCAGCGCGGCGAGCAGTTCGGTCGCACGGGCGCCGGCATCATCGCCCGCATCCCATTCGTCGATCGCATCGTCTGGATCGACAAGCGGGTGCTGGACATCGAACTCGACAACCAGCCGGTGCTGTCGACCGACCAGCTTCGTCTGGAGGTCGATGCGTTCGCGCGCTTCCGCGTCGTCAATCCGCTCCAAGCGGTGATCTCGACCGGCTCGACCGCCAACACCGAGGAGCGCGTCGCCGACCAGCTTCGCCCGCTCCTGTCTTCCGCGTTGCGCAACGAACTCGGCAAGCGCCGGTTCGCGACATTGCTCAGCCCCGAGCGCGGCCAGGTGATGGACAACATCCAGGTCGCGCTCGACCGCGTCGCCCGCCAGTACGGCGCCGAGATCGTCGACGTCCGCATCCGCAAGGCCGACCTGCCGAGCGGCAGCCCGCTCGAATCGGCACTCCGCCGGATGGCGACCGCACGCCGCCAGGAAGCGCTGACGATCGAGGCGCAGGGCCTTCGCGAGGCGCAGATCATCCGCGCCAATGCCGATGCAGAGGCCGCGCGCGTCTATGCCGCCAGCTTCGGCAAGGATGCCGAATTCTATGACTTCTACCGTGCGATGCAGTCCTATCGCTACAGCTTCGGCGCGGATGGGGATCAGGAGCGCGGCGGCACGTCGATCATCCTGTCGCCGCAGAACGACTATCTGCGCGCGTTCACCCGCGGCGGTCGCGGAAATTAAGGGACGGGAACCAAAGGGAGGGCGGGCGAGTCACGCAAGCTGACCGCTTCGTTCACATTCAAACGCAGTTCAGCATCGGTTTGCGAAAACAAATGTAAACCACAGTCTGGAAGGACCCGATTTCGTGCGTCACGCCTACGCAATCACCAGTGCGCTCCTCCTCGGCGGTGCCGCCGCCACGCTTGCCGTCCAGCCCTCGATCACCTCGGCGCAGACGGCGCAGAACGAACCCGGCTCGATCAGCGCCGCCGCGCCGCGCGCCGGCGCGCCGATGAGCTTTGCCGACATGGTCGCCAAGCTCCAGCCCGCGGTCGTCAACATCTCGACCACGCAGCGCGTGACGGTGCCGTCGAACCCGTTCGCGGGTACGCCGTTCGAGCAGTTCTTCGGCCAGCAGGGCGGCGGTGGTCGTCCTCGGACGCAGGAAGGCCAGTCGCTCGGCTCGGGCTTCATCATCTCGGCCGACGGCTATGTCGTCACCAACAACCACGTCATTTCGGCCGGCTCGCCGAACGCGACCGTCGAATCGGTGAAGGTGACGCTCGCCGACCGGCGTGAGTTTACCGCCAAGGTGGTGGGCCGCGACCCGACGTCCGACCTTGCCGTGCTCAAGATCGAAGGCGCGACCTTCCCGTTCGTGCGCTTCGGTAATTCGGCACAGGCGCGCGTCGGCGACTGGGTGGTCGCGATCGGCAATCCGTTCGGGCTCGGCGGATCGGTGACCGCGGGCATCATCTCGTCGGTCAATCGTGTGACCGGCGGCGGTCCGTTCGACCGCTTCATCCAGACCGATGCCTCGATCAATCGCGGCAACTCGGGTGGCCCGCTGTTCGACATGCAGGGCAACGTCATCGGCATCAACTCGCAGATCCTGTCGCCGACCGGCGGCAACGTCGGCATCGGCTTCGCGATCCCGGCCGAACAGGCCAAGCCGATCGTCGACACGCTGATGAAGGGCCGTGCGCCGCAGCGCGGCTATCTGGGCGTCGGCATCCAGCCGATCGACGACGATCTGGCCGGCGCGCTCGGCATCGAGCGCAACAAGGGCGAACTGATCGCCCGTGTCGAACCTGGCCAGGCGGCCGAGAAAGCGGGCATCCGCCAGGGCGACGTGATCGTCCGCGTCAACAATCGCGACGTGGATCCGGAGAATTCGCTGAGCTATCTCGTTGCGAACTCGGCGCCCGGGACGCGCATCCCGATCGAACTGATCCGCGACGGTCGCCGCGTCAACGTCACCGCGACGGTGGGCACGCGCCCGACCGACGAGGAACTCGCCGGCTTCCAGATGGACGAGCAGAACCAGGGTCAGGGCGGCGACGACGAGCGGACCCCGGCGGTGCCGTCGGCCGCGGCGGCGCTCGGCCTGACCGTCCAGCCGCTGACGCCCACGATCGCGCGATCGGTCGGTGTCGATGCGACGACCCGCGGCGTCGTCGTTGCGGCGGTCGATCCGTCGAGCGATGCGGCGCGCAAGGGCCTTCAGCGCGGCGACGTGATCCTGTCGGTCAACGGCCAGGCGGTGCTCACCGCCGCCGACATGACCCGCCAGGTCGCCGCCGCACGGTCGGCGCGTCGTCCCTCGGTCGTCGTCCAGATGCAGCGCCGGGCGGTCAACCGCTACCTCGCGCTGTCGCTCGACACGGCCAGCAACTGACCTGCTGACGCGGCCGCCATTCTCGCCTAAACCTGCGGCAGATCAGCAGGAGCGGCGGGAATGGCGGACGGGTCGATCTTCATCGGGGCGGGCGCGGGCGGTGCCGATCCACAGGCGCTGGTACTCAAGCGCGCCAACCGACACGGCCTGATCGCGGGCGCCACCGGCACCGGCAAGACCGTGACGCTGCAGGGGCTGGTCGAGGGGTTCTCCGACGCCGGCGTCCCCGTCTTCGTCGCCGACGTGAAGGGCGACCTGTCCGGCCTTGCCATGGCCGGTTCGCCGCAATCCAAGGGCCACGCGATCTTCGCCGAACGCGCGGCCGAGGTCGGCGAGACCGACTGGTCGTATCGCGAGTGCCCGGTCCAGTTCTGGGACCTGTTCGGTGAGCAAGGCCATCCGATCCGCACCACCGTCAGCGAGATGGGGCCGCTGCTGCTCGCGCGGCTGATGGGCCTCAACGAAACGCAAGAAGGCGTGTTGTCGATCGCCTTCCACCTCGCCGACGAGGAGGGGTTGCTGCTCCTTGACCTCGACGATCTTCAGGCGATGCTGGCGGAATGCGCCAACCGCGCCGACGAAATCTCCACCACCTATGGCAATGTCAGCAAGCCAAGCGTCGGCGCGATCCAGCGCCAACTGCTGCAACTGCGCGGGCAGGGCGGCGAGCATTTCTTCGGCGAGCCGGCGCTCGACATCGCCGACTTCATGAGCCTGGACGATGCGGGCCGGGGTATGGTCAACATCCTCGCCGCCGACAAGCTGATGGCGAGCCCGCGGCTCTACGCCAGCTTCCTCCTGTGGCTGCTGTCCGAATTGTTCGAGACGCTCCCGGAGGTTGGCGATCCCGATAAGCCCAAGCTCGTCTTCTTCTTCGACGAGGCGCATCTGCTGTTCGACGACGCGCCGCCTGCCTTGCTCGAGAAGGTCGAGCAGGTGGTGCGGCTGATCCGGTCAAAGGGGGTCGGCGTCTATTTCGTCACGCAGAACCCGATCGACATTCCCGAGAGCGTCGCGGGGCAGCTCGGGAATCGCGTCCAGCATGCGCTGCGTGCGTTCACCCCGCGCGACGAGAAGGCGGTGCGTGCCGCGGCAGAGACGTTCCGCGCCAATCCCGATGTCGACGTCGCGACCGCGATCACCGAGCTGAAGGTGGGCGAGGCGCTCGTGTCACTGCTCCAGCCGGATGGCGCGCCGTCGCCCGTGTCGCGCACGCTCATCAAGCCGCCGCGCAGCCGGGTGGGGCCGGTCACCGCGGTGGAACGCGGCGTGCTGATCCAGACCGACACCGTCGGCACCAAATATGATGAGCGGATCGATCGCGAGTCGGCCGAGGAACTGCTCGCCGCCAAGGCAGGCGAGGCGGCGGCCGCCGCCGCTCAGGCCAAGGCCGCGGTTGACGGCGAGAAGGCGAAGGCCGCCGAGGCGAAGGAACAGGCCCGCCTCGTCAAGGAAGCCGAGCGGACGCGCATCGCCGCGCAGAAGGACGCCGACCGCGCCGCGCGAGAGGAAGATCGCGCGCGCCGCGCTGCCGAGCGCGAAGCGGCGAACTCGCCCTGGAACAAGGCGGTGACCTCCGCCACGCGCGCGGCTTCGTCGACGGTCGGCCGGACGGTTGCCAACGAAGTGACCAAGGCGGTGTTCGGCTCCAGCCGCCGCGGCGGGGGCGGCGGCATCGGCGCGAAGATCCTGCGCGGCGTCCTTGGCGGGTTGTTCAGGGGCTAAGAAAGTTTGTACCCCGGCGAAGGAAGGAGTCCAGTCGCAGAACGTTCGAGAAGAGCGGGAGCGCGCTGCCGCTCACGAACTAAATCCGGCCTTCGCGGGACTACAAGCATCGTCATCCTGGACCAAGTCCGGGATGACGAAAGTGGAAGCTCTTAGGCCCAGCGGCGTCCATGCTCGTCGTCATGGCCCTCGCGGAGCATCGCTGCCTGCTCGCGCCACTGCTGCTGCGCGATCCGGCCGCGACCGAAGCCGAGGCGATCCTCCAGCGCCGCTTCGTCGGCGGGCGTCAGCGCCTCGATCGCGGCATAGGTCTTGATGCCTTCGTGGCGCAGCGCCTGCTCGGTGGGCTCGTCGATGCCGCGGATGCGCGACAGGTTGTCGCGGCCCCAGCCGAAGAAGCCACCACCGCGCGACGTCGAGCTGCTGGCCGCGCTCGCGGCTGCCGCGGTGCCGACTGCCGCCGTCGTCGCGGCGCCGGTGCCGCGATGGCGCAGCGCCTCGTCGCGCTCGCGCTCCAGTTCGCGGATGCGCGCGTCGCGCGTGGTCAGGCCCTCGCGAACGGTGCGATGCTCGGCCTCTTCGGCGCGGTACCGTTCCTTCCACTTCCGGCCGCCCGGATGGCTGGCAAGGCCGAACAGCCAGCCGGCAATCAGGCAGAGCGCAAGCACCGCAAACTGGGTGGGGGTGGTAAAGAGCATCACATCGCCTCCTGTTACGGAGGCAGAACGGCGCGCCCCGCACGCCGTTCCCTGAACCCGCTCAACCGGCCAAGAGGGCGTCGTTGATGTCGCAGGCCGCGGGGCCGAGGATGACGACGAACAGCGTCGGCAGGATGAACAGGATCAGCGGCACCGTCATGATCGCGGGGAGGCGGGCGGCCTTTTCCTCGGCGCGCATCATCCGCTCGTTGCGGAACTCGGCCGACAGGACGCGCAACGCGGAGGCGAGGGGGGTGCCGTATTTCTCGGTCTGGATCATCGTCGTGACCACGCCCTTCACCGCCTCCAGGTCGACACGCGTCGCGAGATTCTCGAACGCCTGACGCCGGTCGGTGAGGAAGCCCAATTCGATCGCGGTCAGCGAGAACTCCTCGCCAAGCTCGGGATAGGCGCGGCCGAGCTCGCGCGCGACGCGGTGGAAGGCGGCGTCGACGGTCAGGCCCGCCTCGGCACAGATGACGAGCAGGTCGAGCGCGTCGGGAAGCCCCTTGCGGATCGCGTCCGAACGCTTCTTGATCTTGTTCTGGAGGTAGAGGTCCGGCGCCTTGTACGCGCCGATGAAGGTCATCGCGACAAGGCCATAGGCCTTGAGCGGCGACCAGTCGGCAAAGCCGTCGGTACCATAGACCCAGTAGAGCATCGGTCCGCCGATGATGATCGGCATCACCAGCCGCCCGAAGATGACCGCGACCGCCCAATCCTTCGAGCGGATGCCCGCCTGGAGCAGCTTGCGCTGCGCGACCTTGAGCTGTTCGTCCTGAAGAACCTTGAGCGACTGGAGGAAGTCGCGGATCTTGTCCGCGGTCTCGTGCTTCTGGACGAGCTTCGCGCGGCGCTTGCTGGTGGAGGCGGTGATGCCCGCCTTGAGCTGTTCGCGGCGGTCGTTCAGTGCCTTGACGCGCTTGGCCATCGGGTCGCGGATGCTGACCGCGGCATAGATCGCCATTATCGTCGCAAGCGCGGCGACCGCGGACAGGAGCGTGGCGACGAGATAGACGTCGAAGCCGAGGAGCGTGGGGCCGGTTCCGGTTGGCATATCAGATCTCGAAATCAATCATCTTGGCCATGATGAAGGCGCCGATGCCCATCCAGCACATGCCGCCCAGACCCGCGACGATCAGCCGCTCGTCGATGAAGAAGCGCTGCATGTAGTTGCCGTTGATGAACCAGATCAGCCCGAACACGATGAACGGCAGCGACCCGACGATATAGGCCGACGCCTTGGATTCCGACGACATCGCCTTGATCTTGAGCTTCATCTGCCCACGCTTGCGCAGGACATCGGCCAGGTTGGCGAGCGTTTCGGCCAGATTGCCGCCCGTCTCGCGCTGGATCGCGATGGTGATGACAAAGAACTGGAATTCGGGCGTGCCGAGGCGATCGGCGGTTTCCTGAAGCGCGGCGTCGAGCGTGCGGCCGATCTTCATCTTGTCGGATACTGCGCGGAACTCCTCGCCGACGGGGCCGGGCACTTCCTGGCCGACGACGCCCATCGTCTCGGTGATCGGCAGGCCGGAGCGCAGGCCGCGGACGAGCAGCTCGATCGCGTCGGGGAACTTGGCGGTGAACTTGGCGATGCGGCGCTGAATTGCCTTGCCGACGATGAAGTGGGGGAGGAACGCCCCAAGGAACGCACCGAAGCAGAGCGAAAGGATGAAGGGCAGGCCCTGGAGCCAGACAAGGAACGTCACCGCGACGAACAGCCCGGCGGTGACCATGCCGTACTGACCGACGGTCCAGTCCTTGCCCGTCATCGCCAGCCGCTTGGCGAGCTGCGTGGGGTTGGGGAGGAAGCGCATGAACGCCTCGTCCATCCGCGTCGCCTTGGTGGTGGAGATGCGGCGCATCTGCGCCTCCATCACCCCGTCCAGGCCGGTGTGGCGTTCGCGGACCTGGGTCAGCCGGCGCCCGCTTGCCTTGGCCGCATTGGGTCCGGCAAAGGCAAAGGCGATCATGCCGAGGACGAGTGCCGCCCCCAGCATCAGGATCAGAACCGGCATCATCTCGGCGCCGATGGTCGCCTCCCATCCAAACATGGCTGCCCCGGCATCGCCGAGGCGGCGCGGGTTACTTCTTGCGCTTGATCGGCATCTTCGCCGTCAGCTTGGACATCAGCGAGCCGCCGCCGACAGGCTTCGCCGCCTTCTTGGGTGCGTCGCCCTCGGCGGCCGCATCGCCCGCGGCCAGCAGCGCGCGCGACAGCTCGCCGATCGGCGCGACCGTCTTCGATCCCTTACCGGCCTCGACCATCGGCTTGCCGAGCTTGGCCGCCTGAGCGCAGAGCTTCTGGTCATAGGGGATGACGTAATCGACCTTGCGCTCGATCGAGCTCTCGAAGTCCTTGCGCGTGATCTCCAGCGCCGCGGCGGCAGGCACGCGATTGGCGACGACGACGACATGGACGTGCGGCGCGTTGGA
Source organism: Sphingomonas sp. Y38-1Y (assembly GCF_032391395.1). Taxonomy (NCBI): domain Bacteria; kingdom Pseudomonadati; phylum Pseudomonadota; class Alphaproteobacteria; order Sphingomonadales; family Sphingomonadaceae; genus Sphingomonas; species Sphingomonas sp. Y38-1Y. Next base: position 1,845,563 of record NZ_CP135916.1, read on the forward strand.
CTTGAACCAGGACAACAGCCGGATCGCGTCGCGGGCAGCGGCCAGCGTGAACTCCGTGACGAGCACCGCGGCCTGAAGCTCCGCGACCAGGTGCGGGTACTGGACCAGCATCGCGCGCGGCAGGTCGACGACCGTGCATTCGAACGCCGAGCGGATCTCTTCCTGAAGCTGATAGAAGGCCGCGCCGTCGGTCATCACCGGCGAATGGATCGGCGCCTCGGCCGACAGGACCGCGAGCTTCTCCGACGCGCGGACCATCGCGCGCTCGATGAACAGCCCGTCGATGCGGCTGGGATTCTCGATCGCGTCGGTCAGGCCGCGGCCGGGCTCCAGGTCGAGCGCCAGCGCGCCGGTGCCGAAATGGACATCGAGGTCGAGCAGCGCGGTCGTGCGGCCGCCCTTCTCGCTCTTGAGCCAGGCCAGCGAAGTCGCCAACGTCGAGGCGCCGACACCGCCGCGGGTGCCGACGACGGCGACGCCGCAATGCGCGCGCTCGACCGCGCTCTCGACGACCTTGGGCGCGTTGAGCAGCGTGTGGGCGTGCGCGAACGTCTCGCGCAGCGAATCCGGGTTGAGCGGCTTCAGCAGGTAGTCATGAATGCCGCTGGCGACGAGGTCGCGATAGAGGCGCACGTCGTTGACCTGGCCGCACGCGATGACGACCGTTCCTGGTTCGCACACCTCGGCCAGCGCGTTGATGTCGTTGAGCGGATCGCCGCTTTCGGACAGGTCGACGAACAGGATCTGCGGGCTCGCGGACACCGACAGCGTCTGGACGGCGTTGCGAAGGCCGCCCTTGTTAACCTTTTCGGCTGCCCAGCCTTGCTCGCCGGCGACCTGACGCATCGTCTCGGCCGAATTCTCGTCACAGACGAAGGCGACGAACGGATCGCGGGTGCCGGCCCGCGCGGGGTTCCAGGGCGCGTTCATCTTACTCGGCTCCCGACTGGCTGGTGCGCACGGCTTGCAGCCCCTGATCGACCGCGGGCTTCTTGTCGCGAAGCGCCTGGACGGGCTTGGTCGCGGTCAGCGGATCGATGGTGCCGTCGCTGGTGCGCCCGCGGACCAGATCCTCGGGATGCGCGACCATCGCGGCGATGTTGCTGTTCACGCCGCATCCGAAATCGGACGAGGTGTGCGCGCCGAAATTGGGCTGATAGGTGCGGCTGTGATCGGGGCAGCCCGGCACGCTCGCGGTCATGCGCGTCACGACGACGCGGACGGCGCCCGGCGCGACGGCGCCCGGCGTGACCGGCGCACCCTCCACCAGCAGCAGGCCCTGACGGCCGGCAACCGCGGCGACATCCTCGCGCACGCGCGGATCGGGATTGCCGCCATCGTCGACCGCGATGCGATCGCCATAGCCCGCGTTCAGCGCGCCGAGCCAGCCGGCCAGCCGCTCCCGCTCACCGGGGGCGAGGCCATCGCCGCTGACGCCCATGTCGAGCGCATAGTCGGCGCGGCTGACCACCGGCTGATGGACGGATTCGAGGCTGCGGTTCTTGGTGCCCGAGCATGCCGTCAGCGCCGTGGCGGCGATCAGGATGGCGGCGGTCGAAAGGCGCATGGATCGCATCCTCAATTGCTGAAGCCGGGGGCCGCGACGGCGCCCTTGGCCTTCTTGTCGCGCTTCACCGGCTGGACGGGCGCGGCGGCGGCGGGGGCAGGGCTGGTGACGCCGATCGAAGGCACGGGCTCCGGTGCCGGCGCCATCGACGGCTTGGGTCGCGAGCCGCCCGAGCCGACGCTTTCGAGCTGGCCGAGCAGGACGCGTTCGACGTCGCTCGGCGTCTTGTAGCCGTCGGTCGGCAGCGCGATCTGGTTCGCGTCGACCGGCTTCACCAAATACGGCGTGACGACGATCACGAGTTCGGTCTCCTGGCGGCGGAAGCCGTTGGAGCGGAACAGCGCGCCGAGCACGGGCAGGTCGCCCAGGCCCGGGGCCTTCTCGATCTGGTTGTCGTGATCGTTGCGCAGCAGGCCGGCGATCATGAAGCTCTGGCCCGAACCCAGTTCGACCGTCGTCTCCGCGCGCCGCGTGGTCAGCGCCGGGATCTGCGTGCCGTCGACGACGACTGCGCCGGCGGCCGACAGCTGCGACACTTCCGGGCGGACACGCAGCGAGATGCGGCCGTCGGCGAGCACGGTGGGCGTGTAGGCGAGGCTGACGCCGTATTGCTTGTACTGCACGTTGGTGGCGCCCAGGCCGCTCTGCGTGACGAGCGGCACTTCGCCGCCGACCAGGAACGACGCGGTCTCGCCCGACAGCGCGGTCAGGTTGGGCTGCGCCAGCGTCGTCACCTGGCCGATCGTCTCGCCCAGGTCGATCGCGCCGAGGATGTCGACGCCCGCAAGCCGCCCGGCCAGGCCGAGCGCGGTGCGATCGGTACCCTTCAGGTTCGAGAAGTTGAACGCGGTGCCGGTGCCCGGCAGCACGAACTGGCCGCGGCGCGTGTCGAACGGCAGCGTCAGGGTGCCGGCGGGAAAGCCGTAGAGCGACGAGGCGTCGAGCCGCGGGAAGTTCGAGATGTCCGCCGGCCCGATCGAGCCGATCGAGCGGCCCGAGGCGACGTTGAACTGGAAGCCGCCGGTCGTGTCGCGCGTCTGAAGGTTCGAGCCGATGTTCTTGAGGAAGCTGCGGCTGACTTCGGCGATCTTGACCTGAAGGTTGACCTGAAGCGGCGTCGCGGTGCGAAGGCGCGAGACGACCTTGGTCTTCTCGCCCAGGAATGCCTGCGCCAGCCGCTCGGCCTCCGCCGCATCGGCGGGCTGGGCGACAGTGCCGGTCAGGAGGACGAGGCCGTTCATCGGCGTCGCGGTGATCGCCGCATCCGGCATCGCGGTGCGCAGCATCGAGCCAATCGAGTCGATGTTCTCGCCGACGCGCAGATTGCTGGAAAAGGCGACCTTGCCCGACTTGGTGACGGCATAGACCGTGGTCTCGCCCGCCGCCTTGCCGAACACCCAGAATTGGGTGGGCGAGCGCACCGTGACATCGGCGATCCCGTCGGCGGCGACGAACACGTCGCTGATTGGTTCGCGCACCGTCACCAGGCGGCCGCGGCCGGTGGCGAGCTGGAGCGTGCCTTCCGGCGCGCTGACGCTCTGGGCGGCGGCTGGCGCGGCACCGGCGGCGAGCGCGAGCGGCGCGGCGGCCAGGCCGAGCGCGACGATTGCCCGCTTGAGTGGCTTCATCCCGTTGGTCACTTCTTCCCCCCAACCTCAACCGCGGTCACCGCAGTGCCACGCGAAACCCTGACCACCGGTCCGGTCTGTACCGCCGGCGCGGGCGCGCCGGGGAAGCTCGGACCCGCCGCCGCAACCTGCGGCCCGGCGTTCACCCCCATGCCGCCGCGGCCCGGCACCGTCGAACGCTGGAAGCGCGAGACGTCGGCGCCGGTAGAATAGCTGGACTTGCCCTCGATCGGCCGCGCCGCCACCCGGGCGATCATCGCCTTCTCGGCGGCGGGATCATTGCCCTCAGGCACGTTGACCTCGCCAGATGCGATCGCTTCCTCAAGGTCCGCGGCGTTGTCGGCGATCGAGCGCAGCGACAGCGACAGCGTGCCCACGGTCTGTGCGACCGAAATCTTCTCGGCGATCCGCGGCGTCACCTCGACCGTGACCGTCGAATAGGTGTTCACGACGGTGTTGCCCTTGTCGTCGCTCTGCTTGTCGGCGCGCTGGTCGGTCGCGAGCACGCGCAGGTTGCGTAGCACCGTCTCCGAGGCCTTGAGCGGCGGGCCATCGCCGCCGCCCTGCACCGACTGGGTCAGGATCAGGTCGACGCGGTCGCCCGGAAAGACGAAGCCGGCGACCGCCGACTGCGCATTCACCGGCACGGTGACGGCGCGCATGCCCGGCCCCAGCGCGGCGGCAAGGAAGCCGCGGTCACCGGGCTTGACCAGCGCGCCCTGCGTCACCGGCTGACCGGCGGGGATCGCGAAGCGGACGACGGTACCCATCACCATCTTGGGATCGAACTTGTCGCCCTCGACGAAATAGGCGTTCTCGATCAGCTCCTCGGGCCAAGGCTGGAACTTGACCGCGTCGGGGCCGATGATCGTCCCGATCGGCAGCGCCTTGGTCGCGATCATCACCTTGGGTCCGGTCGGCACCGGCGGTGCGACCTGGGCCGTGGCGACGGGCGCGGGTGCGCCCATGAACAGGCTGCGTGCCATCACCGCGGTGATCGCCGCAACGATCAGTGCGCCCACCAGCAGTATGATCTTCCGTCCGTCCATGACGCTATTGGCCTTTCCGATTCGGGCCCGGTTTCCTGGAAGCTAACCAGTCACCGAAAATGGTTAAGGAGTGGTTCGTGAAAGGTGAGAAGCGCCGCGCAGGCAATCGCCACCCCATAGGGAACTTCGGGCGGCGCGGGGTCCCGACGCCATTTGCGGTCGATCATCATGATCGCGGCAATCACGCCGCCGATGATCGACATGAGCAGCAGCATCGCCATCACGGCGTCGGCCGGCACCCACAGCGCGAGCGCGCCGATCATCTTGACGTCACCGCCGCCCATCATGCGAACCGCAAATAAAAGGACGAAGAGGGCGAAGACCGCGAAGCCCAAGCCAAGCTGGATCGCCATTCCCGGCCAGACCGACAGCCCGATGACCCACCACCAGACCGGCGCGAGCAGCGCGATCGCCGCGTTCTTCCAGTTGGCGATCTCGCGCCGGCGCACGTCCTCGATCCCTGCCGAAACGAGCAGGCACAACAGCGCCACCGGCAATATCAAGGCAAAGCCCACCCCCATGTGCATCGACCCTAGACGACATGGCTTGCCAAAACGTAACCATCGCCCATGGCAGGAGAGTTGAGGTTGCGCCGCGCCTATCCGGCGGATGCGCGCATCGGTGAGTGGCTGGCACCCGATGGCTGGGCGCACCGGACGTTGATGTGGGACGCGCCCGCCGATGTGCCCGCGCGCGGCTCGATCCTGTTCCAGGGCGGGCGCGGCGACGTGTTCGAGAAGTATCTGGAAAGCTTCCATCATTGGCATGATTGCGGCTGGTCGATCGCCAGCTTCGACTGGCGCGGGCAGGGCGGGTCGGGCCGCTGCGGACCGCATGCGCATTGCGGCCATATCGAGCGGTTCGGGTTGTTCCACGACGACCTGCGTGCGTTCTGGCAGGGGTGGGCGGCGTCCGCTTCCGGACCGACCGTCATGATCGGCCATTCGATGGGCGGGTTTCTGACGCTGAAGGGGCTGGTCGACGGAGCCGTCGATCCAGTCGCGGCCGTGCTGGTCGCGCCGATGCTGGGATTGAAGGGCGTGATCCCTCCGGCCCTGGCAGGACGGCTGGCGCGCTGGATCCGCGATCGCGGCGATCCCGCGCGCCCCGCCTGGAAGGGCAACGAGCGGCCCGCGACGACCGAGACGCGCCAGAGCCTGCTGACGCACGATCCCGACCGCTATGCCGACGAGATCTGGTGGCAGCAGGCGGATGCCCGGCTGATGACGGGTCCGCCGAGCTGGGGCTGGGTCGCCGACGCCTTTGCCGAGACGCAGGCGCTGCGCGCCGACCCGCGCGTGGAGCGGCTGCGCGTGCCGCTGCTCGGCCTGATTGCCGAAGCCGACGGGCTGGTCGATGCGCGCGCAGCCAAGTCGGTGCTCGCGCGCGTGCCGTCGGCCCAAATGGTTGCGTTCGGGCGCGAGGCGGCGCACGAGTTGCTGCGCGAAGCCGATCCCGTGCGGGATCGCGCGCTGGCGGCGATCGACGCCTTCCTCGACGAAAAGGCCCCGGTTTGAACGCAACCTATGACATCGCCGTGGTCGGCGGCGGGATTGCGGGGGCGAGCGTGGCGGCGGAAGTGGCGCCGCACGCGCGCGTGCTGCTGCTCGAGGCCGAGGATCAGCCCGGCTATCACGCGACGGGCCGGTCGGCGGCGTTCTGGTCGGAGACCTATGGCGGACCGGGCGTCCAGCCGCTGACCACCGCATCGGGGCCGATCCTGCTCGACCCACCCGTGGAATTGGGCGGCGAGCCGTTCCTGAAGCCGCGCGGCGAACTGTATATCGGGCGTGAGGACGACACCGCGGCGCTGGACGCCTTCGTCGCCGATTTTGCCGAGACGGGGGTCGTGCTCGAGCGGGTCGATCCGCATGGCTATGTGCCCGGACTTCGCCCCGAATGGGTGCAGGCGGTCTATGAGCCCACGTGCCGCGACATCGACGTCGGCCGGCTGCACGGCGCCTATCTCGCCCTCGCGCGGCGTCGCGGCGTTCGCATCGAGACGCGCGCGCGATTGATCGCGGCCCGGCGCGAGGGCAGCGGCTGGTCGATCGAAACGACGGCAGGGTTGTTCGGCGCGGGTGTGATCGTCAACGCGGGCGGCGCCTGGGCCGATAGGGTCGCGGCTGCATCGGGCGTGGCGCCGATCGGCATCGCGCCGCTTCGCCGAACGATGGTCCAGCTTCGCGTCGATCCGCCGATGGCACCCGACGCACCGCTGGTGCGCGACGGCGCCGACCGCTTCTACTTCAAGCCCGAGACGGGCGGGCGGGTATGGCTGACGCCTTATGACGAGGTGCCGGACGAGCCCCGCGACGTGTCGCCGGAAGAGATCGACGTCGCGATCGCCGTCGATCGCTTTCAGGGCGTGGTCGACTGGCGGGTCGAGGCGGTCGAGCGGCGCTGGGCGGGGCTCAGGAGCTTCGCGCCCGACCGGCTGCCCGTCTACGGCTTCGATCCGGCTCACCAGGGCTTCTTCTGGTTCGCGGGGCAGGGCGGCTTCGGCATCCAGACCGCGCCCGCGGCAGCCGCGCTTGCCGCGTCGCTGCTGACGGGCAGCGATCGGCCGGCCTGGCTCGCCGCCGTCGATCCGGCACGCTACGCCCCTGGCCGTTTCCGTTAGCAGTGGCGGCGGGTCGATCGGCCCGCTAGGCTTTCCGTCATGATCGACCGGCTGTTCCTCCGTCACCCCACCTCGGTGGGGGAGAGCTATTTTGAGCATATGGGCGTGGCGTTCCGCTTCGGCGGGCGGCTGCTCGCGGCCGGCGGCGCCGCGATCGTTCACGGCCTCGTCCCCGCATTGTGCGAGCGGACCGCGAGCAAGGCGGTCAAGACGCTCCACGCCGAACTCGCCGCGCGTCAGCCCGCGCCGGCGCGGGACAATGCCTGGCTGCCCGAATACGAGATCTGACCACGCCCATGTCAATGCGGGAGCATGTGCTCGTGGTCGGGGGCGGCTTTTCGGGGACGCTGCTCGCCATCAACCTGATGCGTCATGACGGGCCGCGGGTGACGATGGTCGAGCGGCGTCCGGACCAGGTCGCTCGCGGCGTCGCCTATTCGGCGGCGGACGACAGCCACCTGCTCAACGTGCGCGCGGGCAACATGAGCGCGCTGCCCGACGATCCCGATCATTTCGTCCGCTGGCTGGCCGCCGAGGGCGAGGGCGGGCCGGGTAGCTTCGTGCGGCGAACGACCTATGGCCGCTATCTGGGTGCGCTCCTGGATGAGGCGCGGGTGAAGGCCGGCGACCGACTGGTCGTGGAGACCGGCGATGTCGACGCGATCCACGGCGACCGCGAAGGCGCCGCAGCGACGATCGATGGCGAGGACCGGCGGTTCGATCGGGTCGTGCTGGCGGTCGGCAACCTGCCGCCGCATGCGCCGCCGGGAATCGACGCCGACGCGTTGCCGCGCGACCTGTATTGCGACGATCCCTGGGCGGCGGACATCGCCGATGGCCTGACGGCGGACGATGCGGTGCTGCTGCTCGGCACGGGGCTGACGGCGATCGACGCGGCGTTGCTGCTCGACCGGCGCGGCTTTCGCGGGAAGATCGTCGCGATGTCGCGGCGCGGGCTGGTGCCGCGCGCGCATGTCGAAGGGCAAGCCAAGGCCACGCCGCTGGACGAGAAGCCGGCGCGCGCGCTGCCGGCGCTGGTGCATGCGGTGCGCGAACAGGCGGCGGCGGGCGAGTGGCGCGCGGCGGTCGATGCGCTGCGGCCGGTGACGCAGCTGATGTGGGCGGGGGCGGACCTGCCGACACGGCAGCGGTTCCTGCGGCATCTGCGCCCGTTCTGGGATGTGCATCGCCATCGGCTCGCGCCGCAGGTCGCCGCCCGGATCGAGACTATGGTGGACGAGGGACGCCTCGTCTTCCAGGCGGGCAAGCTTTCCGCGATCCGGCCTGAAGGGGAGGCAGCGACGGTCGAATGGCGGCTGCGCGGGGAGGAGGCGACCACCTCGGCACGGTTCCGCCGCATCGTCAATTGCACGGGGCCGCAGGGCGACCTGATGCGGGCCGCCGATCCGCTGCTGCGCCAGCTGATGGCGGCAGGGACGATCCGGCCGGATGCCGCGCGGCTGGGCATCGACGTCGCCGCCGACACCCGCGTCATCGGTGCCGCGGGCCAGCCTGCCGACCGGCTCTATGCGATCGGCCCGATGACGCGCGGGGCGTGGTGGGAGGTCGTGGCGGTGCCCGACATCCGCGTGCAGGCGTGGAACCTCGCCCGCGCCCTCGCCAACGCCCATTGGGTCGGTGGCGAGGGGCTATAGCGAGCCTTACTTGCCGCGCGCGACGCAGGCGCCGCCGTCCGGCCCCATGTCGCCGCGGCACGTCCGCACCGGCAGCAACTGCGCATCCGGCAGCTCCTTCAGCCGGTTGCGCCCATCGCGTCCGCGCAGCAGCTCGAACCCGTCATAGAGCTTGCCGCTCGCGGTATAGGTGCGGAAGCTCAGCTGTGCGTCGCTGACGTCGACGATCTGGTAGAGCTCGGTCGCTTCCGCCGTGCGGTCGGGCTGGGTGAGCGCACGGTCGTTGAGGCCGTACATCTTCGATCCCGTGACCGAGACTAGATAGACCGGCCCCTGCAAGCCGCCGTTTCGCGCACGCGCCTGTCGCCCGGCCTCGCGCCCCGCTTCCGCGGTCAGGCGGCTGTAGCAATGGTCGTGGCCCTGCAGCACGAGGTCGACGCGCCGCCGTTCGAAGATCGGCTTCCACGCCGCCTTCAGCTTGGCGGTGTCGTTGGGCCGCGCACAGGTGAAGATCGGCTGGTGGAACAGCACGACGTTCCAGCGCGCCTTGCTCGCCGCCAGCGTCGCGTCCAGCCACTTCGTCTGCTGATCGAGCGCGTCGAGATCGAGCGCGGCGGTGCCGTCGAGGATGACGAAACGCACGCCCTGATAATCGACGAAATATGTCGTCGGCTTCACCGGATCGACGCCGTTGCCGGGCAGCGCGAACTGGAGCGGCCAGTACGGCCCCAGCTTGCGGCTCTCGCTGCCATCGGGCTTCAGCGTGTCGACATATTCGTGGTTGCCGGTCGCGGGAAGCTGCGGAACCTGCGAGTAGTTATACCCGCCGGCCTGGTTCCACTCGCCCCATTCATCGTCATGGTCGAGGTCGTCGCGCTGCGCCGCCAGATCGCCGGCATGGACGGTGAGCGCAATCCGCCCCTCGCCGAACCCCTGTCGGATGACGCGGGAGGCGTAGGGGAGGATGCCGTTTTGCGTGTCGCCGAGATAGAGGAAGCGGAACGGCTTCGCCTGTGCGGCGGCGGTGCGGAACTGGAACCATTCGGTCCAGCCCGCCGCACCCTTGACGCGGTAGGCATAGGCCTGGTCGGGCTCCAGGCCGGTGAAGCGGACCTGATGGTAGTTGGCGCTGCCATTGGCGCTGTCGATCGCGCGCGTAGTGCCGCGGATCGTTCGCGCCTCCCGCTCGATCGTCGGGCCGTCGACGGCGATGGCGATCTGCGCCTCGGCCGCCGCTTGTGCGCGGTCGGTGCGGAACGCGACCGCCATCTCGCGCGAGGGATCGGCGCCGGGCGTCAGCACGACGCGATCGGGGATCGTCCGCGGCGCATAGGGCGTACCCGGCGTCCGCGGCACGGGGCCGGCCGCCTCCTGCGCCGCAAGCGGCGCGGCGAGGAGGGCGGTGGTGAGGAGAAGCATGCTCTTCATCAGAAATTCGCCCTCAGACCGAATTTCAGCGTGGGACCATATTCCTCATACTGGAGCAAGCGACGCGATCCGGGGCCGCTCTGATACGCCACATACTTGGCGTTGTTGATGTTGACCCATTCGCCGAACAGCTGGACGCTCTTGGTCAGCCGGAAGCGTGCGCTGGCATCGAGCTGGAAGTGATCGCGGACGTAGCGATCCTCCTCCGCCACCGCCTGGACCTCGTCGAGATACTTGTCGCGATAGGTGCCGGCCAGGCGGACGCTGATCGGGCCCTTCTCATACCCCAGCACCGCGTTGAGCGTGTGGCGCGACGAAGCGGGAAGCGGGATGTCGCGAAGCCCGCCGGTGTCGCCGTCGAACGTTTCGCCATCCGCATCGGTGAAGGTGTAGTTGAGGCTGGCGAGCAGGCCGCTGAGCGCCCCCGGCAGCATGGTGAAGCTCTGCGAATAGCTGACTTCCACGCCCTTGATCGTCGCCTTGCCGCTGTTGAGCGGAATGTCGGCCTCGGTAAAGGCGATGCCGCGATAGACACCGTTATAGGGCGCGTCATCCTCCTCGAAGGTGACGGTGACGATATAATCCTCGATATCCTTGTAGAAGAAGCCGGCCGACAGCACGCTCGACCTGGCGAAATACCATTCGGCGCCGGCGTCGATGTTCCACGCACGATAGGGCTTGAGATCGGGATTGCCGAAGGCGCCCTCACGGTCGTCGCCGTCCCGCTCGATCGCGAAGCGCGGGGCGAGCTGGCCGATGCTGGGCCGTACCAGACTCTTGAACACGCCCGCGCGCAGGATGAGGTCGTTGGTCGCCTCGAACCGGGCGACGGCGCTCGGCAGCCAGTCGGTATAGCTGCGACGGATGACGTTGGGGGTGGCGGCGACAGTTTCCTCGTCGCCGTCGAGGGTGACGGTGTTGCCCTCGATGACGTTCTCGGTTGCTTCCATGCGGACGCCGCCGATCAGGCGGAGCGGCCCGGCCTGGACGCGGCCGAGCAGATGCGCCGAGTAGATGTCCTCGCCGACGACATAGTCCTCGGCCAGGCTGGCGAACTCGCTGTCGAGCGCCGCAAGCTCGAAGCCGGTCGCGTTGGCATCTAGGAAGCCGCGCTCGCCGCGCTTGGCGACGACCGGGCCGAGATCGGCGAGGCGGTAGGTCTGCGTGCCGAGCACGTCGCCGAGGGTGAAGTCGCCGTCATAGCCGTCGAACGTGTCGACGTTGAGGTCGTAGCGCTTCTTGCGCCAGCGGCCCTTCACGCCCGCCTGGACGTCGAAGCTGCCGCCGTCGAACGCGAAGGTACGCGTGAGGTCGAGCCGCGTCGTCCACTCACGATCGGTCGAATCGCTGAGCACGGTCCGGTCGAAGCTGTCGAACCCGAACTCGCTGGGATCCGAGAAGGCGGCGGCATCGGCGCCGCCGACGGTGAAGCGCGGAAGGAGGTAGTTCGAATAGCCGAAGCCGACGGTCAGGTCGTCGCCTTCCTCCCCTTCGAAGTCGCGGCGGAAGACGATCGGGTCGATCGAGCCGGCCTCCTTCTCCTGCGCGCGGCTATAGGCGGCCGAGTAGAGGACGCGCCACGGACCCGTGTTGGTCTCGCCGCCCAGCGTATAGGACTGGATGGTCTGCACCTCGAACCGGTCCTTCAGGTCGCGCTCCACGCGGATGCGACCGTCCGCCGCGTCAAAGCTGGCGCTGCTGCCCGTCGAGGCGGCAGGATCCTCGTCGAGTTCGATCACCAGCCGGCGGCGATCCTCCTGGTCGGAGAAGCGGTTGTAGATGCCGCGGGCATAGAGCGTGGTCGTGTCGCTGGGCTTGAAGTCGAGCGACAGCGAGCCGCCGGTGCGCAGGCGGCGGACGTCATAGTCGCGATACTCGACGCTGTCGGCAAAGGCGTTGCCGTTGTCGTCGGTGCCCCAGCCGTCCATCTCGATATTGTCGGTCTCGAACTTGCGCAGATAGTAGCTCGCGCCGCCCGAGATGCCGAAATTGTCGGTAACGCGGGTCGAGAAGTTGACGCTGCCCTTCGGCGTCACCTGATCCGAATATTCGTTGTACGATCCCTCGATCGACCCGGCGAGCAGCGGCTTGACGCGGTCGAACGCGCTGGTCGTCTTGATCTCGACCGAGGCGCCGATCGTGTCGGCGTCCATGTCGGGGGTCAGCGACTTCTTGATCTCGATCGATTCGACGAGCTCGCTGGCGACGACGTCCAGCGCGACGCTGCGCGTGTCGGCTTCGGGGGCGGGCACGCGGACGCCGTTGAGGCTGGAGGCGTTGAGGCTGGGGTCGAGGCCGCGGACGGCGACGAAGCGGCCCTCGCCCTGGTCGTTGAGGACGTTGACGCCGACCGCGCGGCGGACGGATTCGGCGACGTTCTGGTCGGGGAACTGGCCGATCGAGTCGCGGGTCAGCACGCTTTCGACGCCATCGGCAGCACGCTGGCGGCTGATCGAGCTTGCCAGGTTGGCGCGCTGGCCGGTGACGAGGATGTCGTTAGGGCCGCCGATCGTCATGTCGACGGTCAGGTCGCCGGTCTGGTCGACGGTGATCGACCGCTCGACCGTGTCGGTACCGAAATAGGTGACCCGCAGCGTGTAGCTACCGGCGGGGACCTCGGGGAAGCGAAAGCGGCCGTCGCGATCCACCTCGACCTTGCGCGACAGTTCGACGATCTCGACCTCTGCGCCCGCCAGCGTGCGCGTGGCGGTGGCGTCGGTGACGGTGCCCGTCACCTGGCCGGCAAGCGCCGGCAACGGCAGCGCGAGAATGGCGGCGCCCAGCAGAAGGCGCACGCGCGAACGTGTCGAAACCATATTCCCCCCAAAAGGATGATTGACCGTGTTCGGTCGTGGGGGTGCGCATGACGCGCGTTGATGGCGCGGGCGCTTCGGTTCGGGGACGGTTCGGTTGCGCTTACAAGTCTATTTGATGACGGCGAGCGCCGCGTCGCTTGCCAGCTTGTCGGCCCGCTCGTTGTCGGGATGGCCGGCATGGCCCTTGACCCATTTCCACTCGACGCGATGCGGCGCGGCCGCCTCGATCAGCGCTTGCCACAGCTCGGCATTCTTGACGGGCTTCTTGTCTGCGGTCTTCCAGCCGTTCTTGCGCCAGCCGTGGATCCACTTGGTGAGGCCATCCATCACATAGCGGCTGTCGGTCGACAGCGTGACCCGGCACGGCTTCTTGAGCGCGTTGAGCCCCTGGATCGCCGCCATCAGCTCCATGCGGTTGTTGGTGGTCAGCTTCTCGCCGCCCGACATCTCCTTCTCGCGCGTACCATGGCGGATCAGCGCGCCCCAGCCGCCGGGCCCCGGATTGCCCTTGCACGCGCCGTCGGTGGCAATCTCGACATGCGGAAGCTCGGTCATGCGACGCTCGGCAGCTGGGCGGCGAGGTCGGGGTCGTAGACGCGCAGCCGGCGCCAGAAGGCGAGCGGGTCCTTGCGCGTGACGAGCGCGTCGGCGGGCGTGTTGAGCCAGTCCCACGCGCGCGACAGCGTGAACCGGATGCACGCGCCGACCGCGAGATCGCTGAACGCCGCATGCTCCTCGGGCGTCAGCGGGTGATGCCGCTCATAGCCTTCGATCAGCGCGTCGCCGACCTCGGCGTCATGCTCCCGCCCGGTCGCGTCGAAGCTCCAGGCGGCGTGCATGACGGCGAGGTCGTAGAGACGGAGGTCGGTGCAGGCAAAATAGAAGTCGATCAGGCCCGTCACCCGATCGCCGAGCATCAGCACGTTGTCGGGAAAGAGGTCGGCATGGATCGCGCAGGCGTCTAGCTGGCTCGGCCAGGTCGCACGAACGTCATTCAGTGCGAAGGCGATGTCGCGGTAGAGGCCCGGTACGATCTGGTCGAGGCTCTCGCCGCAGCGCTCCAGCAACGGCGCCCAGGTGTCGATCCCCATCGAGTTGGGACGATCGCCAGTGAAGTCGGCAACGGCCAGGTGCATCGCGCCCATCGCTTCGCCCGCGGCGAGCGCCTGCGCCGGCGTCGGATGCGAGAGGGACACGCCGGGCAGGAAGCGGATCAGGCAGGCGGGGCGGCCGGCGAGTTCGTGGATCGCGCGGCCGTCGCGATCCTTGATCGCGGGCGGCACGGGCAGGCCCTTGGCGGCAAGATGGTCGAGCAGCGACAGGAAATAGGGCAGGTCGCCCGCCGACACGCGCTTTTCGTAGAGCGTCAGGATGAAGCGGTCCGTCGTGGTCTCGACCAGATAGTTCGAGTTCTCCACGCCCTCGGCGATGCCCTTGGCGGACACGAGCTCGCCCGCGTCGAAACGCGCGAGGAAGTCGGACATCGCCTCGGCAGAGACTTGGGTATAGACGGCCATGCGCGTTCCGGTTGGGGTTGAGGACGGCGTCTTAGGAGCGGGTGACGCGCGCCGGGTCAAGGGTCAGCGTTGTGCCTTGGCCGGTGTCTCGACTTCGCCCGACACAAACGGGGGAGCTTTCACCAACTCCGTTCGTGCTGAGCTTGTCGAAGCACGTGTTCGGGGCGGCGCGCTTGTGACACGTCCTTCGACAAGCTCAGGACGAACGGGGAGGGGCGCGGTCGAGCGGCCAAGGGTGGCTTAGGTCCGGACCCGTATCTCGACTTCGCTCGACACGAACGGAGAATGCAAGGGCTGGCCACATAACCGGCGTTCGGTTCGAGCGAAGTCGGGAACCGGAACGAGAGGGTCAGGCCGCCTCCAACCCCCGCGGCAGCTTGAACGCGATCGTCTCGCGCGTCGTCTCGACCTCGCGCTCGACCACGTCGAAGCGTTCGGCGATGCGGGCGACGACTTCGCGCACCAGCACCTCGGGCGCGGAGGCGCCCGCGGTGATGCCAAGCGCGCCGACGCCCGCCAGCCACTCGAAATCAAGATCGTCGGCGCGCTGGATCAGCCGTGCGGGCGTGCCCTCGCGCTCGGCGACCTCAACCAGGCGGAGCGAATTGGAGGAGTTGGGCGCGCCGATCACCAGCATCAGGTCGACGCCGCTGGCGATCGCCTTGACCGCGGTCTGGCGGTTGGTGGTCGCGTAGCAGATGTCGTCGGCATGCGGCGCGACAATCGACGGATAGCGCGACCGAAGCGCTGAGAGGACCGCCGCCGTATCCTCGACCGACAAGGTCGTCTGCGTGAGGAAGGCGAGGTTATCCGGATCGGGCACGACGAGGGCTGCAACATCGTCGACATTCTCGACCAGCGTCATGTTGCCCTCGGGCACCTGACCAAAGGTGCCGATCACCTCGGGGTGGCCGGCATGGCCGATGAAGATGATGTGGCGCCCGGCCGCCACCAGCCGCTCGGCCTGACGATGCACCTTGGACACCAGCGGACACGTCGCGTCGAGATAGGAGAGGCCGCGCTCGGCCGCCTTGGCCGGCACCGCCTTGGGCACGCCATGCGCGGAGAAGACGACGGGCACATCGTCGGGCACCTCGTCCAGCTCGTCGACGAAGATCGCGCCCTGCGCCTTCAGCGTGTCGACGACATATTTGTTGTGGACGATCTCGTGCCGGACATAGACGGGCGCGCCATAGCGCTCGATCGCCAGCTCGACGATGCGGATCGCGCGGTCGACCCCCGCGCAAAAGCCGCGCGGGGCGGCGATCAGCAGGTCGAGCATCGGCTTGGCGGCATCGGTCATGCCCCGGGCTCTACGCGATTGCTTGCTTGTCCGAAAGGCGGTTCCTATGGCAATCCCCTTGGACGGGCCGGATCGCGGCCCGTTCGCGTATTCAGACGAAAAGGGTCCGCCCCCCGTGAACATCGCTCGCATTGCCGCCCCGCTTGCCGTCGTCGCCGCGCTCGCCGGCTGCTCGCGAGAGGGTGAGATCAGCGTCGAGGGCGGCGTCGGCATCCAGGCGACGCGCACCGCCTGTCCGATCGTGGGCGTGCCCGCGGGCACCGGCGACATCACGCTGTTCGACCCGCCGGCCAGCCGCGACGCGGCGGCGATCGACGTGGTCGCCAACCTCACCAACGTTCGCGCTGAGTGCGCCGATTCGGGCGACGACGTCGTCTCGACCGTCAGCTTCACCGTCCAGGCGCGCCGCCAGCGCGCCGATGGCGAGCGGACGGTGACGCTCCCCTATTTCGTCGCGATCGTCCGCGGCGGCACCAACGTCACTGCCAAGCGCATCGGCCAGGTGACGCTGACCTTCCCCGCCGGCCAGCTTCGCGCGCAGGCGCAGGGGCAGGGGACGAGCGTGATCGCGCGTTCCGCCGCGACGCTGCCGGCCGAGGTTCGCGAGCAGCTGACCAAGAAGCGCAAGGCCGGGCAGGAAGAGGCCGCGGTCGATCCGCTGACCGCCCCCGGCGTCCGCGCGGCGGTCGCTCGCGCGACGTTCGAGGCACTGGTGGGCTTCCAGCTGACCGACGAGCAGTTGCGGTACAACACGACGCGTTGATCCAAGTCGCGACGTCATCCCGGACTCGATCCGGGAGCCCGCTTCTTTCCTGTCAGCTTGAAGAGGCGGAACCCCGGAACAGGTCCGGGGTGACGCGTCCGTGTTAGACGCGCGTCAAACCACGTCGAGCACCAGCCCCTTTTCCTTGGCCTCCTCGGCCTCGATGTACCAATTCTCCGGCGCGCGGCGGACAAGTTCGTCGAAGTCGACGCGCGAGCCCGCGACGATCGCGCGAAAGCCTTCTTCCTCGATCCGGATTGAATGCTCGATCTCGTGCAGCGTCGCCTTGAGCACCGCGACGCAGGTCTTGAGCGGACCGCTCACCTCGACGGTCTTGTTCATGATCCGCTCGTGCAGCATCAGCCGCGTGCCGCGGGTCAGAAAGCGCTTGTCGACCGGAAACGCCGACATGAAGGTGGCGCCCGCCGAATAGACTGCCACCTTGCCGAGGAACAGCAGCTCACGCCCTTCCGCCTCGCGCAGCAGCCGCACCTCGTCGCCGATCAGCCGCGCGACTTCTGGATCGCCGCCCAGCGTTGAGATGGCGATGACGATCGCGCCCTCGCGCGGCGCCGACGACAGCTGGTCGCAGAAGCTGGCGTACATCGCGTGATCGACGGGGCCGGCCAGCTTGATGTGCGGATTGGCGAGCAGCGGGTACTGGTTGATCGCGCTCTTGTCCTCCGATCGGGGCGCCTCGTCCTGCGTGTCGGAGAGCGCGCCGAGACGCGCCTGGCTCATGATATCCTGGTCGAGCGGATTGGGAAGCGGCTGGGTAGGGGCTTCGGTCATGGCGGCGGGCAACCTTGGCTGAGGGTCAGGGATCTGGATGTCGTGGGATGCGCGGAACGGGCTGCCGGGCCGCCGCCCTTTGGGCTGGCGACCGGGGCCGAGGAGCGCGCGCAGCACGATGCCGACGCCCGCGGCCCCCAGGACCGCGAACGCCGCATAGACCAGCGCGTCACCGACCCCCGCATTCACGATGGACGCAATGCGGGGGCGGTTGCTTGGTTCCGCACGTCATCCAAATGAAAACGCGCCGCTTCCCGACGAAAGCGGCGCGTCGTCTCAACGCAGTCGAGGATATCGGAGGTCAGTACACCCGCTTCTTCGGCTTGATGTACTCGACGTCGTCGGTGAGCGTGTAGTCGTGGACTGGGCGGTAATCGAGCACGCACGCGCCGCCCTTGCCGCCCCAGCCGTCGAACGTCGCGGTGGTGTGCTTCATCCAGTTCGCGTCGTCGCGATCGGGGAAGTCCTCGTGCATGTGGGCGCCGCGCGATTCCTTGCGGTTCTCGGCACCGCGGATCGTCACGACGGCCTGGCCGATCAGATTGTCGAGCTCGAGCGTCTCGACCAGATCGGTGTTCCAGATCAGCGAGCGGTCGGTGACGCCGATGTCGCTCATGCCCTTGTAGATCGCGTCGAGCTTGGTCACGCCCTCGCTCAGCAGCGCGCTGTCGCGGAACACGGCGGCGTGCTTCTGCATCGTCCGCTGCATGTCGGCGCGAATCTGCGCGGTCGGGGTGCCGCCCTTGGCATTGCGGAAATGGTCGAGACGGCTGAGCGCCATCTCTTCCGAGCCGCCGGGCAGCGGATTGTGCGGCGCGCCGGGCTTCAGCGTCTCCTTGAGGCGCAGGCCCGTCGCGCGGCCGAACACGACCAGGTCGATCAGCGAGTTGGAGCCCAGGCGGTTGGCGCCGTGGACGGACACGCACGCCGCCTCGCCGACCGCGAACAGGCCGGGGACGACCGCGTCGGGATCCCCGTCGCGAAGGTGAACCACCTCGCCATGATAGTTGGTCGGGATACCGCCCATATTATAGTGGACGGTCGGAACCACCGGCAGCGGCTTGCGCGTCAGGTCGACGCCGGCGAAGATCTTGCCCGTCTCGGTGATGCCGGGCAGGCGCTCGGCCAGCACCTTGGGGTCGATATGGTCGAGGTGAAGGAAGATATGATCCTTCTCCTTGCCGACGCCTCGACCCTCGCGGATTTCCATCGCCATCGAGCGCGAGACGACGTCGCGGCTGGCGAGGTCCTTGGCGCTGGGGGCATAGCGCTCCATGAAGCGCTCGCCCTCGGCATTGGTGAGATAGCCGCCTTCGCCGCGCGCACCCTCGGTGATGAGGACGCCCGCACCGTAGATGCCGGTCGGGTGGAACTGCA
Source organism: Sphingomonas sp. Y38-1Y (assembly GCF_032391395.1). NCBI lineage: Bacteria > Pseudomonadati > Pseudomonadota > Alphaproteobacteria > Sphingomonadales > Sphingomonadaceae > Sphingomonas > Sphingomonas sp. Y38-1Y. The sequence goes on from NZ_CP135916.1 coordinate 1,864,060, forward strand.
CGAACTCCATGTCCTGGAGCGGCAGGCCGGCGCGCAGCACCATGCCGTTGCCGTCACCGGTGCAGCTGTGCGCCGAGGTGGCCGACTGATAGACGCGGCCGCCGCCGCCCGTCGCGAGCACGACGGCGTGGGCGCGAAAGCGGTGGATCGAACCGTCGTCCATGCACAGCGCCATGACGCCGCGGCAGGCACCGTTCTCCATGATGAGGTCGAGCGCGAAATACTCGATGAAGAAGTCGGCGTCGTACTTCAGGCTCTGCTGATAGAGCGCGTGGAGCATCGCGTGGCCGGTACGATCGGCGGCGGCGCAGGTGCGCTGCACCGGCGGGCCTTCGCCCATGTTCTGCATGTGGCCGCCGAACGGGCGCTGATAGATGGTGCCGTTGTCGTTGCGGCTGAACGGCACGCCAGCATGCTCGAGCTCATAGACCGCGGCCGGCGCCTCGCGCACCATATATTCGATCGCGTCCTGGTCGCCGAGCCAGTCGGAACCCTTGACGGTGTCGTACATGTGCCACGACCAGTGATCGGGCGAGTTGTTGCCGAGGCTGGCGGCGATGCCGCCCTGCGCCGCGACGGTGTGGCTGCGCGTGGGGAACACCTTGGTGATGCAGGCGGTCTTCAGCCCCGCTTCGGCCGCGCCCATCGTCGCGCGAAGGCCGGAGCCGCCCGCACCGACGACGATCACGTCATAGCTGTGGTCGATGATCTTGTACGCGTCGCTCATCAGGAAACCGCTCCCGCCGCAAAGGCGAGCTTGAGGATCGAAACGACCGCCGTGGCGCCGGCCGCGACGACGAAGAAGTTGAGGAGGATCAGCAGCACGACGCGCGATTCGGCGTGGCTGTAATCCTCGATCACCACCTGAAGGCCCAGGCGGAAGTGCCAGAACACGCTGATGATGAGCAGCGCCATCGGGATCGCCGCCCACAGCGAGCCGAGCCAGGCGGTTACCGTGGCATGGTCATAGCCCGGCAGCATCGCGATCGAGGCGATGAACCACAGCATGAGGAGGAGGTTGCTGCCCGCGGTCAGACGGTGCGTCCACCAATGATGCGCGCCTTCCTTGGCGGCGCCCAGACCGCGGACGCGGCCGATGCTGGTGCCCGAACCCATCTTACTTCCCCAGGATCAGAAACGCCCAGAAGGCGATGGTGGCAAGCGTCGAGAACACGAAGGTCAACCGCGCGCCCAGCTTGTTGCGCTTGAGCTCGTACCCGGCGCCGGTGTCGAGCACGAGGTGGCGAACGCCCGACGCCGTGTGCTGAAAGAAGCTGAAGCTGAGCCCGATCCCGAACAGATAGCCGATCGCATTGAGCGAGCCGTCCGAGAAGGTGAAGATGTCGAGGAACGCGGCATAGCTCGCCTCGCCCGCCGCGGCGCTCGCCAGCCAGACGACCATCAGGATCGCGCCAATGGTCGCCATGCCGGTTCCGGTCACGCGATGCGCGATCGAGACCGCCATGTGCGGTCCCCATTTCCAGATCGACAGATGCGGCGACAGCGGCCGGCTCACGGGTTTGGTTGCCACGGGGCGTGTTCCTTTCAGCGGCGCTAATGGCCCCCGTTCTTCGCAGATGCAAGATCGGGCGATGGTCCATGAAGGGCGAACGAAGATGCGTGGCTAACCACCTCTTAATGGATGGGGCCGCATAGATCAGTGCAGGTGCGGGCCGGGGGGGCTCGATCACCTTGCTGGGACAAGAGGCGCGCAACGTCATGCAGAACAAGGAACTGCCCGAAGCGGGTTCGATCAGCCGGACGATCGAGATGGAGGCGCGGCTTCGCGTATTCGACTTCGACGGCGGGCTGGTGGAGGCGGCACGGCGCGTCTGGACGCTGCTGGAGCACGATGTCCGCGAGATTGCCGAAGCCTATTGGCGGCACTGGAAGCGCTGCTTTTCCGACGCGCGCAACTGGGCGCCGTACGAAACCGAGAAGATGATAGACGCGGGCGTCGTGTTCCTGCGCAATCGTTTCCTCGACACCGCGGGTTCTGCCTGGGTCGAGTCGATCGAGCGGTCGGTCGCATCCGCCTATGCCGGCGACGTGCCGCCGATGGCGCTGCTTTCCATGATCAACGCCAGCGACCGCGCGGCGCTGGACGTGCTGCTCAAGCGCGTGCCGCAGGGCGACCCGGAGCTCGCGACGCTGATCGATGCGCTGATGCGGCTGTCGGCGCTGGAGACCGACATCACCGTCGCGATCTATAGCCAGCATGTCGAGTTCGGCACCGATCGCGCGCGCGAGCGGCTGGCCGGCGAGTTCCGCGACAAGATCATCGCCAGCGTCGAGCGCGCGAGCCACGAGGGCTCGGCCCTGCGCGGCCAGGCACAGGCGGCGTCGGGGTCAGCGCGCGGCATGCTGGGCAAGGCGAGCGAAGTCGCAGCGGCCGCCGAGCAGTCGGCAGTGGCGATGCGCGAGGCGGCGCAGACCGCTGCCGGGCTGATCCGCGCGATCGAGGATGCGCGCGCCGAGGTCGAGGCGGCTGCCGAGATCGCGACGCGTGCCAGCGCGCAGGCGGGCGCCGCGGTCGAGACGTCGGGCACGCTGTCGGATCATGCCAAGTCGATCGAATCGATCCTAGGCCTGATCCGCGAGATCGCCGGGCAGACCAACCTCCTCGCCCTCAATGCCACGATCGAGGCGGCGCGGGCGGGTGACGCCGGTCGCGGCTTCGCCGTGGTCGCGCAGGAAGTGAAGAGCCTCGCCAACCAGACGGCGCGCGCGACCGACGACATCGCCGCCAAGATCGCGGCGATCCAGTCGGCGACGCGGCTGACGGTCGACACCTCCGCTTCGATCCGGACGACCGTGGACGAGGTGCAGGATTCGGCCAACCGCATCCGCCGGGCGATGGAGGCTCAGGCGCAGACGGTGACCGCGATCACCGCCGCGGTCGACGAGACCGCGCTTGCCGCTGATTCGATGTCGAACACCATCGCCGCGATCCGCGAGGATACCGAGGCAGTGGCAAGCGGCATCGACGCGGTCGGTCAGGGCGTGGTGGCGTTCGAGGGCGACCTCGACACGCTGAAGGGCAGCGCCAGCGACTTCGTCCGGCGGGTGGCGGCCTAACCGACCAGCCCCAGGCCCAGCACCAGCATCAGGAACAGCATCGCGATCACCTGCACGAAGCAGATGAGGACGATCGTCCGCGCGAGCGCCGAGGCGCGGCCGAGGCGATAGCCGCCGCGTAGCTGTCGATAGATGTGGAAGGGCGGGACGAAGGTGGCGACCGTCGCCAGGATCGCCATCGGCACGCCCAGCGATCCCAGGATCGTCAGGACGATGAACAATAGCGACATGAACGCCAGCGAATAGGTGACGAAGACCGCGTGGTCATAGGCGTGGAACTGCCGCTTCCAGGCGAACATGATCCAGACGAACGGCACCGACAGCGGGATCAGAAGCCACGAGAATTTGTAGCTGTTCGCCTGAAGCTTGTAGAGCGCGAGGCCGGGGTTCTTCGAGGCTTTTTCGATCCCGTAGTCGAGGCGTTTCCAGCCGGTCTTCAGGCCCGAGAATTCGTCATCCTGCACCTTGAACACGGGCTGGGCGTTGGCGATGACCTTCAGTTCGTTGTCGATCTCGGCAAGCCGTTCGCGCGCTCGCGCCTTGCGCGCCTCGTTGGTCTTGGGATCGGCCAGGCGCTCTGCCTGCACCGCCCGGCTGGAGACCAGCTCCTTCTTCGCTTCCTCCAGGCCGGCCGCGACCTTGCCGCTGGCGCCGCCAACATCGGCCGGCGGCGCGATTCCGAGGATCGACAGCACCGCGAACAGCGTGAAGACGGAGAACAGGAACATCGCCATCGGCGACACGAACTTGGCGCGCTCGCCCTCGATATAGCGGCGTGTCAGTTCGCCCGGCTTGGTGACGAGCAGCGGCAGCGTCGACCACATGCGCCCTTCGAAATGGAGGACGCCGTGGAGCAGGTCGTGCCAGATCGCGCCCACCGAGCGATGCAGATGCGCGGCCTGGCCGCAGGCGTGGCAGTGCTCACCGATCAGCGGTGTCCCGCAATTAAGGCAGGCGCCGTGCACCTCGTGCCCATGGCCGCCGCCGCCATGATGATCGACCGCGTGCGCCATAAAGGCGCCCGTCGCCAGATCACCGACCCCTTCGATTTCCCCCGACATGCCGGTCGTTTATCGCGATGCTTCAGTCGAGGCGAGTGCAACTTTGTTGCACGGCAGCGGGGCTTGGGCGACACGCACGGGCATGGACGAGCAGGATTGGCAGCTTTGGATCGCGGCGACCGGCCGCCGGGCACGCATCGCGGCACGCGTGCTGGCGCGTACGCCGACGGCCGCGAAACGCGCCGGCCTGGTCGCGGTCGCCGGCGCGATCCGCGCGCGGACCGAGGCGATCCTTGCCGCGAACGACGAGGATGTGGCGCGGGCCGAGGCGGCGGGGCTATCCGGTGCGATGCTCGATCGACTGCGGCTCGACGCCGGGCGGCTCGAGGGGATCGCCGCGGGCGTGGAGGCGGTGGCGGGCCTGGACGATCCGGTCGGCGCGGTGATCGATCGGCGCGAGCGGCCCAACGGCCTCGTCCTCAATCGCGTCCGAGTGCCCGTGGGCGTCATCGGCATCATCTTCGAGAGCCGGCCCAACGTCACTGTCGATGCCGGCGTGCTGGCGGCGATGGCGGGCAATGCCGCGATCCTGCGCGGTGGATCGGAGGCGATCGGCACCAATCGCGCGCTGCATGCGGCGCTGGTCGCGGGGCTGGAGGCAGGCGGGCTGCCGGGCGATGCGGTGCAACTGGTCGACACGACCGATCGCGCCGCCGTGGGCGCGATGCTTGGCGCGGCGGGAGCGATCGACCTCATCATTCCGCGCGGCGGCAAGAGCCTGGTCGCGCGCGTCCAGGCCGAGGCGCGGGTGCCCGTGCTCGCGCATCTGGACGGGCTCAATCACACCTACATCCACGCCGCCGCCGATCCGGACAAGGCGGTCGCGCTGGCGGTCAACGCCAAGCTGCGCCGCACGGGCGTTTGCGGCGCGACCGAGACGCTGCTGATCGACCGCGACTTTGCCGAGCCGGCGCGGGTGATCGCGGCGCTGGCCGACAAGGGCTGTGAACTGCGCGGCGACGCGGCGGCGCGGGCGCTCGATCCGCGCGTGCTCGCGGCGGAGGATGACGACTGGGACACCGAATATCTCGACGCGGTGCTGAGCGTCGCGATCGTCGACGGCCTCGACGCCGCGATCGCGCATGTCGAGCGGCACGGATCGCACCACACCGATGCGATCGTCACGGAGGACGAGGGTGCCGCCGAGCGGTTCCTGGCGGAGGTCGATTCGGCCATCGTCATGTGGAACGCCTCCACTCAGTTCGCCGATGGCGGCGAGTTCGGGCTGGGCGCCGAGATCGGCATCGCCACCGGCCGCCTCCACGCCCGCGGTCCCGTCGCATTGGAGGGGCTGACGACGTACAAATGGCAGGTCCGCGGCACCGGCCAGACGCGCCCTTGAAGCGCGGCGGGCGGGTGGATAGCTTGATGGTATGAACGAGCCTGCGAAGATCCGGATCGAGGCCGAGTTCGACCCGGAAACCTATGACTTGTTGCATGACCTGGCGGAGGCCGCTGGCCAGACCGACGCGGCGTTCGTTGCCGAGGTCGTTCGGCGCTTTTCGTTGAGCGAAGCCGACTTCCTGGCATCGATCGAAGAGGCCGAACGCGAAATCGAGGCCGGGCACTTCTATTCTCAGGAACAGATGGAGCGGTGGTACGAGGAACGCGTCGCGGCGGGGCGCAACGGTTGAGGGTCATCTGGGCGCCCGCGGCGCGGCAGGACCTTGGCCGCATCGACGATTATCTTGCCGATCGAGATGCGGAGTTCGCCCGCGTCGCGGGGCGAGCAGCGCTGACCGCGGCCGAGTTTCTGTCGGTCAATCCGTTTGCCGGAAGTCCGATAGCGCGCACCAGAAGGAAATGGCGCGTCAATGGCTCGCCCTATCTGCTGGTCTATCGGATCAGAGCTGACATCGTCGAAATCCTCCGCATCCGCCATGAGCGCGAAGATTGGCGTTCGCAGCCATGATGCGCCGCATCGGACTTATGGGCGGGTCGTTCAATCCCGCGCATGGCGGGCATCGCCACATCGCGCTCCAGGCGATCCGCGCGCTCGATCTGGACGAGATGTGGTGGATCGTGTCGCCGGGCAATCCGCTGAAGGACGCCGCGACCGACATGGCGCCCTATGCCGCGCGGGTGGCGTCCGCGCGGGCGATGGCGCGGCATGCGCCGATCCGGGTGTCGACGATCGAGGCGCGACTCAAGACGCGGTACACCGTCGACCTGCTCGAACGGCTGCCGGCGCTCTTCCCCAAGAAGCGCTTCGTCTGGGTCATGGGGGCGGACAATCTCGGCAGTTTTCATCAGTGGCGCCGATGGCGCGACATCGCGCGCGCGGTGCCGATTGCGGTGATCGCGCGTCCGGGCTATGATGGCGACGCCCTCGCAAGTCCCGCGATGGGTTGGCTGCGGCGCGGCGTGCGGCCCGCAGGCCAGGCAAGACGATGGGACGAGTGGAGATTGCCGGCGCTCGTGTTGCTGCGCTTTCGCCCCGACCGACGTTCGGCCACCCGCATTCGCGCCGCCGATCCTGCCTGGCACCGCCGTTATCTGAACGATCGGCGTTCCCCGTCATCACCCGTACGCCCCAAGGAGCCGCATTGAGCCAGACCCGTTCCGTCCCGTCCACGCCTGACGCCGATCCGGCGTCGGCACTGCACGCGCTCGTCCTCGCCTCGCTCGACGACGATCAGGCGCTGGAGACGGTTTCGATCCCGCTGTCGGGCAAGTCGAGCCTGGCGGACTTCATGGTCATCGCCTCGGGCCGGTCGACGCGCCAGGTCGCGTCGATGGCGCAGAAGCTGGCCGAGCGGATCAAGCGCGACTTCGGCGTTTCCTCGCGCGTCGAGGGGCTGCCGAATGCCGACTGGGTGCTGATCGACGCCGGCGACGTGATCGTCCACCTGTTCCGGCCGGAAGTGCGCAGCTTCTACAATCTGGAGCGGATGTGGGCGTTCGGCGATGCGCCGCCTGCGCCCGCCGCGCCGACGACCGCCGACTGATCCCGCAGCCTTGCTGCTCCACATCGTCGCACGGGGGCGGATCGGCCGCGGGCCGGAGGCCGAGCTGGTCGAGCGCTATCTGAAGCGCGTCGGCTGGCCCACCCGGGTGACCGAATTGCCCGACACCGGCGGCAAGCTGCCCGCGGTCGAACCCGGCACGCGGCTGATCCTGCTCGACGAGAAGGGCGACCAGCCGGGCAGCATAGCCTTTGCCGAGCGGCTGGGGCGCTGGCGGGATGAGGGCGTTCGCGAGGTGCGCTTCATGCTGGGCGCCGCCGACGGGTTCGGCGATGCCGAGCGGGCGGGGGCGGACTGGCTGATCGCGTTCGGGCGGATGACCTGGCCGCATCTGATGGCCCGTGCGATGCTGGCGGAGCAATTATGGCGCGCGACGAGCATCCTGTCCGGCCACCCCTATCACCGCGAGGGATGAAGGCCGCGCTCGCCCCCGCGGCGCTGCTGGCGCTGATCGTGCCCGCGGTCACGGGCGCGCAGCGGGCGGACGGCGACCAGCGCCAGCAACTCGTCCGCGCAAACCAGGCGTCGCGTGTCGCGCGCATCCGCGCCGAGGAACTCGAGCGGCAGGCGGCGGCGGCGAAGGGCGAGGCGGCGCGCGCCGGGCGCGAGCAGGCGGCCGTCGCGGCGCGCGCGGAAGCGGCGGAGGCTGATATCGCCGCGGCTCGCGCGCGGATCGCACTAGTCGATAGGGCGCTGACCGTTCAGCGTCGCCGGCTGGATGCGCAGCGCGCCCCCACGATGCGGCTGGTGGCGGCGCTTCAGTCGTTTGCGCGGCGGCCGGCGTCGCTGGCGCTGCTGCAACCCGGGTCGGCGCGCGATGCGGTGCACGTCCGCGCGCTCCTGGCGAGCGTGGTGCCGGCGGTGCGGGCGCGTAGTGCCGCGGTGCGCGCTGAGATCGCGCGGACGCGGCGACTGCGCGAAGGCGCCCGGCTGGCCGCCGCCAGCCTGCGCGACGGCCGCGTACGGCTGGAGCAGGAGCGGCTGCGCCTGGTGCAGCTCGAATCGGAAAGCCGCTTGCGCTCGCGTGAGCTGACGCGCGGCGCGCTCGTCGAATCGGATCGCGCGATCGCGCTGGGCGAGGAGGCGCGCGACATCGTCGATCAGATGGCCGTCGCTGATGCCGCGGGCGAGACGCGCGCCCGGCTGCTGACGCTCGGTGAGCCGCTGCCGCGCCCGGATGACCCGGCGGGCGCGCGGACGGCGCGGGCGCCGGCCTATCGGCTACCGGCGGCTGGACGGATCGTCGCGGGCCTGGGCGAAGTCAGCGAAAGCGGCGTGCGGTCGCGCGGGCTGACACTCTCGGTCGCGCCCGGTGCGATCGTCACGGCCCCTGCGGCCGGCCGGATCGTCTTCGCGCGCCGGTTCGGCGGCTATGGCACCGTGGTCATCATCGATCATGGCGAGGGTTGGACCAGCCTCATTTCCGGCTTGGCCGAGGCGCAGGTCGCGCGCGGCGCGGCGGTGGGGCAGGGGATGCCGATCGGCCGCGCCGGCAACGATGCCGAGCCGAGGATCACGACCGAACTGCGCCGCCGCGGCATGCCCTTCGATCTTGTCGGGCTGATGCGATAATCTCGGCCGACCCGCTTTTATGGCACGCAGCTTGCCGCTATCTTCACCCAAAGCGTTCAAAGGATCCGCGTACCATGGCCCGCCCGCTGCTTCAGGCTCTCGCCGCCACCGCCGCCATCGCGATGGTGCCGCTCGCCACGGGTGCGATGGCGCAGGTCGACACCAACAGCTATCGCGAACTCGACCTGTTCATGGACGTCTATAACCGCGTGAAGGGCGAGTATGTCGACAAGGTCGACGACAAGACGCTGGTCAAGGGCGCGATCCAAGGGATGCTGGCCGCGCTCGATCCGCACAGCTCCTATGTCGACGCGCTCGATTTCGAGAATATGCGCATCCAGACTGAAGGCAATTACGGCGGCCTGGGCCTGACGGTCACGCAGGAGGACGGCGCGGTCAAGGTGATCGCCCCGACCGAGGACACACCCGCCTATCGCGCGGGGATCAAGGCCGGCGACTATATCACCCACATCAACGGCAAGCTGATCTTCGGCGAGGCGCTGGACGACGCGATCGAGGACATGCGTGGCCAGCCGGGGACGAAGGTCACGCTGACCGTCGTCCGCCCCGGCCGCGACAAGCCGATGGAACTCACCATGGCGCGCGAGATCATCGTGCAGAAGCCGGTGAAGTGGGAGGTCAAGAACGGCGTCGGCATCATCAACATTAACACCTTCTCGGCCTCGACCGGGGCCGACACGCGCGCGGCGATCCTGGCGATCGACAAGTCACTGGGGCGCAAGCCGACCGGTTACATCGTCGACCTGCGCTCGAACGGCGGCGGGTTGCTGACGCAGGCGATCGAAGTGTCCGACGCCTTCCTCGAGCGCGGCGAGATCGTGTCGCAGCGCGGGCGTGAGAAGGCGGATATCGAGCGCTATTATGCGCGCGCGGGCGACCTAGCTGGCGGGCTGCCGATCATCGTGCTGGTCGATGCGGGCACCGCCTCGGCCAGCGAGATCGTCGCCGGCGCGCTCCAGGACCACCACCGCGCGATCGTCATGGGCGAGCGCACCTTCGGCAAGGGATCGGTGCAGACGCTGCTCCAGCTCGGGCCGGCGAACGCGCTGCGGCTGACGACGGCGCGCTACTATACGCCGTCGGGCCGGTCGGTGCAGGAGGGCGGGATCGAGCCCGACCTGAGCGTGCCGCAGATCAGCGACGAGGATTACAAGTCGCGCCCGGTCTTCCGCGAGGCGGACCTGCGCCGCCACCTTATCAACGAGGCCAAGGTCGACAACAAGGTGCTTGAGGAAGACGCCAAGACCGACCCGCGCTTCGCCGCCACGCCCGAGCAGCTCAAGAAGCAGGGGATCGAGGACTTCCAGCTCGATTATGCGGTGAAGACGCTCGCCCGGCTGGGCGCGCCGCAGCAGGTCGCGGCGTCCGCGACGCCGGCCAAGGCCGCGGCAAAGCGCTGACGCCCGTGCCGCGCTCGCTTGTCACCGCGCGGGCGCTTGCGCTCGCGCTACCTGCCGCGCTGCTTGCCGGCGCGTGGGCGTCGCAGCTGATCGGCGGATTGGTGCCATGCGAGATGTGCCACTGGCAGCGCTGGCCGCATTACGCCGCGTTGGTGCCGGCGCTGCTCACCTTCATCATTCCGGGCACGGCGGCGAAGCGGGCGATGGTGACGCTGGCGGCGCTGGCGATCGCGGTCAGCGGCGCGATCGGCGTGTTCCACGCGGGCGTCGAATATCACTGGTGGGAGGGGATCACCGCCTGCACCGCGCCGGCGCCGCGCGGCGGCGACCTTCTCGCCGACATCCTCTCGCGCCCGATCATCCGCTGCGACGTGGCGCAATGGACGTTGGTCGGGGTTTCATTGGCGGGGTTCAACGCCATCTTCTCGCTGGGCGGCGCGGCGATCGTCGCGGCGCTGGCATGGAGGAAGGCGCGATGAGCGAGTTGGGCTGGCGGCCGGGCGACCGGCGCGAAGCGATCCGGTCGATGATCCGCGTCGATCAGGCGGGCGAATATGGCGCGACGCGTATCTATGCCGGCCAACTCGCGATCCTGGGCGACCACGGCCCGCACGCGGCCGAGATCGCCGGCATGGCGCAGCAGGAAGCGCGCCACCGCGCCTATTTCGACCGGCTGATCGCCGAACGCGGCGTGCGGCCGACGTTGCTCCAGCCGTTCTGGAACGTCGCCGGCTTCGCGCTCGGGGCGGTCACGGCGGCGATCGGGCCGGCGGCGGCGATGGCGTGCACCGCCGCGGTCGAGACCGAGATCGACAAGCATTACGACCAGCAGCTCGCCGACCTGGGCGACGACGATCCGGAGCTGGCCGCGCATGTCCGCGAATTCCAGGCCGAGGAATTGGAGCACAAGGAGGCGGCGATCGCCGCGGGCGCGGAGCAGGCGATCGCCTATCCGCTGATGAGCGCCGTCATCCGTGTCGGATGCCGCGCCGCCATCGCCATATCCAAGCGCATCTGATAGCCTTGGCACCCAATTGCGTGCCGGGCGTTCCTACCGGCAGGAGATAGCCCCATGTCGCTGAAGTCGTTCGCCATCGTCGCTGCCGCCACCGCCGGAGCCGCGCTTCTGCCCGCCCCCGCCGCGGCGCAGAGCGCGCTGCAGAACGGCGTCCTCTACATCTATGGCAATGACAAGTGCCCGACCAACGCCGATGGCGAAGAGATCGTCGTCTGCGTGCGCAAGAGCGAGGCGGAGCGCTTCCGCATCCCGCAGGAGCTGCGCGAGCTGGAGATCACCCCGCAGAACGAGGCGTGGGCCGCGCGCGCAGAGGGAACGCTGCGTGCCGGCGAGTCGGGGATCGGCAGCTGCTCGGCAGTCGGGATCGGCGGCGCGAGCGGCTGCTTCGGCCAGGCCGCGACGGTCAACAAGGCCGACCGCCGCCAGCGCCGCGACGCCCAGAACGTACTCGAGGATTAAGGCTTAACATTCTGGAAATAGGGCGTTGATCCGCCGTCCGCTTACGTTATCCTCGACCGGTCCGGTCGGGAGAGATGGCGATGCGCGACGTCGGTGTGTTTCTCATTCTAAGCTTGGTGGCGACGCCGTGTTGGGCGCAGGTCGATCCGTCGGCTGAGGAAGAGGCGGACAAGGATATCGTCGTCACCGGCATACCCCTGACGCGTGCGGAAGCGCGTCGTCAGGCGGCCGCTTTCATCCGGGGCGTCGGCGTTGCTCAAAACGGCCGTCCGGTCGCGCGATGGAAGGATCCGGTCTGCCCGCGCGTCGTCGGGCTGCAACCCGCTCACGCCTCGATGGTGGAGTCACGCCTTCGCGCGATCGCGCGCGAAGCGGGCGTCCCCGTCGCCGCAAAAGCGACGTGCAGGGCAAACATCGCCGTCAGCTTCGTCGATGGCGCGGCGCCCGTGGCCAAAAGCGACGAGGCGCGCCAATTGCGTTCACTCGCCAAGATGGACGCCGAAGAGCGGGCGCGGTTGATCGAGGGCAGAGCGCCGATCCGCTGGCGGTACACCACCGCCCTTCGTGGTCGTGACAACGAGCCGCCTGCACCCAGTCCGGCGACATGGGCCGGCAATGTCGAGGGCGGGGGTTCGGCCATCCCGGACACCGGCGGGTCGGTGCAATCCTATGGATCGAGCATCGTCAGTACCATGGCGATCCGCGTCATCACGTCGGCGGCCGTGGTCGTGGACGTCAAACAGGCGGAAGGCCGCAACCTCGAAACCGCAGCCGATTACGCCGCGTTGGTGGCGTTCGCAGAGATCGGCGGCGATGGCTATGCGCCGCAGGGGTCGATCCTGGGTGCGTTCGAACCCGGTGGCATCAAATCGCTGTCCGAGTGGGACAGGCGGTTCCTGCGCACGCTGTATCGTCTGCCGCTCGACCGGCAGGCGCGGCTTCAGCGTTATAGGATCATCAACGAGCTCGCCTCCGCCTCACCGCCGCGTTAGGCGATTAGCCGCCGGCGATTGGCCGCCACCTTTCGGCGGTAATGCTGGACGGTGCGCTGCGAGGCGGCAAGCGGCGTCGAGCCCATGCCGCCGGTCATGAAGCGCCATTGCAGTTCCATGAGCGCGGTCATCTTCTCGCTGACCATCCGCGTCGCTTCGCGGTCCGACCCGGGCGTCTGCCACGCGAAGCCGTGGAGGCGGGTGGCGATCACTGCCGACGCCTCCAGCCCCAGCATCCAGGTCTGTAGCCCGAGCATCGCCCAGTCGGCATAGGACGGCGTGCGTGCAGTCATCGGCTCAGGATCCTTCGCTTGGCTTGAAGGCGCTTTAACAGCCTTTGCTGCACTGCACCATCGCTGGTTGCACGTTGCGCGGTTTTTCCGGTAGCGCTGGGGTCATGGCCCGCCCGTCCGTCCTGCTGTTCGCGCTCGTGTGGCTTTCGGCGGCGTGGTTCGGATCGTGGCACTGGAACCCCAACAGCGCCGTCCGGCTGTTCGCCGCGATCTCGATCGTCGAGGAGGGGCATGCGGCGATCAACCGGTACGAGCATCTGACGATCGACAAGGCGCGGTTCGGGCCGGACTTCTTCATGGACAAGGCACCGGGCATGACGCTGATGGCGCTGCCGGTCGTTGCCGCCACCGACCTCGCGACCGGCGACCGTGCGGCCGGCAAGGTGATGGCCGCCGAGGATCCGACCTTCGACCGCTACCTGAAGCTTCGCCAGTGGCTCGCGGCCGCGGCAATCAACGCGACGCTGCTGGCGCTGGCGGCGGTGGCGCTGATGGATGTGGGTCGGCGGGTGACGGGATCGGCGGGGGCGGGTGCGTTCGCCGGGCTGGCGTTCGCGCTCGGGACGCCGCTCTGGGGCTGGGCGACGACGCTCTTCGGGCATTGCGCGGTCGCGTCGTTGCTGGTGATCGCCGTGCGGCTGGTGCTCAAGGGGACGAGCGATGATCGCGGCCGATGGGAGGCGCCGCTGGCCGGGCTGGCGCTCGGCTGGGCGCTGGTGATCGAACACAGCGCGCTGGTCTTCGCGCTGCCGATCGGGCTGTTCGCGCTGTGGCGGATGCGGACGCTGCCGCGCGAGGCGGCGGTGCGCGCGGCTGTGGGCGCAGTGATCGCGGGCATGGCGGCGATGGTGCCGCTGCTCGGCTACAATCTGCTCGCGTTCGGGACGCCGTTCCGGCTCGGCTATTCGGGCGTGGTCGGTTGGGACGGGATGGACCAGGGGCTGTTCGGGCTCACCTATCCGCATCCGGCGGTGCTGGCCGAGATCCTGTGGGGCGCGAAGCGGGGGATGATCTGGGTCGCGCCGGTGCTGCTGGCGGCACTGCCCGGCGTGTGGCTGCTCTGGCGGCGCGGCGTGCGCGATCTGGCGGTACTGGTGGTGGCCGGGACGGTCGCGGCGTTCCTCTACAACGCTTCCTATGTCTATTGGGACGGGGGCAATTCGACCGGGCCGCGTCATGCGATGCCGGCCGCCGCGTTCCTCGCCCTTGCTTTGCCGATGGTCTGGGCAGCGGCTGGCAGGGCGGCGCGCGCGGGGCTGGCGCTGCTCCTCGGCGCCAGCGTCGCGATCAATCTAACCATCGCGGCAGCGGAGATCACCGCGCCGTGGAGTGCCGAGAACGCGCTCGTCGATGGCGTGTGGAACGGCCGCTTCCTGCCCGGCTATCTGCGCACCATCCCCAACGAGTTCTTCGGCTTCTCACCCTGGACGGGCCTTGCCATGTGGGCCGTCGCGGCGGCGATGCTGTTCATCTGCTTATGGTTTTCGCTCTCTCGACAGTCGCACGCGACGAACATATATCGAACGGATGGCGCAGCTCGACGTCCGTGAAAAGCTAGAGATCCTCGCCGACGCGGCGAAGTATGATGCGTCCTGCGCCTCGTCGGGCACGACTAAGCGCAACTCGGCGGGCGGCAAGGGGATTGGCTCGACCGAGGGGATGGGCATCTGCCACGCCTATGCGCCCGATGGTCGCTGTATTAGCCTGCTCAAGATCCTGCTGACCAACAGCTGCATCTTCGACTGCCATTACTGCATCAATCGCAAGAGCTCGAACGTCCGCCGTGCGCGCTTCACCGCGCAGGAGGTCGTTGCGCTGACGCTCAGCTTCTACAAGCGCAACTATATCGAGGGGCTGTTCCTCTCCTCCGGCATCATCCGCTCGCCCGATTACACGATGGAGCAAATCGTCGAGGTCGCGCGATCGCTGCGCGAGGATCATCAGTTCCGCGGTTATATCCACCTCAAGACCATCCCCGATGCTGATCCCGAGCTCGTCCGCATGGCGGGGCTGCATGCCGATCGTGTGTCGATCAACGTCGAGCTGCCCACGGTACCCGGCCTCACCCGCCTCGCGCCCGAGAAGTCGTCGACGCGGATCGAGGGGGCGATGCGCGACATGAAGAGCGCGATCGTCGATACGGCCGACGCGCGAAAGAAGTATCGATCGGCGCCGCGCTTCGCGCCGGCGGGCCAGTCGACGCAGATGATCGTCGGCGCCGATGCCGCCACCGATCGCGACATCGTCGGCAAGGCCGCGACGCTCTACGACCGCTTCAACCTGCGCCGCGTTTATTATTCCGCGTTCAGCCCGATCCCGGAGGCAAGCGCGGTGCTGCCGCTCCAGCGTCCGCCGCTGATGCGCGAGCACCGGCTGTACCAGTCCGACTGGCTGATGCGCTTCTACGACTATGCCCCGGCGGAGGTCGCGTCGGCGGCTGATCCGGCAACGGGCATGCTGCCGCTCGACATCGATCCGAAGCTCGCCTGGGCGCTCAAGTTCCGCGAGCGGTTCCCCGTCGACGTCAACCGAGCGCCGCGCGAGGATCTGCTGCGCGTGCCGGGCCTGGGGGTGAAGGCGGTCAACTCGATCCTCAAGGCGCGGCGCTGGCGGCGGCTGGCGCTGGAGGATGTCGGCCGGCTGACCGCCTCGATCGCCAAGGTGCGGCCGTTCATCGTTGCCGAGAATTGGCGGCCGATTGCGCTCGCCGATCGGGCGAACCTCAAGCCGCTGGTGGCGCCCAAGCGCGAGCAGCTCGAGCTGTTTGCGGCATGATAGCCATTCGCAGGTGAAACGGGCGGGCGGGATGCGGGTTGGATCGCGGCACCGTTCAGAGGAACCCGCCATGGCCGACGCCCGCATCTTTGCCGACCTCAAGCAGGACCACGACCTGCATCGCAAGCTCCTGAAGGACATCGACGCCGCCGACGAGGGACAGCGCGCCGACCTGTTCGAACAGTTTCGCGTCGAAGTGACCGCGCACGCCGCTGCGGAGGAGGAATCGCTCTACGCGACGATGCTCGCCAACCCGGAACTGCGCGACGAGGCGCGCCATTCGGTCTCCGAGCACAAGGAGATCGATGACTTCTTCGAGGAGATGGTCGAGCTCGATCCCGCCACGTCCGAGTGGAAGGAGAAGTTCGACGCAATGCGGCACCGCTACGAGCATCACATCGACGAGGAAGAGGAGGAGATGTTCCCCGAGGCGGCCAAGGACCTGCCCGACGACGAGGTCGCACGCCTCGCCAAGGTGTTCGAGGCGCGCAAGCCGAAGGAGCTGGAGCTCGCCGAGCAGACCCAGCCTGGCGACGAGCGCGAGTAAGCGCCGCCGATGGGCATCCGCGTCGCACGCCTGGACGCCCCCGACGACTTCGAGGGCTGGCGCGACGCAGCGCGGGAGCTGGCGGCCGATCGGGTGCCGCCGGACCGCGTGATCTGGCAAGTGGCGGGGCATGCGGCGGACCTGTTCGCCGAGACCCCGCCGCCGATCGACCCGCCCGCGGACCCCGCGCCGCCGCCCGCCTTCCGGGTGCCGCGCGGCTTCGTCGACCTGGCGCGCGACGTCGTGCTTCACGCCGATCCGGAGCGGTTTGCGCTCCTCTACACGATGCTGACGCGGCTGCTCGATCAGCCTCGACTGATTGACGACCGTGCCGATCCGCTCCGCCGCCGGCTGGACGAGATGGCCAAAGCGGTGCGCCGCGACATCCACAAGATGCGCGCGTTCCTGCGCTTTCGCGAGGTCGCCGATGACGCGGGCGAGCGCTTCGTCGCGTGGTTCGAGCCCGAGCATCATATCGTCCGCGCCAACGCTGCCTTCTTCGTCAATCGCTTCAACACGATGCGTTGGTCGATCCTGACGCCGGAAGTGTCGCTGCATTGGGACAGCGAGACGCTGAGCGAGGGGCCGGGTGCAGTGAAGGGCGATGCGCCCGACGGCGATCCGATCGAGGCGGTGTGGAAGACCTATTACGCGTCGATCTTCAACCCCGCGCGGCTGAAGGTCGGGGCGATGCTGCGCGAGATGCCGCGCAAATACTGGAAGAACATGCCCGAGACCGCGCTGGTCGGCGAACTGGTGGCAGGCGCGCGGGCGCGGGAGACGGCGATGATCGAGACGGCACGGTCGGCGGCGCCCGGCGGCAATGTCGAGGGCGCCTGGGCGGCGCTGCGCGAGGAGGCGATGGGCTGCACCCGCTGCCACCTCTACAAGCCCGCGACCCAGACCGTGTTCGGCGAAGGGCCGCTGGACGCGCGAATGATGTTCGTCGGCGAGCAGCCGGGCGATCAGGAGGATCTGGCCGGTCAGCCCTTTGTCGGGCCGGCGGGGCAGGTGTTCAACCGCGCGATGGACGAGGCGGGGATCGACCGCGAGACGGTCTATGTCACCAATGCGGTCAAGCACTTCAAGTTCGAGCCGCGCGGCAAGCGGCGGATCCACGCCAAGCCAGACGCGGGCGAGATCGAGGCATGCCGCTGGTGGATCGAGCAAGAGCGGATGCTGCTGACGCCCAAGCTGACCGTGGCACTGGGCGCGACGGCGGCACGGTCGCTGACCGGCAAGACGGTGACGATTTCGCGAGAGCGGGGACGCGCGTTCTTGCTGCCGGATGGCGGCGAGGGGTGGATCACCGTCCACCCGAGCTTCCTGCTGCGCATCCAGGACAAGACCCAGGCGGACGAGGAGTATGCGCGGTTCGTGGAGGATTTGCGAAACGCGGCGGCGCATGTTGGGTGATCGACCGCGTGGGGCACGTGGTTCGACAGGCTTAGCACGAACGGGTTTTTAGCGCGGGACCTATGCCCCGTTCATCCTGAGCTTGTCGAAGGACGTGTGTCGGGCGGCTCCTCAGGCGGGGAGCACGCCGAACCCCCGCGCAATGCTGCGCCGATGCTGCACGCTCGCGCCAAGCGCTTCCGCCAGCACCTCGAGCGCCGCATCCGGATCGCACCGCCGGCCGCAGACGAAGATATCGACCGCCGCATAGCCATGCTCCGGCCAGCTATGGATCGAGATGTGCGATTCCGCGAGCAGCGCGACGCCGGTGATCCCCTGACCCGGCCCGAAGGCGTGGAGGCGCAAATCGATCAGCGTCGCGCGCGCGGCGGTCGCTGCCGATCGCAGCGCGTGCTCGATGCGCGGCAGATCGTCGAGACCGTCCGCCTCGACCAGTTCGGCGATCAGATGGACACCGTCATAGGCGGGCGGGCTCATGTCAGCGCCTCGTGCGCGTGGCCGGCGCGTGCCATCACCGCCTCGGCCGCGCGCGTGCCGTGAAAATGCGCTTCCTCGAACAGCGACAGGCCCGACAGGTCGCTGTGCGCGAGGTACATCGGCGGCTCGACGGCAAAGGCGGGCGCCGCGCCCCAGACATAGCCTGGCGTCGGACGGATCATCGCATGTCCCCACCGCCACAACGCGATCTCGCCGATGTCGAGGTCCGGGTGCATGGCAAGCAGGTCGTCGCGAACGATGCGCTTCCATTCGTCGGCGGGGCGCTCGAGCAGCAGCCGGCGGGCGTTCGCGGGCGCCATCGATGACAGCGGCATGTACCAGCTCAGCACCGTGGGGCCGGCCGAGGCGGCGCGGTCCTGATGCGTTGCGACGACATAGCCGAGCGAGTCGCCGGTCGAGGACACATTGTCCCAGGCAAGCGGGACGCCGGGCCCCTGCGGCGGCTGCGCGACGGTGACGTTGGCGACGATCCAGGGCGCATAGCTGCACGGGCGAACGTCAAGGCCGGAGATCAGCCGCGCGGTGACGAACAGCGGCGTCGCCAGGATCGCGGCGTCGGCGAGCGTGCGGACGCTCTCGCCCCGGGCAACGTCGAAGCTGTCGATCGCGACGCCGTTTGCAGTGCGGGCGACGGCATGGACGATCCGTCCGGGCCGCACGCGCTCGCCCAGCCGCCGGGCCATCAGCCGCGCCAGATGACCATTGCCGCCGGGCCAGGTGAGGACATTGTCCGCTACCCCGGCCGCCGCATGGCCACGCCGCCCCGCCCAATAATGGACGCCGGCCCAGGCGGAGACATGCTCCGGCTCCGTCCCGTAATCGTCGCGCATCGCGTAGCGGACATGCGCGCACAGCACCGGTGATGTGAGGCCCCGCGCATCCAGCCAGGCGGCGAACGTCTCGCCGTCAAGCGCGCGCCAGGCGGGATCGGCCGAGCTATAGGCGATCGGCGTCGCAAAGGCGGGCCTGCCGTCGTTGCCGACCGCCCGCTTCGCGCGTGCCATCTCCGCATCGAAGGTGGCGAGGTCGGCGCGGTCCTTGGCCGACAGGCCGGTGCGCGGCACCAGCCCCTCCTGCCACTTGCCGCGCCACAGCAATCGCTCCTGAAGGTCGGCGCAGAGTTGCATCGGGTCATAGGTCGGCACGCCGTCCGCCTCGCCAGTGACGATGCCCATCCGCTGGAGCATCCGCCTGAGCGCTGTCGCCTCGCGATTGGGGATCGGCAGGTAATGGGCGCCGAGCGGATAGGCCGAAACGGCATTGGCGCCGCTCCGGGCATTGCCGCCGGCCTCGTCCTCCAACTCCAGCAGCGCGAAATCGTAATAGCCAGCCTCGGCCAAGGTCCAGCCCGCCGACAGCCCGGATATGCCCCCTCCGATGATAGCGGTGCCGACGTGCTCTTCGCGGGTCGGCGCGGGAAACTTGCCCTGCCGCAGGCGATGGCCGCGGGCGAGGTCGGCGCCGGCGAGTGGACCGGGCGGCAGCGGCGGCTCGCGAAACGCGAGCGCCGCGCCGCCACCCGCCAGCGCCGCTGCGCCCGCGCCCAGGCCGAGCAGCGCGCGCCGGTCAGCTTTCATAGCGGCTCCAGGCGGCATCGAAGACGCGCACCAGCGACTGGTTGTCCAGGCGGTTCACCTCGACCGGGCGGCGCGCCATGTCTGGCGGAAAGGCGAACAGCGGCGCCTCGCTCGCCGCGGTCAGGAAGCGGCCGGCGGGGAAGCTGGCATGAAGCGGGATGGGGCGCAGCGCCGCGAGGGTGAAACCCCATTCGCCGAAGCTCGGCACATAGGCGTGATAGCCCTTGGTCGCGAACCCCACCGCCTCCAGCGTCGTCGCGACGGTCCAATAAGCGTCGGGCGCGACCAGCGGCGACGTCGACTGGACGACCATCATTCCGCCGGGCGCGAGCAGGCGGCGCACCTGTGCGTAGAAGCTGTCGGTGTAGAGCTTGCCGACCGAGTAATCGACGGGGTCGGGAAAATCGACGATGATCGCGTCGTACTTCGCCTTGGCCTCGCGTGCCCATCGGAACGCGTCGGCGTTGATGACGGTCATGCGGGGGTCGGAGAGCGAACCCTTGTTGAGTGCGGCAAGGGCCGGGGTGTCGCGGAAAAGCGCGGTCATTTCCGGGTCGAGATCGACGAGCGTGACGCGGCGGACGCCGGGGTGGCGGAAGACCTCGCGAGCGGCCAAGCCGTCGCCGCCGCCGAGGATGAGGATGTCACGCGGACTGGCGACGCGGCCGAGCGCGGGATGCACCAGTGCCTCGTGATAGCGATATTCGTCGCGCGAACTGAATTGGAGATTGCCGTTGAGATAGAGGCGCAGGTCGTCGTCCTTGCGCGTCAGGACGAGGCGCTGGAAGCGGCTGGAGCGGGCATAGACGACGGGCTCGCCATAGCCGGCCTGCTCGCCCCAGCGCTGGAGCCGGTCGGCGGCGACGAAGCCGGCGGTCAGCAGCGCCAGGATGACGATCGCGGCGACGACCTCCCCGCGCATCCGCCGTCCGCGCGGGAGCGCGAGGAGGAGCGCGAGCGCCACCGCCGCGTTGGCGATGCCGAAGGCGAAGCCCGTGCGGATCATCCCGAGATGGGGCATCAGGACGAGCGGGAACAAGAGCGACGCGGCCAGTGCGCCGACATAGTCAAAGGTCAGGACGCTCGACACCGTTTCGCGGAAATCGAAGTCCTTGAGGATGCGGATGAGGAGCGGGATTTCGAGCCCGACGAGGAAGCCGATCGCCAGGACGATGCCATAGAGCGCGATGCGGAAATGCTCGACCAGCGGGAAGAGGAGGAAGAGCAGGGCCGCCGAGCAGCCGCCGATGATCGCGATCAGCAATTCGGTGCGGACGAACAACCGAAGCTCGCCGCGCTTCACATAGCGCGAGCACCACGAACCGATGCCCATCGCGAACAGATAGGTGCCGATGACGGTCGAGAACTGGGTGACGCTGTCGCCCAGCAGATAGCTCGCGATCGTCGAGGCGAGCAGCTCGTAGACCAGTCCGCAGGTCGCGACGACGAAGGCCGAGACGAGCAGCGCGCCCGCCGGTGCCGTGACCTTCGTTCGCGCCGCGGGATCGGCTTCAGCCATGGATTGCCGCGGCGACGATGATCGCCAGGCCGAGCGTCATCGCGGCGGCGACGATCGCCACGCCGATGTTGCGCTGGTCATGGATTTCCGACCACAGACGACCCGGCGTCAGCAGGTCGAGGATGAAAAAGCCGATCATGAACACGAACACGCCGACGCCGGCATAGAGCAACGTGTTGAGGAAGGTTGCGAGCGAGGTGACCATCCGAAATCCCCTTATTTGTGGTTGGGTCCGCCGACGAAGATGACGCCGCCGCCGCCGCGCGGGCCGCTGCGCCCGTCGGCGAACGGCGACCAGGCATAGCTGTTGGCAAGCATGAACAGCCCGACGATGCCGAGGCACCAGAGGCCATAGAGGAAGGTCGAGGTGCGCATGGATCAGTCGTCCTCGTCGCCGGCGCCGGTGAAGTCGCTTTCGCCGCGACGTGCACTCTCGAACTGCGCATGGAAGATGAGCGCGACGCCCAGCGGCAGCAGGATGAGCAGCAGCATCAGAAAGAAGATGCCGAACCCGGCACCGCCGCGGCTGACGACGCGCAGATTGGCTTGCGGCGCGTTGATGCCCCCGCGGCGCCAGTCGGACGTTTGCTCTTCGGCCCCGAAGGTCCAGAAGTTCGAGCCCGATTTCGACGGATCGACCCAGTTGTTGCCCTTGTAATCGACGACCAAGTCATAGGTGCCCGACGGCAGCGCGGCGAAATCCGCGGTGGCACCGCGGTCGCCCTCGCTCCAGTCACCGTCGGAATCGCGGCCGGAATAGCGCTCGGCCGCCTTGGACGCGGTGAAGCTCCGCTGGTTCTTGCGATCGACGAGCGTGTAGTCGAGGTCGACCCAGCCGTTCGACAGCGCCGGCACCTCCGCGACGACGCGGACGCGCTGATAGGGGCGGGTGAGCTCGATCGGGCCGACGGTCACTTCCTGGTCGCGGCCATCGGCGGCGATGTCGACCGATCCCTGCCACAGGGTCCGGCCGCCCGTCGTCAGCACCGCGCCGACGATCAGCGCCGCAAGCGCGAGCAGGGCTATGACGATCGCACCCTTGAGGAAGGGGCGGACGGGCGAGGGCTGGTGCGGCAGCGGCGGCCACGGCTTGCCTTGCGCAGAAACCCCGAACGCTGCGGCAATTTCCGCCGCGGGCAGGTAGCGCGACCGCGACCAGCTCACCTCGCGGTCGTCGACCTCGCGCGAGAGCATCTCGCCCGGGCGAACCCAGTCGTCGGTGCGGACGCTGTCGCCGCGCTTCACCCGCCAGTAAAATTCGCCGACCACGTCGGTGACCACCGCGCGCCCCTCGGCGAAGAACGGCTGATAGCGTTCGCCGTCGACGGTGACGCCGCCCCAGCCGCCGGTCGGGGTGACGTTCAGCTGCTCGCCCAGGCTCCAGCCGCCGCGCTGCTCGATCAGCCAGCGATAGCCATGATAGGGATTGAACAGCAGGAACTCCTGCCACGGATAGCCGCTGTCCTCGCGCGCCATCCAGCCGACGGTTTCCCACTCGGTCCCGTCCAGCGTGCCCCGGGTACCGAGCGGGATCGCAAGCCGCGACGCCTTTTCGTTGTAGCGCGTGACCAGTCGCACCTCGGGCTGGCTGACGTCGAGGATGCTGGCGCAGTATTCGCATGCGACGGTGACGGAATGGCCCGCCGCGCGCAGCGTGATCGTGCCGCCGCAATTGGGGCAGGACAGCGCCCGGGCGGCGGGGGCGGCATCAGCCATAGCGCGGCACCGTCCATCCCTCGATCGCCCGCAGGTTGGTCGCGCCGAGGTCGGCGAGCGTCACGTAGCGGCCGTCATAGAACCAGGCCTCGTTCCCCTCGCGCTGGAGGCTGGCGGCGCGGCCCGATCCCGCCTTGAGGTCGACCGAGTAGATCGTCCAGCCGGGTAGCGCGGTGAACGGAAGCTCGCCCTCCGCGGCGATGCACGACACTTCGCGCGCATCGGCGATCGTCAGTTCCTCGTCGTCGATCTCGGCCTTGCGGCCGGGGATCGCGGGGGCGCCGCGCGCGATGCGGTCGAGTTCGGCCGAGCCGATCTCGGCCAGCGGGCGCTCGAAGGTCATCATGAAGTCGCCCATCGCCTCGCCCAGCCAGCCGTGGCGACCGCCCTCGAACAGGCACAGCCACTCGTTCCAGGAGCCGTCGGTCCAGGACCAGCGGACGCGCCCGATCACCTCGAAGGACGCGCCGGCAAAGCGGCCACGCGTGCCGATCTGGATCGGCGACACGTCGAACGGCAGCGCTGCCTCCTGACCCGCCACGCCGACGCCCGCGTCGCTGCGCACGAGCATCGAGCGGCAATGGTCGCAGACGCGATTGGGCAGCGAGGCCGACCGGAAGGTGACGGGCGCGCCGCAATTTGGGCAGTCGAGGGTCAGCATGGTTCAGTCATGGCCGTTCGTACCGGGTCGGCATCTTCAATACCCGTTCGTGCTGAGTAGCGGCCGAGTAGCTTGCGTGAGCAAGCGGATCGAGGTCGCGTATCGAAGTACCGCCCCGCCGACCAACGTCCTTCGATACGGTACCTCGATACGCTGCTGCGCAGCTACTCGGCACCTACTCAGGACGAACGGAAGGGGATGGGGCGATCAAGGCCATTTTACCGGATCCGCCCGAGCAGCTCGGCCTTCTTCGCGTCGAAGTCGGCCTGCGTGATCGCGCCGATCGTCAGCAGCTTGTGGAGCTTTTCGAGCTGGGCATAGGGATCGTCGCCGGCGCCCGCCACGACGCCCGCACCGCTCGCCTGGCCGCCGCCGGAAAGGCCCGCGGCCATCGCCTGGCCCAGCGCCATGCCGGCACCCGCGCCGACGCCAAGGCCCGCGACGCCGCCGTCTGCACCCGCCGCCTTCTCGATCGCGTCGGCGCTCTGGAACTTCACGAAGCGGTCAAGGTCGCCGACGACGCGCATCGACGATGCCTTGTCGAGATACTTCTGCACCTCGTCGGGGAGCGACAGGCTCTCGACGAAGAAGGTCTGGCAGCTGAGACCCCATTGCGTGAAGGCGGGCTGAACCATCTCGCGCAGCCGCTCCGACATGGCGGCCTGATCGGCGGCCATGTCGACGAAGCCGAATTCGCTGCGGCCGAGCGAGGTGGCGAGCTGCGTCGCGATCGCCGAGCGGAGCTGGGGCTCGACATCGCCGACTCGGACATGGCCGAGCGTGCCCATCAGCTTGGCCTGGAATACCGGCGGCTCTTCGATGCGGAAGCTGTAGCCGCCGAACGCGCGGATGCGCAGCGGACCGAACTCCTTGTCGCGCACCGTGACGGGCTGCGACGTGCCCCATTTCAGGCCGGCCTGCTCCTTTTGCGTGAAGAACAGGACGTCGGCCTTGAACGGCGACTGGAAGCCCTTGTCCCAGTTCTGGAGCGCGGTGAGCAGCGGCAGGTTCGCGGTGGTGAGCGTGTGCTGGCCGGGGCCGAACGCGTCGGCCATCTGCCCTTCGTTATAGAAGAACGCGACTTGACCCTCGCGCACCGTCAGCGCGCCGCCGTTCTGGATCTCGCGATCCTCCATCGGATAGCGGATGGCGAGGTCGCCGGGCTCTTCCACCCAGTCGATGACGTCGACGAACTGCTTCTTCAGGAAATCGAGAATGCCCATGAGGTCCTCCGGTTGTCCGCCGAGTGTAATGGCGAACCATCACACTTGAAAGCGAAACCGGAGGATCGGGGGCGCTATTCCTCGCGAACGCGGAGCATTGCAGCGGCGGCAAGGATCATGACGCCTGCGCCGATCGCCATCGTCCAGACGGGGGCGCCGGGGAAGAAGGCGTTGATGACCGCGCCCATAACCGTCGCCACGATCAGCTGTGGCACGACGATGAAGATGTTGAACAATCCCATGTAGATGCCGTATTTTCGCGGATCGAGACTGCCGGCCAGGATCGCGTAGGGCATGGTCAGGATCGATGCCCAGGCGATGCCGATGAACACCATCGCCACGAGCAGCGTTTGCGCGTCGCGCGTCACCAGGATCGTCGCGAAGCCGGCCGCGCCGCTGAGCAGGCCGATGACGTGCGTTCGCACCTTGCCGATACGTCCGGCAAGCCAGGGGAGCAGGAACGCGCCGATCGTGGCGACGCCGTTGTAGCTGGCGAACAGCACGCCGACCCAGTTCGCACCCTGGTTATAGGCGGCGCTGGTCGGGTCGGTGGAGCCGAACACGACCTGCGTCACGACGGGCGTGGTGTAGATCCAGAGGATGAACAGCGCCGACCAGGTGAAGAACTGGACGAGCGCGAGGCGGCGCATCGTCGGCGGCATCTGCGCCAGGTCGGAGTTGATGAGGACGAGCGCGCCGCGGCTGCCGCCCGCTGCCATCGCTCGCGCCGCGACGCGTGCCAGCCCGAACGCGACCAGCGCGCCGCCCAGAACATAGACCGCCTTGTCGAGCGCGAGCGCATAGACCGCGCCGCTGAGGACCACGCCCGCGAGTGCCCAGAGTGGGCCGTTGGCGGGCGCGACGACCTGACCCTCATGCTCGGACGCGGCGCGGCCGGCGAACGTGGCCATCTGCTCGGGCGGGTATTCGCGGGTGGTGAGGACGGTCCACAGCACCGCGATCAGGATCGCCGCCGCTCCGATGTAGAAGGCAAAGCGGACCGAGGGCGGGATGATCCCGGCCGGCGCAGTGTTGGCGACGCCCGCCATGTTGAGGAGCTCCGGCGCCAGCGAGCCGACCACCGCCCCCGCGCCGATGAACGCGGTCTGGAAGGCGTAGCCCGCGGTCTGCTGATCCTTGCCCAGCATGTCGCCGACAAAGGCGCGGAACGGCTCCATCGAGATGTTGAGCGAGGCGTCGAGCAGCCACAGCATGATCGCCGCCGTCAGCAGCACGCCCGCATGCGGCATCCCGACCAGCGCGAGCGCGGCGAGGATCGCGCCGCCCAGGAAAAAGGGGCGACGACGACCGAAGCGGCTCCAGGTGCGATCCGAATAATGGCCGATGATCGGCTGGACGAGCAGCCCCGTCACGGGTCCGGCGATCCACAGGAAGGCGAGCTGGTCGATCTCGCCGCCCAGCGACTGGAAGATGCGGCTGACATTGGCGTTCTGGAGCGCGAACGCGATCTGGATGCCGAAAAAGCCGAACGAGATGTTCCAGAGAGCGGCCATGCTCTGGCGCGGCTTGTCCATTCATCCTCCCCACCGGACTGAGGTGCCGGGTAGGAGCCGTGTAGGCAGCGGAGGGACGCGGCGCCTCACGTATTCGTATGCGCGCCGCAGCTAGAGCGGACGATCAGCCGGACGGGGAGGGGGCCGGTCGCGGGCTCGCGTCCGGCGATGCGGTCGAGGAGCGTGGTGACCAGGCGCTCGCCCGCGCCGCGCGCATCCTGCTGGACGGTGGTGAGCGGGGGCGAGGCTTGCTGGGCGGCGGGGATGTCGTCGAAGCCGACGACGGAGACGGCGCGAGGCACGTCATATCCGCGCCGCTCCAGCGCCTGCATCGCGCCGATCGCGATCAGGTCGGACGCGGCGACGACGCCATCGAACGCGACGCCGCGGTCGAACAAGGCCGCGACCGCGTCGGCACCCGCCTGTTCCAGCGTGATCGCATCGACCTGAAGCGCGGAATCGGCCGTTATCCCCGCCGCCGCCAGCGCGTCGCGATAGCCGAGATAGCGGTCGCGAAACTCGGGGTAATGGTCGTTGCCGGCACCCAGGAACGCGATGCGGCGGCGGCCGTGGGCGATCAGGTGCTCGGTCGCCATTCGCCCCCCGGCGCGATTGTCGCAGCCGATCGTCGCACCGCCGTCGCCGGGCTCTGGCGAGCCCCAGCGGACATAGTGCGTCCCTTGTGCATGCAATTGTTCGAGGCGCGGGCGATAGAGCGCATAGTCGCCGTATCCAAGCAGGATGATCCCGTCCGCCTTGCGGCTGTCCTCATACGCCTTGTGCCAGTCGCCCGACAGCTGCTGGAACGAGATGAGGAGGTCGTAGCCGGCATTGGCGGTGTGCCGCGTGATCCAGCCGAGCATCGACAGGAAGAACGGGTTGATGAGGCTCGCATCCGCCGTCGGATCCTCGAAGAAGAGGAGCGCCAGCGTATGCGACTGCTGGCTGCGCAGCGACGAGGCGTTCTTGTCCACCGCATAGCCCAGTTCGCGCGCGATCGCCTCGATCCGGGCGCGCGTTTCGGCGCTGACCGACGTCGATCCGCGCAGCGCCCGGCTGACCGTCGGCTGAGAGACGCCGGCGCGATAGGCGATGTCGAAGGAGGTGGGGCGCTGTGACGCCGGGCGGTTCATCGGCTTCCTGTCCCCTGTGCCAGCAAGTCTGCGCTCGCCTGACGAGCAGCCTAGATCAACCCCGACAGGGCGTAAAGCGGGGGGGAGTGTGGCGCGAAGAGCACAGGCGCGGCGCTGCTGCACCGCATGACATACGTATGCCTTCTGTTCGCCCGGGCCGGGGACACGGTACGAAGCTGCCACAGGGTAGGCACCGCCATACCCGATTTCGGAACAGTCGAGCCTACGGTCACAAGCGGGCGAGGGGGAGGAACATGAAGACTCGATCGACGATGCGTGCCGCGCTGCTGGGCGCCACCGGGCTTTCGCTGGCGGCGTTCGCTGCCCCCGCCATGGCGCAGGACGCCGGCGACACCACCGATCCCGCCGCGCAGGAAGCGCCCGCCGACGACATCGTCGTGACCGGCTTCCGCGCCAGCCTGGAGAGCGCGGTGAATGCCAAGAAGTCGCGCGACCAGGTCGTTGAATCGGTGTCGGCCGAGGATATCGCCCGCCTGCCCGACGCCTCGATCGCGGAATCGATCGCGCGCCTGCCGGGCCTGACGTCGCAGCGTATCTCGGGCCGCTCGTCGGGCGTCTCGATCCGCGGCTTCGCGCCCGATTTCTCGACCACGCTGCTGAACGGCCGCGAGCAGACCTCCACCGGCGACAACCGCGCGGTCGAGTACGACCAGTATCCGTCTGAAGTCGTCAACCAAGTGCTCGTCTACAAGACGGCCCAGGCGACGCTGATTGGCCAAGGCCTGTCGGGCACCGTCGATCTTAAGACGATCCGCCCGCTCGAATATGGCAAGCGCACGCTCGCGGTCGGTGGCCGCGGCGTCTATACCGACCTCGGCAAGCTCAATGCGGGCTCGAAGGAATATGGGTACCGCGTGTTCGGCACCTATGTCGATCAGTTTGCGGACGACACGATCGGCGTCGTCCTGTCGGCCAACTACCTCAACGAGCCGTACCAGATCCAGGAATTCAACGCGTGGGGCTATGCCGATGCCGGCGCGATCGCGCCCAATGCCGGCGTGATCGGCGGGTCGAAGTCCTACGTCACCTCGACCAACCTCAAGCGCCTGGGCCTTCAGGGCACGGTGCAGTGGCGGCCGGTGCCCAACTACACGATCACGCTCGACGGCTTCTATTCGGACTTCGACGATCCGCAGATCAAGCGCGGCATCGAGCTGCCGCTGGCGTTCGGCAACGCCACGCTGACGCAGGCGAACGTCGAGGGCGGCTTCGTCACCTCCGGCACCTTCTCGGGCGTGGAGGGCGTGATCCGCAACGACAGCTTCAGCCGCAAGGCCAAGCTCTATTCGTTCGGCATGAACCAGCGCTGGGAGGGCGACGATGGCTGGAACGCCATGTTCGACCTCAGCTATTCGAAGACCGATCGCAGCGAGACGATCATCGAGACCTATGCCGGCACCGGCTATGGCGCCAACGTCGGCGCACGCGACACGATCGGCTTTACCAGCGGGTCGACGGGCACCGTCTTCTCGCCGACGCTCAACTATTCCGACCCGGGCCTCATTCTGCTCACCGACCCGCAGGGTTGGGGCGGCGCCAACCTTCAGGCGGGCTATTACAACGACCGCATCGTCAAGGACGAGATCCAGCAGTATCGCGGTGAGGTCGAGAAGGAGATGGAGGGCTTCCTCCGCTCGGTGCAGTTCGGCCTCAACTATACTCGCCGCGAGAAGTCGCTGACGCCGGACGAGGCGCTGATCCAGCTGACCGGCGGGCTGCGCGAGCGGCGCATCCCGGCCGAGTATCTGCTCGAGCCGACCAACCTGTCCTATCTGGGGCTGGGGCCGATGGTCAGCTACGATCCGGCCGAACTGCTGGCGGGCGGCATCTATCAGCTCTCGCCCAACACCAGCCTCGACATTCCGGCCAAGGCGTTCCGCGTCAACGAGGACGTGATGAGCGCGTATCTTCAGGCGAACATCGACCACGAGATCGGCGCGTCGGTGCTGACCGGCAATGTCGGCGTCCAGTTCGTGTCGACGGTGCAGAAGTCGTCGGGCCTGGTCGCCGCGGGCGGCGTGCTCCAGCCGGTGACGGAGGGCGACGACTATATCGACGTGCTGCCCGTCGTGAACCTGTCGCTGCGCTTCCCCAGCGACTTCGTCATCCGCGTCGGTGCCGCGCGGCAGATGCAGCGTGCGCGGCTGGACGACATGCGTGTCGCCATCGCCTATGGCTACAACACCGCGCTCGACCTCTACACCGGCAGCGGCGGCAACCCCGTGCTGCGGCCGATCCGGTCGAACTCGTTCGACCTGACGCTGGAGAAGTATTTCGGCACGCGCGGCTATATCGCGCTCCAGGGGTTCTACAAGGATCTCAAGAGCTTCGTGTACAATCTCGAGGTGCCGTTCGACTATAGCGCCTACCCCAAGCCCGCCGGCCTGCGCCCGCCGACGGACCTGGGTCTGCTGACCCAGCCGATCAACGGCGAGGGTGGCAACATCTATGGCGCGGAGCTTGCCGCGACGCTGCCGCTCGGCGAGTTCGTCGGTGCACTGGACGGCTTCGGCGTGACCGGCGGCGTCAGCTATACGCAGACGGAGATCCAGCCGACGCCGGGCGCGCCGGCCGAGGACATCCCCGGTTATTCGAAGTGGGTCGCAAACGGCACTGCCTATTTCGAGAAGTGGGGCTTCAACCTGCGCGGCTCGGTCCGGTACCGCTCGACCTTCGTCGGCGAGCTGTCGGGCTTCGGCGGCAACCGCGTGCGTCGCCGCGCGCTGGACGAGACGATCGTCGATGCGCAGGTCGGCTACGACTTCCAGGAGGGATCGGCGCTGGAGGGCGTTTCCCTCTTCATCCAGGGCCAGAACCTGACCGACGAGCCGTTCGTGACCGTCGATCCGCGCGACGACCGCGCGATCATCGACCACCAGCAGTTCGGACGCCGCTTCCTGGCGGGTGCGACGCTTCGCTTCTGAGTTAAAGGGGGCGCGTGGACCTGTGCCGGCAACGATCGGCACAGGTCCCCCGCTCGCTTCGCGCGATCGGCGCCAATCATGAGGGTCCTGCCATGAAGCGACTTGTCGCTGCGCTTTCGCTCGCCTGCATGGCGTCGCCCGCTGCCGCCCAGCAGCTTCCGCTGCGCGAGCGGTTGCCGAGCGAAGAAGTCATCTACTTCGTGCTGCCCGACCGCTTCGACAATGGCGATCCCGGCAACGACCGCGGCGGCATTCGCGGCGACCGGCTGGCGCACGGCTTCGACCCGACCGACAAGGCGTTCTTTCAGGGCGGCGACCTCAAGGGCGTGATGAAGCGCCTCGACTATATTCAGGCGCTGGGCGTCACCGCGATCTGGCTGACCCCGGTTTTCAAGAACAAGGCGGTGCAGGGCGGGCCGGGGCAGGAGTCCGCTGGCTACCACGGCTATTGGGTTACGGACTTCACGACAGTCGATCCGCATTTGGGCACCGATGCCGAGTTCAAGGCGCTGGTCGACGCGGCGCATGCGCGGGGCATGAAGGTCTATATGGACATCATTGCCAATCACACGGCGGACGTCCTCTATTTCGCCGAGTGCGAGGGGAAGCCGGCATGCCCCTATCGCAGCCGCGCCGACTATCCCTATTCGCGCCGCGGCGGGATCGGCGGCAAGGCGATCAACAGCGGCTTTGCGGGCGATCAGGTGCAGACGGCGGCGAATTTCGCGCGGCTGACCGACCCCAACTACGCCTACACGGTCAAGGTGAAGCCGGCCGAGCGGAACGTGAAGGTGCCTGCCTGGCTGAACGATCCGATCTATTACCATAACCGCGGCAACACGACCTTCTCGAACGAGAGTTCGACGATGGGCGACTTTGTCGGCCTCGACGACCTGATGACCGAGAACCCGCGGGTCGTCTCGGGCATGATCGACATCTTCGGCGGGTGGATCGACCGGTTCGGCATCGACGGCTATCGCATCGACACCGCGCGGCACGTGAACCCGGAGTTCTGGGCGGCGTTCGTGCCGGCGATGCTGGAGCGTGCCAGGGCCAAGGGCATTCCCAACTTCCACATCTTTGGCGAGGCGGCCTGGTCCGAGCTCGAGATCGGGCTGCTCCAGCGGCATACGGTCGTCGACAAGCTGCCCGCGGTGCTCGACTTCGCCTTCGCGACGGCGGTGCAGCAGGTGGTGGCGGAGGGCAAGCCGACCGCCGCGCTCGCCAAGCTGTTCATGGGCGACGCCATGTACGCCGGCGGCGAGGCGACGGCGCTGCAACTGCCGACCTTCATCGGCAATCACGACCAGGGCCGCTTCGCGATGTTCGTGATGAAGGCCAACCCGTCTGCCGCCGACGCCGAGCTGCTAGCGCGGACGCGGCTGGGGCACGAGATGCTGCTGACACTGCGCGGCGTGCCGACGATCTATTATGGCGACGAGCAGGGCTTTGCCGGGAAGGGCAACGACCAGGCCGCACGCCAGACGATGTTCGCGAGCAAGACGCCCGCCTATCTGGACGACAAGCTCGTCGGCACGGCGCGCACGCATGGCGAGCCGCATTGGGGCACCGATCACCCGCTGTTCGGGACGATCGCGACGCTCGCGAAGCTGCGCCGCGCGACGCCGGCGCTGTCGCACGGGCGGCAGGTAACGCGCGCGTACCTCGACGACAAGCCGGGGCTGTTCGCCGTCAGCCGCTTCGATCCCGGCACCGATGCCGAGGTGGTGGTCGCCTTCAACAGCTCGCCCGCGCCGATCACCGCCAATGTCGAGGTCGAGACGCGATCGATGCGCTTTCGCCCGCTCTATGGCGCCGGCTGCCCCGCCGCCGCGAGCGCGCCGGGAAGCATGCGCGTGACGATCGCGCCCTTCTCCACAATCGTCTGCGCCGCGGAGCCGGCGCGATGAGCAGCGCGCCGCTTGCCATTCCGGCCGCCGCCGAACCCTGGTGGAAGGGGGCGGTGATCTATCAGATCTATCCGCGAAGCTTCGCCGACGCGAACGGTGACGGGATCGGCGACCTGCCGGGGATCACGTCGCGGCTCGGCCATGTCGCGGACTTGGGCGTGGACGCTATCTGGATCTCGCCCTTCTTCACCTCGCCGATGCGCGACTTCGGCTATGACATCGCCGATTTTTGCGGCGTCGATCCGGTGTTCGGGACGATTGCGGACTTCGACGCGCTGGTGGCGCGCGCGCACGATCTGGGCCTCAAAGTCATGATCGACCAGGTCTATTCGCACTCGTCGGACCAGCATCCCTGGTTCGCCGAGAGCCGGTCGAGCCGCGACAACCCAAAGGCCGACTGGTATGTCTGGGCCGATCCCAAGCCCGACGGCTCGCCGCCGTCGAACTGGCAGTCGGTGTTTGGCGGCCCGGCGTGGCAATGGGATGCACGGCGCGGTCAATATTATCTGCACAACTTCCTGGTCGAGCAGCCCGACCTCAACCTCCACAATCCGGCGGTGCAGGACGCGATCCTGGGTGCGGCGCGCTTCTGGCTGGAGCGGGGGGTGGACGGGTTTCGCCTAGACGCGCTCAACTTCGCGATGCACGACCCGTTGCTGCGCGACAATCCGCCGCTGCCGCCGTCCAACCGCGCCCGCTCGCGGCCGTTCGACTTCCAGGACAAGATCCACAACCAGAGCCATCCCGACATTCCCCGCTTCATCGAGCGGCTGGCGGGCGAGATGCGCAGCCACGGCGCGATCTTCTCGATGGCGGAGGTGGGCGGTGACCATTGGGCGCGGGAGATGGCGCTCTATACCGCGGGCGACCGGCGGCTCGACAGCGCCTATGGCTTCAACTTCCTTTATGCCGAGCGGCTGACGCCGGGGCTGATCGTCGATGCGCTGGCGGCATGGCCGGACGTGCCGGGCCATGGCTGGCCGAGTTGGGCGTTCGAGAATCACGACGCGCCGCGCGCGATCTCCCGCTGGACCACGCCGGAGCATGCCGCTGGCTTCGCGCGGCTCAAGATGCTGCTGCTCTTGTCGCTGCGCGGCAACGCCATCCTGTACCAGGGCGAGGAACTGGGGCTGACGCAGGTCGACATTCCGTTCGACCGGCTGGTCGACCCGGAGGCGATCGCCAACTGGCCGATGACGCTGTCGCGCGACGGCGTGCGCACGCCGATGCCTTGGGCGGCGGAGGCGCCGGACCATGATTTCGGCTCGGCAGAGCCGTGGCTGCCGCACGGCCCCGACCACGGTGCGCTGGCGGTCGACGTCCAGGCGGCCGATCCGCGCTCGCTCCTCCATTGGACGCGGCGGCTGATCGCGCTGCGCCATGCCGAGCCGAGCCTGGCGCATGGCAGCATCGAGGTGCGGCAAGCCGAGGGCGAGGTGATCGTGTTCGAGCGTCGGGCACCGGGCGCCGCGCCGATCCTCTGCGCGTTCAATCTCGGCACCGAGCCGGTTCGGACCGCGCTGCCGCCGCACCGCGTGCTCGCCGCGACCGGCGAGATCGAGGGCGATCGGCTAGGACCGCACGCGGCGCTGGTGGCGCGGCTCGCTTAGCGCAACCAAGCCATCGCTGACGCATTGGGGCGGCGACCTCTCAAGACAGGACGCCTCATGCTCGACCTCAACGACGGCAACCGCATCCCCGCGCTCGGCTTCGGCACCTGGCAGATCGCCGATGCGGTCGCGCCGCTGATCGTGCGCAAGGCGGTGGATATCGGCTACCAGCTGATCGACACCGCCGCGATCTATGGCAACGAACGCGGAGTGGGCGAGGGGCTCGCCAGCATCGACGACTTGTTCCTGACGACCAAGCTCTGGAACGACCGGCACGAGGATGCCGAGGCGGCGCTAGACGAGAGCTTGGCGCTGCTGGGGCGCGACAGCGTCGACCTTTATTTGATCCACTGGCCGGTGGCGGGTAGCGACACCTACCTCGGTGCTTGGGAAGCACTGATCCGGCTGCGCGAGGCGGGCAAGACGCGGTCGATCGGCGTGTCCAACTTCCTGCCCGAGCAGATCGACCGGCTGATCGAGGCGACGGGCGTCACGCCGGCACTCAACCAGATCGAGCTGCATCCGCGTTTCCAGCAGGTCGAGGCGCGCGCTTTTCATGCCGAGTGCGGGATCGTCACGCAGAGCTGGAGCCCGCTGGGCAAGGGCGGGCTGCTGTCCGATCCGGCAATCGTCCAGATCGCCGAGAAGCAGGGGGCGACACCGGCGCAGGTGGTGCTGGCGTGGCACCTGGCGCTCGGTTTGTCGGTGATCCCCAAGGCGTCCGACGAGGCGCATGCCCGCGACAATTTCGGTGCGACCGGGGTGACGCTGGACGAGGACGACTTGGCGGTGATCGCGGCGCTGGATGACGAGGATGGCCGGACGGGCCCTGATCCGCGGACGATGGGGGTGTGAGTTGTACCCCGGCGAAGGCCGGGGTCGAGTTGGGATGCAGACGAAGCAGGCGCTCCGCTAACCAACCAGCGCTGCGGAACTGGACCCCGGCCTTCGCCGGGGTACAAAGTCAGATCACCTGCATGTCGCTGCGATAATGGTGCCAGGTGAAGATCGCTGCGGCACCGCGATGCGGTTTCCACGCTTCGGCGATCTCGCGGGTCAGCTTCTCGCTCGGCCGTTCGGGCAGGCCCATGATGCGGCCGACCTCGATCTGGACGGCAAGGTCGCCGGCCGGCCAGATATCGGGCCGCCCCTCGGCGAACAGCAGGTAGATCTCCGCCGACCAGCGGCCGATCCCCTTGACCTTGACGAGCTCCGCCACCGCCGCTTCGTCATCGGAGGGCAGGTTGGCGAGGTCGAGCTCGCCGCTCTCGACCAAACCCGCCAGGCTGCGCGCATAGCCCATCTTCTGACGCGACAGCCCGGCGCCGCGGAGCGTCTCGTCGCTCGCCGCAGCCCAGGCGCTGGTGTCGGTCGCGTCGCCGCCCAGCGCCGCCTCCAGCCGCCGCCACACCGCCTCGGCCGACTGGGTGCTCACCTGCTGGCCGACGATGGTGCGCAAGAGCGTCGCCACGCCGCGATTGCTGATGCGGGGCGCGGGATAGCCCACGCGCCCGATCGCCGCGGCGTATGCGGGCTCGATCGCGGCCAGCGCATCCAGATGCTCGCGCAGCTGCTCGGCGCTCAACCCCATCGTCCGATCCCTTGAAAGTCGCACGGACACGCGGCAAGTCGCCGCCATCCGCAGGAGAATATGATGCCGCAGCTTATCGTCGTCGATCGCAAGGGGGAAGAACGCGCCGTCGAGGGCGAGGTCGGCCTGTCGGTGATGGAGGTCATTCGCGACAACGGCTTCGACGAGCTGCTCGCGCTGTGCGGCGGCTGCTGCTCTTGCGCGACGTGCCACGTCCATGTCGACGAGGCGTTTCTCGACCGCCTGCCGCCGATGAGCGAGGACGAGGACGACCTGCTCGACAGCTCGTCCGGCCGCGACGCGACCTCGCGCCTGTCCTGCCAGCTTCAGTTCACGGGCGCGCTGGACGGGCTGAAGGTGCGGATCGCAGACGAAGATTGAGGTTCGTGGCGAGCCTATCGCCATGAACACGTGCTTCGACAGGCTCAGCACGAACGGGGAGGGTGGGGCCAGCTAAGGCAAACCAACCGTTCGTCCTGAGCTTGTCGAAGGACGTGTAACAGGCGCAACCCGTCGACTAGCCTAGGACCAACTAAAGCTTCGCCGCCGCCACCGCGTAGAGCGCGATCGCCGCGGCGTTCGAGACGTTGAGGCTCTCGACGCGCGGGCTGATCGGCAGCTTGGCGAGGATGTCGCAATGCGTCTCGGTGTTCTGGCGCATGCCTTCGCCCTCGGCACCCAGCACCAGCGCGGTCTTCGCCGAACCCTCCAGCGCGGCCGACAGCAACGTCTCGGTATGGCCGGTCAGGCCGACGCGCCAGAAGCCGGCCTCGGCGATCTCCTCCAGCGCGCGGGCGAGATTAACGACGCGGACCCACGGCACGACCTCCAGTGCGCCCGACGCGGCCTTGGCGAGCGCGCCGCTTTCGGGCGGAGCGTGGCGATCCTGCGTGACGATCGCCAGCGCATCGAACGCCGCCGCCGAACGGAGCACCGCGCCGACATTATGCGGGTCGGTGACCTGGTCGAGCACGACGAGTGGCCGCTGATCGTCCGCGCCGCGCTCCAGCACCTCGCCCAGCCACAGGTCGTCGAGCGGATCGACCTCGATCACCAAACCCTGATGCGGCGCGTCACCGGGGACCAGCCGGCCGAGATCGGCGGCGTCGGCATAGGTGATCGGGATGACCGGCGGCAGATCGAGCGCGCCGATCGCCTCGCGCGTGCCCCACAGCTTTCGCACCTGGCGATCCGGATTGGCGAGCGCGGCAAGCACCGCGTGCCGGCCCCAGAAGCGGGGCCGGTTGCCGGTCGATTGGGAAGGGCGGTGTCCGCGGCGGGCCATGAGCTTACTCGGCGTTGGGGTCGGGGGTCTGGAACGGGTCGGTCGGCAGCGGCTGGCGCGGGATCGGGTTGCGCGGCAGCGGCGCGTCCGCGTTTGCGGCCTTGAGCAGCATCCAGGCGAGCACCATCGCACCCTGTCGCATGTCCGCCGCCTTCAGATGGTCGAACGTGTCCGCGCCCGAATGGTGCGTCACGCTCGAATAGTCGAGCGGGTCCTGGACGAACTGGAAGGCGGGGAGGCCGATGGCGGCCATGAACTGGTGATCGGTGCCGCCGGTGCGGCCGAACACGACGCTTCCAGAGCCCATCGGCGCGAACGGCGACAGCCACTCGCGCAGGATCGGTGCTGCCGCCGAGTTGTTCTCGGCATAGATGCCGCGCAGCTTGCCCGAGCCGTTGTCGATGTTGAAATAGGCGGCAAGGTCGCGATAGCCGGGCAGCGGCGTCACCGGGAAACGCTGGGTCTGGCCGTAGTACATCTGGTTCGAGTTCTGGGGGCCGGCCGGGGCGGGCCGCTTCGCCAGATACTTCTCGATATAGGCGATGCTGCCGTAGAGCGCCTGCTCCTCGCCGTTCCACAGCGCGAAGCGGATCGTCCGCTTGGGCCGGACGCCCAGCGCGCGAATGATGCGGGCGGCCTCCATCACCATCGCCGAGCCCGCGGCATTGTCGGTGGCACCGTCGCCCGCGACCCAGCTGTCGAAATGCGCGCCGGCCATGACATAGCTGCCCGAGCGATCGGTGCCGGGGATGTCGGCGAGGATGTTGTAGGCCTGGGGATTGCTGTCATCGAACTTGACGTCGCTGACGATCTCCAGCGTCGGGGCGGGTCCCATGACGGCGAGGCGGGCGAGGCGGCGATAATCCTCCGCGGCGATCTCGACACCGGGCGTCTGCGCGCCGGTGCGATGCTGATAGCCTTCGCCATGCAGCAGCTTGTTGTCACGATAGCTGATCCGCGCGAGGGCGACGGCGCCCTCGGCCTTGAGGAAGGCGTCCAGATCCTCCTCGAACGTCAGCGCCGGCGCGCGGCGGGCGACGCGGGCGGGATCCCAGGGGCGCTCGCGATAGGTGTCGAGCTTGCCGATATCCTCACCCGACAGGCGCTTGAACGGCGCCTCGTTCGCTTCCTCCGGCTGGCCCGGCGGGGAGACGAGAACGATCTTGCCGGCGAGCTTGCCGCGCCAGGCGGCGAAGTGCGACTGCTTGGTCATCGGCGCGACGACGATCGGCGCGGTCGCGTTGACGGGCGGCGTCCAGGCGATCGGGATGGCGGTGAGCTGGACCGGGCGCGGCGTCACCATCCGAACGCTCGACCGCTCGATCGACCAGCCGCGGCCGAAGTCGAACCCGTCCTTGCGCACGTTGGTCAGGCCCATGCGCTGGAACTCGGCGACCGCCCAATCCTCGGCCTTTCGCATGCCGGGGGAATTGGTGAGGCGAGGCCCGAGCACATCGGTCATCTGCTGCGCGATCACCATCACCTGGCTGCGCTCCGTCCCCTCGTCGAGGATGCGCGCGAATTCGGGGGCAGGCGGCGGCGTGTCCTGTGCCGAGAGCGGCGCGGCGACCAGCGCGGTCGCGGCAAGCAGATGGATCAGGCGCATGAAGGTCCCCCCGGAATGACGTGTCGTTGCCCGCGTGACTATTGCGGCACGCGCATTCGCGCAACGGCGTTGACAAGCCAATCTTGCGGAGGCAATGGGCGCGCTCGCTTTTCGAAGCGGCCCCATGGAAGGGTGGCCGAGTGGTTAAAGGCAGCAGACTGTAAATCTGCCCGTGCAAGCGTACGCTGGTTCGAATCCAGCCCCTTCCACCATCCGTCACAAACGGGTGCAGCATGACGATCCCCCACTTTCGGTTCGCTACCCTGGACAACGTGCCGGCGCTGCACGCGCTGGTCGAGCGCGCGTATCGCGGGAAGGCGGCGCGAGGCGGGTGGACGCATGAGGCGGATCTGCTCGACGGTCAGCGCACCGACGCGGCGGCGCTCTCGGCGATGATCGGCGACGCGTCGCAGCGGATCGTGATCGCCGAGATAGGCGGTGAGGTCGCGGGCTGCATCGCGGTGCAGGCCAAGCCACCCGCGGCGGCGTATCTCGGCATGGTGACGGTGGCGCCTGACCGGCAGGCGGCGGGGCTCGGCCGCTCGCTGCTGGCCGAGGGCGAACGGGTGGCGGCGGTGATGTTCGGCGCGACACTCGCCGAGATGACGGTGATCTGCCAGCGAGCTGAGCTCATCGCCTGGTACGAGCGGCGCGGCTATCGCGCGACGGGCGAGCGGCGGCCGTTTCCCTATGGCGATACGCGATTTGGCGAGCCGCGGACGGACGCGCTCGAATTCATGGTGTTGGCGAAACCGCTCTGATCGGGCGTGCGCGGCACGTGCTTCGACAAGCTCAGCACGAACGGAGTGGGCGAAGCGGCGCTAAACAACCACCGTTCGTCCTGAGCTTGTCGAAGGGCGTGCGTCGCGCTCAGCCCGGAAAGCGCGAGAGATAGTCGTACAGTGCGTCGACCTCCGCCGGCTTCAGCGCGTGGAGGCGCACTTGCGAGGCTTTGGTCATCTCGCCGACCTTCCGATCGCCTGGTGCCAGCCCCGTCTTCATCAGTGTCGCGAACGCGACGCGGTCATAGCCGGCGACCACCGACAGGCTTGGCGGATCGCCGGGCTGCGCATCCTCGACCCCCTTCAGCGACGACGCGTGGCAGCCGGCACAGACGGTGCGCGCCAGATAGCGGCCGCGCGCCGTGGCAGGGCCGAGATCAGAGGGCGGGTTGGCGAGGTCGCGGGCGAGCGTCGCCGATTCGAGCTTCACCCGCCCCGCCTCGACGGCTGCCTTGAAGCGCGGACCCATGGCGATGCGCGGATGCTCGGGGCCGCTCGGCCGCTGCGCGCGGAGCCAGGCGAACAGCGCGCGCTTGTCGGCGCGGCTCATGACCGCATAGGGGGCGGCATCCATGTACCATAGCCGCGTGCCGTCCGGCCGCTCACCGGTCGAGAGCACATGGTCGAGCTGCTTATCGGTATATCGCGGCAGCGCGCGCGTCAGGTTCGAGCTGTAGAAGACGGCGATCTTGGGATCGGTCAGCATCGCCTTGCCCTCGAGCGTCGCGCCGTGACAGTCGCGGCAGCCGAGGATGGTCGCAAGCCGCTCGCCCTCGGTAAGCTGCGACGGTGGTGCGGCAGCGGCGATCGATGCGGCCGCCACGCCGATGGCGATGAAAAGTCCCGCGCGCATGGTCCTGTCCCCCCGGATGTCCCCGGGGATCAGGTTAGCCGATCGGACCGCCCGCGCGAAGGGACGTTCAGACCGACGCCGGTTCCTGCTCGTACTGCTCGAGCACCCAATCCTCTTCCTGCGCGCCGGCGATCCAGTCCTGCATGTGCGGGTGGGCGATCACCGACTGGATGTAGCCGGTGGCAAAGCGTGCGATCGGAAGCGAATAGGTGATGATGCGCGTCACGACCGGCGCGAACATCATGTCGGCGGCGCTCCACTGGCCGAACAGGAAGTCACCGTCGCCGCCAAAGCGGGCGCGCGCCTGTGCCCAGAGCTCCATGATGCGGGTGAGGTCGGCGAGCACGTCGTCGTCGGGGCGCTTGGCCTCATAGACCTGGCGCACGTTCATCGGGTGCTTCTTGCGCAGCGCGGCATAGCTGGCGTGCATTTCCGCCGCCATCGACCGCGCCATCGCGCGCGCGGCGGGGTCGGTCGGCCAGTAGCGATCGTCGCCCGTCTTCTCGTTGAAATACTCGACGATGGCCAGGCTGTCCCAGACGACGACGTCGTCGCCGTCCCACAGGATCGGCACCTTGCCCGAGGAGGGGGCGAACTCGTCGCCCTCGCGCCGCGCTTCCCATTCGGCGTCATAGAGCGGCACCACGACCTCCTCGAACGGAAGCCCCGAATGCTTCGCCGCGAGCCAGCCGCGCAGCGACCACGAGCTATAGGCCTTGTTGCCGAGAATGAGCTTGAGCATGGCGCGTGGCTTAGCCGCGGGGCGGCGGCCGGGCAACGCGCAACTCGTCTTTCGGGACAGTGGCGTTTCGCACAAAGCCGCGATAAACAGGCGCTATCGTGCTGCACGCCTATGCGAACCCCACCCGTTTCCTGAAGATCGCGCGTCCGCTGACGCCGCTGCTCGTCTGGGGCGGGATCGCGCTGGCGGTGTTCGGTGCCTGGGCGGGGCTGACGCAGACGCCGCCCGACTATCTTCAGGGCGAGACGGTGCGGATCATGTACCTGCACGTACCGGCCGCGTGGCTCGGCATGGGCGGGTGGAGCGGCATCGCCATCGGCAGCATCGCCTATCTCGTCTGGCGCCACCCGCTGGCGAGCCTGTCGGCGCGCGCGTGCGCGGTGCCCGGCGCGCTGTTCGCGGCGGTGTGCCTGGTCACCGGATCGATCTGGGGCCGGCCGACCTGGGGCACGTGGTGGCAGTGGGACGGGCGGCTGACCTCGATGCTGCTGCTGTTCTTCGTCTATCTGGCCTATATCGCCCTGTCGCGCGCCGATGCGCAGCGAGGCGGCGATGGGCGCATTCCGGCGCTGTTCGGGCTCGCCGGGACGGTGCTCCTACCCATCATCCGCTATTCGGTGGTGTGGTGGAACACGCTGCACCAGGGGCAGAGCCTGACGCTGACCAAGTCGACGATCGACAACGCGATCCTGTGGCCGCTGCCGTTCACGCTGGCGGGGTTCACGCTTCTGTTCGCAGGCATCGTGCTGATGCGGATGCGGGCAATGCTGGCGGAGGGCAAGGTCGAGGCACGGATGCGGCGGATGGCGGCGGCATGAACCAGTGGAGCTTCGTGATCGCGGCCTATGCCGTCACCATCGCGGCGACGCTCGGCATTGCGCTGCACAGCTGGCAGGCGATGCGCCGCGCCGAGCAGGCGGCCGAAAAGCTGCGCCGTAAATGAAGGCCAAGCATCAGCGGCTGGCGCTCGTCGCGCTGGGGCTCGTCGCCGTGATGGGCGCGAGCGGCCTGGCGCTGTCGGCGCTCAAGGACGAGGCGGCGTTCTTCTACGCACCCGCCGATGTCGCCGGGAAGGCGCCGCCGGTCGGCCGCGCGGTCCGGCTGGGCGGGATGGTCGAGGCCGGATCGATCAAGCGTGAGGGGGACGGCGTCACCATCGCCTTCACCGTGACCGATGGAAAGGCGACCGTGCCCGTGACGTTCAGCGGCATCGCGCCCGACTTGTTCAAGGAAAATTCGGGCGTCGTCGCCGAGGGGCAGTTCCGCCCCGACGGCAGTTTCGCCGCCGACAATCTGCTCGCCAAGCATGACGAGCGTTACATGCCGCCCGAGATGGCGGGCAAGATGGCCGCGGCCAAGACGCTGGAGCAATGATCGCTGAAGCCGGTCTGGCCGCGCTGTGGCTCGCCGCAGCGCTCGCGCTCCTTCAGCTTGCGCTGGCGGCCGGCGGGCTGTGGACCGCGCGGCCCGGCCGCGCCGATCGCCAGGACCGCGCGAGCATCGAAGCCGCGGCGCAGCTGATGGGGGGCGTGCGGCCTGTCGCGGTGGTGCAGGGGCTGCTGACCGCAATCGCCTTCGGCATGCTGATCCTCGTCTTCGTCCGGTCGGACATGTCGGTGCTGCTGGTCGCGACCAACAGCCACTCGATGAAGCCGCTGATTTACAAGATCGCGGGCGCATGGGGGAACCATGAGGGCTCGATGCTCCTGTGGGTCACCGTGCTGGGGCTGGCGGGCGGCGCGATCGCATTGGTCGAGCGGCAACTGGCGCAGCGGACGCTGGTCGCCACGCTGGGCGCGCAGGCGGCGATCGCGCTTGGCTTCTACGCGTTCCTGCTGTTCGCCTCGAACCCGTTCGCGCGGGTGGTGCCGGCGCCGGCGGACGGCAACGGGCTCAACCCGCTGCTTCAGGACCCCGGCCTCGCCTTTCACCCCCCGACGCTTTATTTCGGCTATGTCGGGCTGTCGGTCGCGTTCAGCTTCGCCGTCGGCGCGCTGGTGACGCGCGATGTCGGGCCGGCCTTCGCCCGCGCGATGCGGCCGTGGGTGCTGGGCGCCTGGATCTTCCTGACGATCGGCATCACCGCCGGCAGCTACTGGGCCTATTACGAGCTCGGCTGGGGCGGCTGGTGGTTCTGGGACCCGGTCGAGAACGCCTCGCTGATGCCGTGGCTGGCGGCGACGGCGTTGCTCCATTCGGTGACGGTGCTGGCGACGCGCGACGGCCTGCGCGCGTGGACGGTGATGCTGGCGGTGGTCGCCTTCTCGATGTCGATGATCGGCACGTTCCTGGTGCGGTCGGGCATTCTGACGAGCGTGCACGCCTTCGCCGTCGATCCGACGCGCGGCAGCTTCATCCTCGCGTTGCTCGTCCTTTACATCGGCGGCGCACTCGCGTTGTTCGGCGCGCGCGTCGGCACGGTCAAGCAGGGCGCGAC
The DNA here is from genome assembly GCF_032391395.1 of Sphingomonas sp. Y38-1Y. NCBI lineage: Bacteria > Pseudomonadati > Pseudomonadota > Alphaproteobacteria > Sphingomonadales > Sphingomonadaceae > Sphingomonas > Sphingomonas sp. Y38-1Y. The sequence continues at coordinate 1,907,260 of NZ_CP135916.1, forward strand.
CTTCGAGCCGCTGAGCCGCGAGGGCGGGCTGGTGTTCAACAACCTCTTGCTGTCGGTCATCCTCGGCATCGTGCTGATCGGCACGCTCTACCCCATTCTGGCGCAGGCGATGGGGACGCAGCTGTCGGTCGGGCCGCCCTTCTTCAACAAGACGATCGTGCCGATCACGCTGATCCTGATGGCCGGCATCGCAGTGGGGCCGATGATCCGCTGGCGGCGGGACGAGGGGCAGGCGCTCATCAACCGCGTCACCGTGCCGGTGGCGGTCGCGGTGTTCGTCGCGGCGGGCTTCTTCGCCTTCGCGTCGGAGGCGGGAGCGTTCCCGATCCTCGGCCTCGGCATGGCCGCGGGGCTTGCGGTCGCGAGCGTTGCGCCCTTGTGGAAGCGCAATCTCCTGCGCACGCCGCTGTTCACCTGGGGCATGGTCGTCGCGCATCTGGGCGTCGCGGTCAGCGTTGCCGGGGTCGCGAGCGAGCGCGCCTTCACCACCGAGAAGCTGGTCGCCGCGCGTGTCGGCGATGCCTTCTGGGTCGGGCCGTACCGCGTGGAGATGCGCGGCATCCGGCCGGAGATCGGCCCGAACTGGTCGGCGATCGAGAGCGTCTTGTCGGTGCGCCGCGGGGATGGCGCCAGCTTCTGGATGCACCCGCAGAGCCGCTACTTCGCCGATCCGCCGACCAACACGAGCGAGGCGGACATCCTGACCGCTTGGGACGGTCAGCTTTATACGGTGGTCGGCCAGCCCGACGGGCAGGGACGGTGGCAGCTTCGATTGTGGTGGAAGCCGTTCGTGACGCTGATCTGGGCGGGCGGCGCCCTGATCGGCCTTGGCGGTCTGTTGAGCCTGATCGGCCGCGTCCGGCGTGAGCGGCGACAGGGTCGGCGGGAGCTTGCCGCGGCATGAGGCGGATGCTGATCTGGGTCCCGCTGGCGGTGTTCGCGGCGCTCGCGGGGGTGGCGCTCTATGGTCTGTACCGCCCCGACAACACGACGATACGCTCGGCTTTGGTCGGCAAGCCGCTCCCCGATTTCCGCCTCGCGCCGATCGCGCCGGGCAAGCCGGGCCTCGCCGCCGCCGACCTGAAAGGCGGCGGCGTCCGGTTGCTCAACGTGTTCGGCAGCTGGTGCATCCCCTGCATCGCCGAGGCGCCGCAGCTAATGGCGCTCAAGCAGCGGGGCGTCGAGATCGACGCGATCGCGATTCGCGATACGGCGCCCGCAGTGCAGCGCTTCCTGACCGAAAATGGCGATCCCTATGCGCGCGTCGGCGACGATCCGCGTAGCCAGGTCCAGCTCTCTCTCGGCTCGTCGGGCGTGCCGGAGACCTTCGTCATCGACACGTCTGGCAAGATCGCGCACCAGCATATCGGCCCGATCAACGCGGGCGACATCGACGACATCATGAAAGCGATCGAGGACGCCAAGTGAAGCGGCTGGCGCTGCTCCTTGCGCTCGTCGCCGCGCCGCTGTTCGCCCAATCGAACCAGGGCTCGGCGCCGATGGCCAACGTCCAGCTTCCCGACCCGGCCAAGGAGCGGGATGCCAAGGCGCTGATGGAGACGCTGCGCTGCGTCGTTTGCCAGGGTCAGTCGATCGCCGATTCGGATGCCGAGATGGCGGGCGACATGCGCTCGCTGGTCCGCGAACGCATCGCCAAGGGCGAGACGCCGGATGCGGTCCGCAACTGGCTGATCGAGCGCTACGGCGATTATGTGAGCTACGATCCGCCACTCAGTGCCGCGACCGCGCCGCTCTGGATGACGCCGCTGCTGCTGCTCGTGATCGGCGGTGTCGTCGCGACGCGGAGCTTCAAGCGGCGACGGCGCTGACCCGCGGGCGGACGTCGCCCGCCGTATCGGGAACCCCGTCACCTAGCGCCAGCAGGCGGTGCGCCTCGAACGGGCCGGGCAGGCGCCAGCGCCCGGTCCGCTCGGCCGTGAAGCCGAAGAAGCGGCCGTAATAATCGGGATCGCCGATCAGCATCAGCGCGTCGCCGCCCTCAATCCCGTTCGCCGCAGCGATCGCCGCGCGGGTGAGCGCACGACCGATCCCGACATCCTGGTGCGCCGGGCTGACCGCGATCGGCCCGACCAGCACCATCGGCGTTCGCCCGCCATCGTCGCGGTCGAGCAGCACCGGCCAGCACTGAATACTGCCGACAAGCTCGTCGCCCTGCACCGCCGCCAGGCTCATCGCCGCGATCGGCAGCATGCCGTCGCGCAGGCGATAGGCGGTGCGGCCATGGCGATCGGTGCCGAAGGCGGCATCGAGCAGCGCCTCGATCCGGTCGGGCGCAATGGTCTGAATGGGGACGAGGTCGAACAAGTCGGTCGAAAGCTCCTGACCCGCAACGATGCGGGCGGGGCGCCATAACGCCGTTTGGTGACAAGACAAGGGCGACCGCAATCTGCTACCCGCCCGCGCATCCACTCCATCCAGAGGCGCGCTCCCCTTGCCCGACAGTCTGAAGCTCCAGGTCCGCGATCTCGAGGTCGACGTGCTGACCGGCGTCTATTCCGAAGAGACGCACCTGCCCCAGCCGCTGCGCATCTCGATCACCGTCGATCTTCGCATGCCCGAGCGGTTCGAGCCCGACACGCCGCTGTCCGCGTCGAAGAGCTATCTCGACCTCAAGGCGGCGGCGCAGCAGCTTCCCGCCGGCGTCCACTTCACGCTGATCGAGGCGGTGGCCGAGCATATCGCCGACACGCTCTTCATCGGCGACGATCGCGTGACCCGCGTCGAGGTCGAGATCGTCAAGCTCGCGATCGCCGAGGCGGGTGAGCGGATCGGCATCAACATGGTGCGCGAGCGCCGATGAGCGCTCGCCCGCTCGCGCTCGTCACGGGAAGCTGTCGGCGGCTCGGCGCCTATATCGCCGCGGCGCTGGGGCAAGCGGGATACGATCTCGCGCTCCACGGCAGCACCAAGGCCGAGCCCGAGGCGTGGCTGACGGAGCGGCTGGAAGCGGCGGGGGCGGCGTTCGGGGCGTTCGCCTGCGACCTCGGCGATCTCGATGCGGCCGAGGCGCTGGTCCCCCGCGTCGCCGCGACCTTTGCGCGCGCGCCGGTGCTGCTCGTCAACAACGCCTCGCGCTTCGCAGCCGACGAGCAAGGCTTGCCGGGCGGTGACGCGCTGATCGATCATTTCCGCGTCAATGCGGCGGCGCCAGTGCTGCTCGCGCGCGCGCTGTGTGCCGGACTGGGACAGGGCGGAGAGGGCGCCGTCGTCAACATCCTCGACCAGCGGATCGCGCATCCCCCTGCCGACCAGCTCGCCTATACGCTGTCGAAGCAGGCGCTGGCCGAGGCGACGCGGACGCTCGCGCGGGTGCTGGCGCCGCATGTGCGTGTCAACGCGGTGGCGCCGGGGCTGACCATTCCCACCGACGATTATGGTCAGGCGCAGCTCGAGCGGCTGACGCGGTCGATGCCGCTCGGGCGATTGTCACGCCCGGAGGACGTGGCGGCGGCCGTCGTCTATCTGGCCGGTGCCGCGGCGAGCACGGGCCAGACGCTGTTCGTCGACGGCGGCGCGGGCCTTCACGACTTCGCCCGCGACTTCGTCCATCTCGAGCGCGATTAGGCGCCCGAGCCGCACCGGCCGAGCGCCGACACGACGAAGGCGTAGTCTTCCGTCGCGAGTGCCGCGCGTGCGGGTTCCTCGTTGGCGACCGCACTGGCGGGGAGCGTGCGGGGCAAGCCGCAAGCGAGGCGATACCAGAGCAGCGTGTCGCGCGGCGGCGGACCGGCGGCCTCGTCGACGATCTCGCCAAGCGCAACCGCCCAGCGCCGCTGCTCGCCCGGACGACGCAGGACCAGAAGCGAGACCGGGTCGCCGCTTGCGGTCTGGAGGAACACCTGGGTCTCGCCTTCGCCCGGCAGCGTGCCTGGTACGTGGAAGGCATTACCGACGCCGGTGATCGCGGGCGGCGCATCAGGGGCGAGCACGTCGCGAACGACGCGGCGGATCTGCGCCTCGTCGCCGGAGTTCCAGGCGATCTGCGATTCGGGTGTCACCAGCTGGATCTGGTCCGCGCGATTAGCCACTGTGCGGCCAAACGCGATAACGCGCATTTTCTGTAACTTAGGTGCTTTTCCGCGCGCATCGAGCGGGACGTCGGCAAGCCAGCCGAGCCGCGGCGCAACCGCGCTGGGGCCGCGAATCAGTGCGACGACGTCTGCCTCTACATAAAATCGTGCACGATTCGTTGGCACCGTGGCCGCTTCGGCTCCTTTTATCCGAACGGCGCTTCGGATTGTCGCATCGACGATCAGAGTTGATTGCAGGACGCGCCCGACTGTGTCGGCATAGCCGAGCGTGGGCGCAGCCGCCGTTGGCGACGCCTGCCCGTTTTCCGCCACGATCCGGGCGTTTTGCGCCGCAAAGGCGCTGGTGGCCGGGGTTGCGAGGGAAAGCGATGCTACCGCTAGCAAAAGGGTCGGGTTCATGGCTCGAGGTCCTAGGCGAACGGGGCGGGGGGTTACAGAAATAATTCTGCCATACGTCGTTTATACGTTTGTTGCGTCCGACAAACCGTTTGCGTCACGTCGGATGCGACGATAACAATCCGGGCTCCGGACAGGCCGCGTGCCGCAGCGGAGCAGCGGGCTTGGCGTGCCGCCGCAATTTGGGCACAATGTGTCCAACAATGCGGGGCCGGATGAGCTACGCGCGGGAATTGAGGAGTGTCGTTACTGAATGGCCTATGCTGACCAAAAAGCAGGCTCCGGCAGGATCATCGCCATCGTCATCGTGGCGGCGATCCATGCGGTGTTGGGCTACGCCTTCATAACCGGCTTGGCGTTCCAATACATCAAGCAGGCCACCGAGAAGATGGACGTCTTCGACGTGCAGGAAGAGCCGCCGCCGCCGCCGGACGAGCCGCCGCCGCCGCCCCCCGAGCAGCCGACGCAGCCGCCCCCGGTTGTGACGCCGCCGCCCATCGTCAAGACCAACACGCCGCCGCCGGTGGTGGTGCAGTCGGTCCAGACGCCGCCGCCGGTCTATGTGCCGGTGCCAATCGCCGCGCCGCCGGCGCCGCCTGCGCCCGTCGCGCCCCCTGCGCCGCCCGCGCCGGTGGTGAACAAGGCCGCGGGTGCGAAGGGTAACCCCGCCGATTGGATCTCGCAGGACGACTATCCGCCTAGCGCGATCCGTGCCGAGGAGCAGGGTACGACCGGTATCGCGTGGACGATCAGCACGCAGGGCCGTGTCGAGAACTGCCGCGTGACCTCGTCGAGCGGTTCCAAGGCGCTGGACGATGCCGCCTGCCGCGCGATCACGCGTCGCGGTCGTTACTCGCCCGCGCTCGACCAAAGCGGCAATCCGATCGCGTCGACGGCATCGCGCCGCGTCGTGTGGCGCCTGCCTGAAAGCTGACGACCTTCGGGTCCGGGCTTCGGCCCGGACCGGCCCCAACACCTTTTCCAGAGGATCTACCTGAACATGCTCACCACCATCCTTGCCGCCGCGCCCGCGGCCGAAGGCGAAAACCCCTACGGCCTGATGGCCGCGCTCGAGCAGGGCGGCTTCATCGCGCAGGGCACGTTCGCGATCATGGTCATTATGTCGGTCGTGTCGTTCTACATCCTGTTCACCAAGCTGTTCGAGCAGCAGAAGATCATGAACCAGGCGAAGCGCGTCCGCGCCGAGTTCTGGCGCACGAACAGCCTGCGTGAAGGCGCGGCGAAGCTCGACAAGAACTCGGCCTATCGCCAGCTCGTCGACGACGGCATCGAGGCGCAGGAGCAGCACTCGAAGCTGACCGATCCGGTCGAGGCGCATGACTGGCTGCACGGCTCGCTCGCGCGTTCGGAAGCGGCGATCAACTCGAAGCTGGGTGGCGGTCTCGCCTTCCTGGCGACCGTCGGTGCGACCGCGCCGTTCATCGGTCTGTTCGGTACCGTGATCGGCATCTACCGCGCGCTCATCAAGATCGGCATGTCGGGTCAGGCGTCGATCGACGCGGTCGCCGGTCCGGTCGGTGAGGCGCTCATCATGACCGCGCTGGGTCTGGCCGTCGCCGTTCCCGCCGTGCTTTCGTACAACTGGCTGCAGCGCCGTAATAAGGCGATCGCCGAGGACCTGTCGGCCTTCTCGACCGCCGTGCTCGGCTACCTCGCGTCGAACGGTGCGGTTCGCCCGTCGCTGACGACGGCGGCCGGCACGCCGAAGGCTTCGCCCGCGGCTGCTCCGAAGGCCGCTGCGCCTTCGGCCACCGCCGGCCAGGTCGGCGGCGCGCAGACCCGCGGCTAAGAACGATCGGGTTCGGGCGGCGTCCGTTTCCTCTGGAACGGGCGCCGCACCCCCGGCCGCTCGAGCCGCCGGAGTTGAGACAAGGATAGGAATGCGCAAATGGCGATGAGCGTAGGCGACGGCGGCGACGAACGGCCAATGTCGGACATCAACACCACGCCGCTCGTGGACGTGATGCTGGTGCTCCTCATCATCTTCCTGATCGCGGTGCCCGTGGTGCTGCAATCGGTTGAGGTGGAACTGCCCAAGGTCGAATTCGAGCCGACCACGACCAAGCCCGAAAACATCAACCTCGCCGTCCGCGGTGCGGCCGACGGCACGTGCGAGGTCTATTGGAACCTCACGCGCGTCAACAGCCAGGAACTGCTCGATCGCGCCGTCGCGAACCTCAAGGGCGTCGTCGACCGGCTCGGCAGCAACATCACGCCGGACGACATTCCCGAGGTGCATATTCGCGGCGACGTGAACACGCCGTACAAGTGCATCGGCGGCACCGTCTATCAGATGCAGCAGGCCGGTTTCGTGAAGGTCGGCTTCATTTCAGAGCCCCCGGCGGGCACGAACTTCCGCCGCGCGTAATACGGCGGAAGCTTCAGGAGATTAGACCATGGCAATGAGCGGCGGCTCCGAAGACGGTGAGCCGATGGGTGAAATGAACACGACGCCGTTGATCGACGTCATGCTCGTTCTGCTCATCATGTTCATCATCACCATCCCCATTCAGACGCACGCGGTGAAGGTCGACCTGCCGCAGAACTCTGACAACCAGAACCAGCCCGAGGTTGACCCGGTCAAGAACAAGATCGTGATCGACCCGCAGGGCGGCACGACCTGGAACGGCGCGCCGGTCAACGACGTCACGCTGACCCAGTATCTCGACCAGACGGCCCAGATGTCGCCCCAGCCGGAGCTGCACTTCCAGCCTGACGCGGCGGCTAAGTATGAGCGCGTCGATCAGGTTCTGGCGATCGTGAAGCGCGCGAACGTGACCAAGCTCGGCTTCATCGGCAACGAGCAGTATCGCGAGTTCTGATCCGTCAGGATTGGCAACGAGACAGAGGCGGCTTCGGCCGCCTCTTTTTTGCGCCTGCGAAATGCGCGTTCTGCAATCGTACTGATCCAGGATCGCTGAACGCTCTCAGCCTATTGCGTCATCAAACCGAAACGCGCATGTCATGGAAGTGTCACAGAAGTGACGCGGAACAGACACGAGGAGGATGACGACATGCGCGCGCTCAAGGTGATCATTGTCGCGGCGATGCTGGGGGTTCCGGCGGTATCGGCCGCTGCGCAGGACCGGCCAGATCCCTATTCGCACAACGCCATCGAGGCCGGCCAGTTTGCAGAGGCCGAGACGTCGCTGCGCGCTCAGCTCGCGCTGGAGCCGACCAAGCCCGAACTGCTCATCAACCTGGCCGCGATCTACGCGCGCACCAACCGGCTCGACGCCGCGCAGACGATGTACGATCGTGCGCTCGCGGCCGAGAACGTGTCGCTGCTGCTGCGTCCCGACTTCGCGCAGGATTCGCATGTCATCGCCAAGCGCGGGATGGTGAAGCTCGAACGCCAGCGAATGGCGATGCGGTGAGCCTAAGGGCAGGGCGCGCGAACAAGCCGCGCCCTGCCGTTTACCGATCTGATTTCAGCGTTAGCCTGTCTGCTCTGGCGAACGCGATGTTCTTGCTCGCGACGAGCGCGCGGTAGCCCGCCTGTGCTTCACCGCTAGCAGCGCTGAGCGCACCGACCGAAAGGGCGGAAGGCAATTCCCCAAGGCGGCGCACAGCTCTCAAAGCCTCGGCAGCGTGACCCCGCGCTGGCCCATGTACTTCCCCGCACGATCGGCATAGCTCGTCTCGCAGGGCTGGTCGCCCTTGAGGAAGAGGAACTGGCACGCGCCCTCGTTGGCGTAGATCTTGGCCGGGAGCGGGGTGGTATTCGAGAATTCGAGCGTGACGTGCCCCTCCCATTCGGGTTCGAGCGGCGTCACGTTCACGATGATCCCGCACCGCGCATAGGTCGACTTGCCGAGGCAGATGACGAGCACGTCGCGCGGCACTCGGAAATACTCGACGGTGCGGGCGAGGGCGAAGCTGTTGGGCGGGATGATGCACACGTCGGTCTTGCGATCGACGAAGCTGTTGGCGGCGAAGTCCTTTGGATCGACCAGCGCATTGTCGACGTTGGTGAAGATCTTGAACTCGTCGGCGACGCGCGCGTCATAGCCGTAGGAGGACAGGCCGTAGCTGATGCAGCCCTCGCGCCGCTGGGCCTCGACAAAGGGTTCGATCATGCCGCCGCGCGCCGCGTCGCGGATCCAGCGGTCGGACAGGATCATGTGAGGCTTCCTCTCTCTAGCGGAGCCGAGCGCTCATCCCCGTCCGTTCGCCCTGAGCTTGTCGAAGCGATGCCTTTCTCTTCTACCCTTGAGAAAAGAAGGACCGTGCTTCGACAGGCTCAGCACGAACGGTCGGTGGGTGGCGTATGCTCTTACTTGCTGCGCTCGACCTGCTCGAAGTCGAGTTCGACCGGGGTGGCGCGGCCGAAGATCGACACCGACACCTTGACCTTGGCCTTGTCGAAGTCGAGCTCCTCGACCATGCCGTTGAAGCTGGCGAACGGGCCGTCGAGCACCTTGACCGAATCGCCGATTTCGAAATCGACCTTGATCTTCTGCTTGGGCGCAGCGGCGGCTTCTTCCTTCGAATTCAGCATCCGCGCGGCTTCGGCATCGCTGACCGGCTGCGGCTTGCCCGACGAACCCAGGAAGCCCGTGACCTTGGGCGTGTTCTTGACGAGGTGATAGACGTCGTCGTTGAGCTGGAGCTTGGCGAGGACGTAGCCGGGCATGAACTTGCGCTCGGCCTGGATCTTCTTGCCGCGGCGCACTTCGGTGACCTGCTCGGTCGGCACCTCGATCGCCTCGACCAGCTGCTCGAGGCCCATGCGGGCGGCTTCGGACATGATCGAGTCGCGGACCTTGTTCTCAAAGCCCGAATAAGCGTGGATGATGTACCAGCGCGCCATTTGCTTTTGTCCTTACTGGGCGAGCGAGAGGAGGAACTTGACGAGCGAATCGAAGAAGGTGTCGACGCCAAGGAAGAAGATCGCGAGCAGCGAGGTCATGATGACGACCATCACCGCGGTCATCACCGTCTCGCGCCGGGTCGGCCACACCACCTTGGCGGTTTCGGCGCGCACCTGGCGCATGAACTCGACTGGGGTCGTCTTGGCCACGGGTCCTGTTCCTCACTGCGATGCCGGCGATCCGGGCATGGGCCCGCTGCCCGTTCCCTTGTGGGGGTGCGGTGCGGTCCATCCAGATTGTCGGATTGAGCCGGTGACATAGCGGCCCGCGGCCAGCCCGACAAGAGGGGCGCGCGGCGAACGGCGCGGCGCGGATCGTTTCGGAACCGTCGCGTGGGGGCGGCGTTGGCGGGGGCATGAAGAAGAGCATGATCGACCGCCGCTGGATCGTCGCCGCTTCGGCGATCGCCCTTGCCACCACGCCTGCGACGGCTCAGCGCCAGCGCCCTGCCGCGGCGGCCGCATCGGGACAGGCGGCGGCGATCACGCCCGCCGAGCGACAGCAGGGGCAGCAAGCCAATGCCGGGATCGTCGCCGAATATGGCGGCGCGATGACCGGGCGGACGGCGACCTATGTCGAGGGGGTCGGCCGGAAGATCGCCACCCAGTCGGGCCTGTCGTCCGATCCCGGCGCGTTCGACGTGACGCTGCTCAACAGCTCGGTCAATAACGCCTTCGCGATCCCCGGTGGCTATATCTACGTGACGCGTCAGCTCCTCGCGCTGATGAACGACGAGGCGGAACTGGCCGCGGTGCTGGGGCACGAGGTCGGCCACGTCGCCGCGCGGCACAGCCAGTCGCGCCAGCGGGTGGCACAGCGTAACTCGATCCTGGGTGCGCTGGGTCAGCTGGCGGTCGGCGCGGTGGCGGGGAATTCGGGGTTCGGCCAGCTGCTCGGCCGCGGCGTCGGCACGGGGGCGCAACTCCTGACGCTCGGCTACTCGCGCAGCCAGGAGACGCAGTCGGACGATCTCGGCATCAACTATCTCCGCCGCGCGGGCTATGACACCGAGGCGATGGCATCGATGCTGGATGCGCTGGCGTCGCAGACGGCGCTGGAGCAGCAGCTTCGCGGCGATGCGCGGGCGACGCCGGCCTGGGCGAGCACGCACCCCGATCCGGGCGCCCGCGTCGAGCGCGCCGCGCGGCAGGCGGGCCAGGGGACGGGGACACGCAACCGCGATGCCTTTCTCGCGGCGATCGATGGCATGATGTACGGCGACGATCCGGCGCAGGGCATGATCGAGGGGCAGTCGTTCCTCTATCCGCCGGGCCGCGTCGCCTTCACCGCGCCCCAGGGCTACACGATGCAGAACGGCGCCAAGGCGGTGAGCATCAGCGGGCAGGGCGGCCAGGCACAGTTCGCCTCCGCCGCCTATGACGGCAATCTGGAGCGCTATGTGGCGACCGCGCTGTCGGGGCTCGGCGCGCAGAACGCGCAGCCATCGATCGAGCGGACGACGATCGGCGGCTTTCCCGCTGCCGTCACGACGGTGCGTGGCACGTCGGGGCAACAGCAGGTCGACGTGACGATCGTCGCCTATGCGCCCGATGCGAAGCGCGCCTATCACTTCGCGATCGTGACCCCTGCAGGGCGCGGCGCCGCCGCGTTCGACCCGATGATCTCGTCCTTCCGCCGGATGACTGCGGCCGACACGCAGGCCGCGCGCCCCCGCTATGTGCGCGTGGTGACGGTCAAGGCCGGGGAGACGGTCGACACGCTGGCCCGGCGCATGGCCTATACCGATGTGCCGCTCGAACGCTTTCAGGTGCTCAACCGGCTCGGCCAGGGCGACACCGTACGCGCCGGCGACAAGGTGAAGATCGTCACTTACTAAGCGCGTGAGGGCCGCTGCCCGCAGGCTGGTCTAACCCGCTGCCTTCGGCTTCCGCTTTGCCTTTGGCTTGGGCATCGGCAGCTCGGCGGCGGTCATACGGAACAGCTCCGCTAACCAGTCCCCGTCGTCAAAATGCGCCTCGTCGATGAGGAGGTGGGGCTTGGCACCGGGATAGGGCGACCCCTCGCCGGCATCGGGTGCGTGCGCGCGGCCGGCGCCCGTCGGCGTCACGAAAAGCTGGTCGTCGCACACCAGCGCGACCATCTTGCCATCGAGGTACAGGCCGTATTCGCCGAACATCGCGCGGGCGGTGACATCGCCCGACGGGCCGCCGGCCTGTTCGACGATGAAGGCGACGGTTCGGGGATCGGACGACATGGCGGCGATCCTGCCTGCGAACACCGCCGATTGGAAGCGCGCTAGAAGCGCCCGCCCGACAAAAGCGCGATCAGCAGCGGATCGCGGGTGCGGCGCGGGTCCGCCCGGAACGCGGCTTCCTCGCGGCCGATCGCGCGAAAGATCGAGTCGCTTGCCTGCCGGGACAGCGACGTGGCGATGCCGCCAAGGTCGAAGCCCGACCGGGCGCCGAGCGCGGCGGTCAGGATCTCGAACGCGTCGCCGCGAAGCCCCGCGCTGATCTCCGGGAACATCGCATCGACCAGCGCGCCGCCGGTCTCGCGGCGGAGCAGGTCGGTTGCCGGCGATCCGCCGCCACGCAGAATTGCCAGCGCGTCGGAGAACGTCATGCGGCTTATCGCGTCCATGACGAGCGGCGTCGCACGATCGGCAGCGTCGACCGCGACGTCGTTCACCGCGATCGCGATGCGCCGCTGCACCGCGTCGGTCCGCAGCACCGCGGCGAGCACCGCGCCGCCGCGGCCATTCGCCGCATCGGGCACCGTCAGCCGGGTGAGCTGGTCATCGTAGAAGCCGCCGGGCTGGATCAGCCGCGCGAACGCTGCCTGGCTCGACAAGGTGAGCAGGCGCCGCACGCCCTCCTCGGGCGACAGCGTGCCGATCGGCGTCGAGCACGCCGCGACGACTGCAACCGGCGCAACGGCGATCAGGCCGAGCAGACGGCGCCGCGACGGCGAAACGGGGATGAGGTCGGACATACGCGGCTCCCTGAAGCTTGGAGCCGGCTCTTGGCCCATCATGCCTTGCGCCAGCTTGAACGCGGTGGGCCGGCGCTGATGGAAATTACCGGCTGGCAGGAGTGCACGGACTCGAACCGTGGGCCCTCGGTTTTGGAGACCGATGCTCTACCAACTGAGCTACACTCCTACGAGCCGGTGCGCGCCTTTAGCGCGGGTGCGCGGCGGCGGCAAGTCAGGCTGCGACACTTTCGCCGCGCCTGCGCCGGGTGGCGAGGATTCGCGCCTCGGCAACGGGAAGCGGGCGGCCGAAATAGAAGCCTTGGACCTTGCCACAGCCGAGCGCGCTGGCGATCGCGTGCTCCTGCTCGGTCTCGACGCCCTCGGCCGTGGTCGTCATGCCGAGCGAGTCGGCGAGCGCGACGACCGCGCGGATGATCGCCGTGGCCTCGCGCCCGCCGGTGGCGGCGGCCTGGACGAAGCTCCGGTCGACCTTGATCGTCGAGAAGCGCGTGCGCGAAAGATAGCCGAGCGAGGAATAGCCGGTGCCGAAATCGTCGAGGCTGAGGCGGCAGCCGAGCTCGAGAATGTGCTCGAGCACCTTGAGCGCGCCTGTCCCTTCGCGAAGGAAGACGCTCTCGGTCACCTCGAGCTCCAACCGGTCGGGCGAGATGCCGGATTGCGCGATCGCCTGGGCGACGACGGAGACGAAGGCGGGGTTGTGGAGCTGCTCCGGCGAAACGTTGACGGCGATGCGGATGTCGTCGTCCCAGCGCGACGCCTCGGCACAGGCGTGGCGGAGCACCCATTCGCCAATCGGCGCGATCAGGCGCGCATCCTCAGCCAGCGGCACGAACTTCGCCGGGCTGATCGGCCCGAGTTCGGGATGGGTCCAGCGCAGCAGCGCCTCGAACCCGGTCAGCCGCGCGGTGGCGGCATCGACGACGGGCTGGAAGTTGAGGTGGAGTTCGTCGTTCTGGAGCGCATTGCGAAGCGCGATCTCTAGGACGCGGCGCTCCTCGGCGGCGACATGGAGTTGCGGTTCATAGGTGTGGAAGACGCCGCCGCCTGCATCCTTCGATCGATAGAGGGCGAGGTCGGCCGAGCGGATCAGCATCTCCGCCGTGCGCCCGTCGCGCGGACCGATCGCGAGGCCGACGCTGGCGCCGATATAGAGCGTGTTCTGGTCAACCTCGTACGGCACCGACAGCTTGGCAATGATCGTGCGGGCGAGCGTCTCGAGCCGCTCGGTATCGCGCGCGTCGCGGACGACCACGGCGAACTCGTCACCGCCCAGGCGGCCGATGATCTCGTTCTCCGTCATCATCTGGCGAAGGCGTTCGGAGACTCGGCCGAGCAGACGGTCGCCGACCGGGTGGCCAAGCGAATCGTTGACCGCCTTGAACCGATCAAGGTCGATCATCATGAACGCGCAGCGCGAGCCCCATTTGTCGGCCTCCGCCATCGCATGCGCCAGCGCCTCGTTGATGAGCAGGCGGTTGGGAAGGCCGGTGAGCGCGTCGTAGCGGGCCAGGCGATTGATGCGGTCGCTGGTCTGGCGCGCTTCCGTCACGTCGCTGCCGACACCGCGAAAGCCGATGAACGCGCCGGCTTCGTCATGGCGGGGATTGGCGGCGATCTGCCACCAGCGTTGCTCGCCCGCGACGACGACGGGAAGCAGCAGGTCGCGGAATGCCTCGCGCGCCTTGAGCTTGTCGGCGAGCGTGTGGAGGCCGGCGGCGAACTTGCCCGTTTCCCAGTCCCGCCCGGCGAGCACCTGAAGGAACGGAAGGCCGTTGATCGCGCGCGGTTCCAGCCCGGCGGCAAGCGCGAAACGGGGGCTGGCGCGCACGACGCGGCGCTGCGCGTCGATTTCCCACAGCCAGTCGGCAGCGCTTTCCTCGAACTCGCGGAGCAACAGGCTGACGGTCTCGTCGCGTTCGGAGAGCGCGAGCGCCTGGGCGTGGGTGACGGCCAGCCCGCGGCTGCGGCCGTAGCAGGCCACGCCGAGCAGACCCGCGAACAGCAGTGCCGCCGCGCCCGCGGCCACATGCGCCGAAATCGCGAGCGACAGCGCCATCGCGCCGCCCAGAATGGTGAGGAAGACGATCGTCGCGAGCGGGAGCGAGGCCATCGACACCGCCGTCGCGGTCATCAGGATGACGAGCGTGATCCACAAACCGATCGCCGCATCACCGCCGGTGTTTGGGCCGAACCACAAGGGCGCGACCGCCCAGACGAGGCCAAGTGCCGCGCCGTCCAGCGCGGTCTGGCGCACGTCACGCAGCGTGGCGGCCACGCGCGCACGGTTGTGGCTGGACAAGCGGCGGAACACGACGCCGAGCGCGACGGCGACGACGAGCGTGCCCCATGCGACGCGCTGCCACCAGGGGAACTGCCCGGCCAGAAAGACGGTGAGGACACCGGCACATAGCGTATTGGCGGCCAGCAGCATCAGTGCGAGTTGCACGCTGGTGTTGAGCTGTGCGGCGCGGATGCGCGACCAGTCGACCGGGTCGGTCGTTTCCTTGAGGCCAAGAAGCGCGCGGACATCGATCCGCACGCGGGCAATCGGAATGGTCGGGTCGCTCGTCACCCGCGAACGCTATCGTGTCGCTGGTTATCGATCGGTTAGAGCGAGCGGCCCAGAAACGAAAAATTACGAGTGATGTTCGGACCGTCGGACTGGGAGCGCCGCCATGATCGCGCTTCGCCGTTCGGGCGAATAGCCCGTCCAGCCGGCGATCTCCTCACCCGTGCGATAGCAGCCGAGACAGAGCCCACTTTGGACGTCGAGCATGCAGACGAGGATGCAGGGCGTCTCGATCGCGGCGGGTGGAACCCGCTCGAACCCCTCGTCCGCCACGCCGCGCCTCAGCGGCCGAGTGCGACTTCGAGAAAGGCGGGAACGGGACCGTTCCAGCCGCCATCGTCATGATCCTCGTCGCGGTCGCGGCGGCGATCCCGGCGACCGCCGCGCTCGCCGCGCAGTTCCGGCGCCGGCTCGCGGCGCGCATCGCGCTCGCGGCGCGGTTCGGCCTCGCGGCGGGGTTCGGCTTCCTGGCGCGCTTCGGGCGCGCGCTCACGGCGGGGTTCACGCTCGCGGCGGGGCTCGCGTTCGCGGCGCGGGCGTTCCTCGCGCGGTTCGGGCGCCGCTTCGGCAGCGGACGGCGCGCTCGGCACGGCGATGCGCTCGATCGTCTGGCCGGTCAGCTTCTCGATGTTGGCGATGTTCTCGGCATCTTCGCTGGTGACGAAGGTGAAGGCCGAACCCTTGGCCCCCGCGCGGCCGGTGCGGCCGATGCGGTGGACATAGTCGTCCGGATGCCAGGGCGCGTCGAAGTTGAAGACGTGGCTGACGCCCTTGATGTCCAGGCCGCGCGCCGCGACGTCGCTGGCGACGAGGATGTTAACGTCCCCGCGCTTGAAGCGGTCGAGCTCGGCCAGACGCGCCGGCTGGTCCATGTCGCCATGGATCTCGCTGGAGGCGAAGCCATTGGCGCGCAGCGACTTGTTGAGCTCGCGCACTGTGGTCTTGCGGTTGCAGAAGATGATCGCGGTGCGAACGTCCTCCGCCTTCAAGAGGGTGCGCAGCGCCTCCCGCTTCTTGTCCGCGCGGACGGGAACCAGGCGCTGGGTGATGTTGGTGTTCGTGGTCGCGGGACGGGCGACCTCGATCGTCTTGGGATTGCTCAGGAACTTGTCGGCAAGCTTCTTGATCGGCGGCGGCATCGTCGCGGAGAAGAGCAGCGTCTGGCGCGACTTGGGCAGCTTGGAGCAGATCGTCTCGATGTCGGGGATGAAACCCATGTCGAGCATGCGGTCCGCCTCGTCGATGACGAGCAGCTCGCAGCCGGTCAGCAGGATCTTGCCGCGCTCGAACAGGTCCATCAAGCGGCCGGGGGTGGCGATCAGGACGTCGACGCCCCTTTCCAGCGCCTTGATCTGGTCGCCCATCTGGACGCCCCCGATCAGCAGCGCCATCGAAAGCTTGTTGTACTTGCCGTACTTCTCGAAATTCTCGGCGACCTGCGCGGCGAGTTCCCGCGTCGGCTCCAGGATCAGGCTGCGCGGCATCAGCGCGCGCGTGCGACCCTGGGCCAGGATGTCGATCATCGGAAGGACGAAGCTGGCGGTCTTGCCCGTACCCGTCTGGGCGATGCCGATCAGGTCGCGCATCATCAGGACGGAGGGGATGGCGCTCGCCTGGATCGGCGTCGGCTCGGTATAGCCAGACTCGTTGACGGCGCGAAGCAGTTCGTCAGACAGGCCGAGATCGGCAAAGTTCATGCAAATGTCCGGAAATGCAGCCCCGAAGATCGCGGCCGCGGATTGTGATCGCCGCTTGCGGATTTCGGGCGAAAAGTCAAGTAAAGCCGCGCTCAGCGCGACGGAATGAGCGTCCTAAGGCCCTTGATCCGGCACTCGCCGCCGCTGCGCGAACGGATCGAGTCGCGCTTGGCGCAGATCTGTCCATCCGCGGGCGGACGCAGGTAGAAGCCCGAATAGAAACCGAGCGCGGGACAGTCGTCGCTCAACCGTGCGCGCATCCGGCGCCCGCCCGACAGGACCAGGTCGACGCTGTCGGGCCGGGTGATCGACGCGGCGGCCAGCGATGCGACGGGGACACATTGCTCGGCACGATGCTCGGTCCAGCTGATCGGCGGAAGGGGGGCTGCGGTCGCTGCGGTCGAGACGACGCCGGGCGCCATGCTCATGCGCGGCACGCGGACGATGACGTGACGCTCGATGCGGATCTGCGCCCGCATGCCGGGCGGCGGTGCGGCGCGCGCGACCTGGGCCTGGAGGGCCGTGTCGGGCGCGAGCATCAGCGGCAGCAGGAACAACAGGGGATCGATCAACAAGCTCACCATCTACGCGTCGAACAATCCATCACCCGCCCGGCTTGAACGTGCGATGAATTGGCCCCCCGTCAGGAGCCATGCTAACGGCGCACACACCATGACGCCAGCCCAGACCGACCTGATCGAGACAGCCCACCGCATCGGCGGCGACCGTGCGGTGACGACCGATCCCGCCGATATCGGCCCGTGGCTCACCGACTGGCGCGGCCGCTATCGGGGGGTGGCGCCCGCGATCCTTTCGCCCGCGAGCACCGCGGAAACGGCCGAAATCGTGCGCGCGGCGCGCAACCTGGGCGTCGCGGTGGTGCCTCAGGGGGGCAATACCTCGATGGTCGGCGGCGCGACGCCGCCTGCCGACGGCTCGGCGCTGATCCTGTCGACGCGGCGGATGCGCGCGATCCGCTCGATCGATGCGTCAGCGGGGCAGGCGGTGGCGGAGGCTGGCGTGATCCTGGCGACGCTGCACGACGCGGCGCTGGGCGAGGGGATGCGCTTTCCTCTGACGCTGGGCGCGCGAGGGTCCGCGACGATCGGCGGGCTGGTTTCGACCAATGCGGGTGGGACGCAGGTGCTGCGCTTCGGGACGATGCGGCGGCTGGTTGCGGGGGTCGAGGCGGTGTTGCCCGACGGATCGGTGCATGACGGCCTGTCGGCGCTGAAGAAGGACAATCGCGGCTACGACCTCAATCAGCTGCTGATCGGCGCGGAGGGGACGCTCGGCATCGTCACGGCGGCGGCGCTGACGCTGGTGCCGGCGGTGCGCACGCGAGCCGTCGCGTGGGCGGGCCTCGCCAGCCCGGACGATGCATTGGCGCTGCTGCGCCGGCTGGAAGCCGCGACCGACACGATCGAGAGCTTCGAGATCGTGCCCGGCTCTTCGCTGGCGCTCGTCATCGAGCACATTCCAGGCACGCGGATGCCGCTTCCCGGCCGGCATGACTGGCACGTGCTGATCGAGGCGGCGAGCGGCGATCCGCACGCATCCTTGGCCGAGATGCTCGAAGCCCAGCTTGCGGCGGCGATCGAGGCCGGCCTGGTCGCCGACGCGGTCGTCGCCGTGAGCGAGGCGCAGGCAGAGGCGTTCTGGCGCATCCGCGACTCGCTATCGGAGGCCGAGCGCTCGGCGGGGCCGGCGGCGCAGCACGACATCTCGGTGCCCGTGCCCGTCATGCCGCGCTTCATGGTCGAGGCAGCGGCCGCGCTGGAGGGGGCGTTTCCCGGCACGCATGCCAGCGGCTTCGGGCATCTGGGCGACGGCAACGTCCACTTCCACGTGCGCGCGCCTGCGGGAATGAGCGCCGAACGCTGGTATGCGGAGATGGCGCCGGCGGCGACGCGCATGGTCCACGATCTTGTCGTCGCGGCGGGCGGATCGATTTCCGCCGAGCATGGCATCGGGCAGATGAAGCTTGGCGAGCTTGAGCGTTTGGGCCCGCCGTCGCGGTTGGCCGCCATTCGCGCGATAAAATCCGCGTTCGATCCGGCGGGGCTTTTCAATCCCGGAAAGCTCGTCAACCTTGCGCGCGGCGGCGCCGCGACTTAGACGCGCGCGTCGTTCCAAAAAGTTCCATCACGTCGATTTGGATTCTCAGGAGAGTATCATGGCCAGCGCGCCGCAGGCACAGCTTCCGCTATTCTACAATCAGCTCGAGCCGCTTTCGAGCGCGCAGCATGCCGATTTCCGCGTGCGCCCGTCGAGCACCGCGCCGTTCCTGGCCAACCATCATGCGGTGCCGCTGACAGTGGAGGAGTTCCCGCTGGTGCAGCGTCGGATGCCGATCGTGTTCTCAGTCGGCGACGATCCCGTGCCGCTGGCGCTGATGGGCCTGAACGAGGGGGTGAACACCTTCCTCGACGCCGAAGGCAAGCTGCTGGACGACGAGACGTACATCCCGGCCTATGTCCGCCGCTATCCGTACATGCTCGCGCGGCTGCGTCCGGACAGCGAGGAGCTGTCGCTCTGCTTCGACCCGACGTCCGACACGATCGGCGCGTTCGAGGAGGGCGAGAAGCTGTTTGAGAATGGCGAGCCGACCGAGCTGACGCGCGGCATCCTGAGCTTTGCCGAGCAGTTCGAGCAGGCCGGCCAGCGCACCAGCGCGTTCATGGCCGAGCTCAAGGAGCAGGGCCTGCTGATGGACGGCGAGATCTCGATCCAGCCTGAGGGCGCGCAGCCCTTCGTCTATCGCGGCTTCCAGATGGTCGACGAGGCCAAGCTCAACGAGATGCGCGGCGACCAGCTCCGCAAGATGCAGCAGTCGGGCATGCTGCCGCTCGTCTATGCGCACCTGTTCTCGCTCAGCCTGATGCGCGACCTGTTCGGCAAGCAGATGCGCCAGGGCAAGATGCCGCAGCAGCCGGTGCCGCTCGCGGTCAACTGATCGGCGGCGCAAACGCGCCCTGCCACGAACCGCCCCGGATCAGCGATGATCCGGGGCGTTTGCGTTCAGCGCCCGCGAAAAATCCGATCGGCGACCCTTGCACGCTCGTGCCCGGTCCCTATATTCGAATGGTACGGTTCAGTGTCCCCCCTTTCGCTGGGCCGTGCGACACACCTTCGGGTGTGTCTCCTCCCTGAACCTTGGCCAGCTGGTGCTTTCAGCACCAGCTGGTTTTTTATTGCCTATTCGGCAGCGGCAAGGCGGGGGAGGATGGCGTCGGCGAGCGCGTCAATCATCGCGCGCACCATCGCCGCGATGCGGGAAACGCCGGGTCCCGGCTCCAGCGTCATCGGATCGAGATAGAGCAGCCGGTCGATTTCGACCTGGATTGCATGAATGCCGCGGGCAGGATCGCCGTGCCGTTCGAGGATGTGCCCGCCGGCATAGGGCGCGTTGAGCGCGACGCGGAGGCCGTGAGCGCGCGCCGTCGCCTCCGCCAGCGCCATCAAGGCGCCGCCCGACGCGCGGCCGAAGCGGTCGCCGAGCACCACCTGCGCGCCATCGCCGCCGAGAGTGGGCATCGAGTGCAGGTCGATCAGCACCGCGACGCCGAACCGCGCGTGCGCCGCTGCCAGCGCCTCGCTGAGCGCCGTATGATAGGGTCGGTGATCCTCCGCGATGCGACGCTCGATCGCGGCGCCCGAGAAGCGCGCGCGCCACAGATCACCCGCCGGTCCGGACCGTCTCGGAACGAGCCCCAGCCCGCTGCGCAGCTTGATCGACGGCTGCGGCTGCGTCGTCGCGGCGGCGCCCTCGTCGACCAGCGGATCGCGCTCGCGCTCATGGCGGTTGAGGTCGATCCAGGCGCGCGGACGGCGCGCGATCAGCATCGTCTCGTCGCGATGCGCCGCGCGTGCGATCGCGTCGACGTGGCGGTCCTCCAGCGGCAGCAATGCCGCTACCGGCACGCGCAGCGCGGCGATCAGCGCCTCGGGATAGTCGCGGCCGGCATGCGGCACGGACACCACCACCGGGGAGACGGGGTCGGCGGAGCCATGTCGATCGAAGCTGGGAGGGTTCGGCACTTCGACCACGCTAGGCGCCGACGCCCGCCGCCGCAATCGGCCCGTCGCATGAGGCTGCCTTCGTCTGGAAAATCTTAAGGGCTTCGCTCATACACGGTCGCCTCGACATAGGGGTGGCAATGTACCGAATCTTGCTCGCGGAAGACGATACGGTGATGCGCGACTATCTGACGCGCGCGCTGGAACGTGCGGGCTATCTCGTCAGTGCCGTGGATCGCGGGACGGCGGCGCTGCCGCTGATCGAAAGCGAGCCGTTCGACCTGCTGCTCACCGACATCGTCATGCCCGAGATGGACGGGATCGAGCTGGCCCAGCGCGCCAGCGAGATCGCGCCCGACATGCGCGTCATGTTCATCACTGGCTTTGCCGCGGTCACGCTGAAGGCGGGCAAGACGATGCCGCAGGCGCGCGTGCTCTCCAAACCCTTCCACCTGCGCGAACTGGTGCTGGAGGTGGACCGGCTGTTCGAGATGGAGAGCGTGATTCCCCGGCCGTAGGGGGACGCTCGAACTCATCATCTACCGTTCGCCCTGAGCTTGTCGAAGGGCGTGTTGCGGGACACGTGCTTCGACAGGCTCAGCACGAACGGTTTGACACGATTACCCCGCCGCCTTCGCCAAACCCCGGCTGATCTGCAGCGCGGCGTTGAGACGCGCCTTGGGCGTGGCGAAGGGCCGCGCGACAACCAGCTTCATGTCCGGACGCAGCTTTGCCGTCCCTTCCAGTCGGCCGACATAGGCCATCAGCCCGTCAACGTTGGGGAAGTGATCCTTGGCGAAGCTGACCAGCGCGCCCTTCGGCCCGACGTCCAGCTTGGCGATGCAGGCTGTCTTGGCGTTGAGCTTGGCCTCCATCAGCACCAGCAGGTTCTCGGTCGCCTCCGGCAGCTTGCCGAAGCGGTCGATCAGTTCGGCGGCGAAGGCCTCGATCCCGCGGCGGTCCTCGACCTCGTTGAGGCGGCGATAGAGACCCATGCGCAGGTCGAGATCGGGGATGAAATCCTCCGGCAGCATGATCGGCGCGTCGACGGTGATCTGCGGGCTGAAGTCGCCGGGCGCGAGATCGCCCTCGTCCTTCGATCGGCCCGACTTGGCCTCCAGGATCGCCTCTTCCAGCATCGCCTGGTAGAGTTCGTAGCCGACCTCCTTGATGTGGCCCGACTGCTCGTCGCCGAGCAGGTTGCCCGCGCCGCGGATGTCGAGATCGTGGCTGGCGAGCTGGAACCCGGCGCCGAGCGAATCGAGGTCGGACAGCACCTTCAGCCGCTTCTCCGCCGCCTCGGTCATCAGCCGCTCGGGCGGGGTGGTGAGGTACGCATAGGCGCGCGTCTTGGCGCGACCGACGCGGCCGCGCAGCTGATACAGCTGGGCGAGGCCGAACTTGTCGGCGCGGTTGACGATCATCGTGTTTGCGCTCGGGATATCGAGCCCGCTCTCGACGATGGTGGTCGAGACCAGCACCTCGAACTTCTTGTCGTAGAAGGCGGACATCCGCTCCTCGACCTCGCTCGGCGCCATCTGGCCGTGCGCGACGACGTAGCGGACCTCGGGCACGTCGCGGCGAAGGAACTCCTCGATGTCCGGCAGGTCGGCGATCCGCGGCGTGACGAAATAGCTCTGTCCGCCGCGATAATGCTCGCGCAGCAGAGCCTCGCGCAGGACGACGGGATCCCACGGCATGACGTAGGTCCGCACCGCGAGGCGATCGACGGGCGGCGTCTGGATCACCGACAGCTCGCGCAACCCCGACATCGCCATCTGGAGCGTGCGCGGGATCGGTGTGGCGGTGAGGGTGAGGACGTGGACGTCGGCCTTGAGCGCCTTCAGCCGCTCCTTGTGGGTGACGCCGAATCGCTGTTCCTCGTCAACGATGACGAGGCCCAGCCGCTTGAAGTCGAGACCCTTGGCGAGCAGCGCGTGCGTGCCCACGACGACGTCGATCGTGCCGTCGGCGAGGCCGTCCTTGACCTTCTTGACCTCGGCCGCGGGGACGAGGCGCGAGATGCGGCCGACGTTGATCGGGAACCCCTCGAACCGCGCGGTGAAGTTCATGTGGTGCTGGCGTGCGAGCAGCGTCGTCGGGCAGATGACCGCGACCTGCTGCCCTGCCATCGCCGCAACAAAGGCGGCGCGCAGCGCCACCTCGGTCTTGCCGAAACCGACATCGCCGACGATCAGCCGGTCCATCGGCTTGCCGGAGCCGAGGTCGCCCAGCACGTCGTCGATGGCGCGATCCTGATCCTCGGTTTCCTCATAGGGGAAGCGGTCGAGGAAGGCGGGATAGCCGCCGGTATCGGGCTCGGCCACTTGGCCGGGGCGGAGCGCGCGCTTGGCGGCGGTCTTGATGAGCTCGCCCGCGATCTCGCGGATGCGCTCCTTCATCGCCGCCTTGCGGCGTTGCCAGCCCTCGCCGCCCAGACGATCTAGGCTCGCACCCTCTTCACCCGAGCCGTAGCGGCTGAGCACTTCCAGGTTCTCGACGGGGACGTAGAGCTTGTCGCCGCCGGCATAGGAGAGCGCGACGCAATCGTGCGGCGCCTTCTGCACCGGGATTTGCGTCAGCCCCTCGTACCGACCGATGCCGTGATCGACATGGACGACGAGATCGCCGGGCGACAGCGTTGCGAGCTCGGCAAGAAAGGCGTCGGTCGACTTCTTGCGCTTCTTGCGGCGGACCAGCCGGTCGCCGAGCATGTCCTGCTCGGTCAGGACGGCGACGCCGGGCGCGGTGAAGCCGTGGTCAAGGGGCAGGACGATCAGCGCCGTGCCAAAGCTCTTGCTGGTGTCGGCGGTGCCGAGCGCCTCCTGCCAGCTCTCGGCGGTCTTTGCGCCCTTGAGGCCATGGTCGGCGAGCAGGCCCATCAACCGCTCACGCGCGCCGATCGAATAGCTGGCGAGGATCGGCTTGCGGCCGTCCTTCCTCAGCTTTTCGACATGCGCAACGACGGCCTCATAGACGTTCGCCTGCGCGGTCCGCTCGGGCGTGAAGTCGCGAGGGCCGTCGACGCCGAAGTCGAGGACGCGCGCGCTTTCGGGTTCGCGGAACGGGGTGGCGAGGTGCGCCGGCGCTTCCTCGACCTTGGCAGCCCATTGATCGGCGAGGAGGTAGAGCTGGTCCTGACCGAGTGGGCGATAGCTGCCGGGGTCGCTCGACTGCGCGCGGACGCGATTGGCCTGATAGTCTGCGATCGCTTCGAACCGCGCTTCGGCTGCGGAGATCGCGTTGGCGTCGCGGACGATGACGGCGTCGTCGGGCAGGTGGTCGAACAGCGTCTCCAGCCGGTCCTCGAACAGCGGCAGCCAATGCTCCATGCCGGCCAGCCGGCGACCGTCGCTGATCGCCTGATAAAGCGGATCGCCCGTCGCGGTCGCGCCGAACCGCTCGCGATAGCGGCTGCGGAAGCGCTTGATCGTATCCTCGTCGAGCAAGGCTTCGGAGGCGGGGAGCAGCGTGAAGCCGTCGATCCGCCCGGTGGTGCGCTGGTCGGCGGGGTCGAACGTGCGGACGCTCTCGATCTCGTCGCCGAAGAAGTCGAGTCGAAGCGCCGCCTCCGCGCCCGAGGGGAACAGGTCGACCAGGCCGCCACGGATCGCGAACTCGCCCGCGTCGTGGACGGTGTCGGTGCGAACATAGCCGTTGCCGGCGAGCAAGGCGGTCAGCTTGTCGAGCGAGATGCGCTCGCCCGGCGCGAGCCGCGCGACGAGCTGGCGGATGCGAAAGCGGGTAAGGACGCGCTGCGTCGCAGCGTTGACCGTCGTCAAGAACAGGCGAGGGCGCGTCGCCTTTTGCTGAAGCGCTTGAAGCGCGGCGAGCCGCTCCGACATGACGCGCAGCGAGGGGCTGGCGCGGTCATAGGGCAGGCAGTCCCAAGCGGGGAACTGGATGACCTCGATCTCGGGCGCGAAGTAGGGCGCGGTGGCGGCGATTGCGCGCATCTCGTTGTCGTCGGTCGCGACGAACACCGCGCCACCCGACGCCGCTCGCGTCAGATCGGCGAGCAGCGAGGGCAGAAAGCCGCTCGGCACGCCCGAGAGGGTGAGCGGGGCCTTGGCGGCGAGGATCTTGGACAGGTCGGGCATTGTATTCCTGAAAGCCCTCTCCCCTTCAGGGGAGAGGGTTGGGAGAGGGGCGGTTCAGGCGGCCCGGTCGGCCCCTCTCCCGACCTCGCTTCGCTCGGCCACCCTCTCCCCTGAAGGAGAGAGGGCTATTACTCCGCGATCGGCACGTAGTTGAGCGCTTCCAGCGCCTGCATCATCGGCCCGCGGTACTCCGGCGGGACCGGCTGCGATCCCGTGGCCCAGCCCATGATGTCGACGTCCTGCTCCTCCAAAAGGCGCTCGAACAGGTCGATATCGGCGTCGGTCCAGCCCGCATGGTGCCGGTCGAAAAAGCCGCCGATCAGCAGGTCGGCTTCCTTGGTGCCGCGGTGCCAGGCGCGAAAGCGCAGGCGTTTGAGGCGGTGTTCGCGATCCAAGCGCTTCTCCAATGCACAATAGCCGGCGGGCGCTGGCGGCGGCCGTCGGCTGGTGTATGGGCGAGATAGGCATGAGACCCGAATTGCTCAATCCGCTGTTTGCAGAGATCACGTCGCTCAAGGGCGTCGGGCCGACGCTAGCGAAGCCGCTGGAGCGGCTGAAGATCGCGCGCGTCGTCGACATGGCGTTCCACCTGCCGACCGGCTTCGTCGATCGGGTGCGGCGCGACGAACTCAATCCTGCCGATGCCGGTCGCGTCATCGCGATCACGCTGACGGCGATCGAGATCCGCAGCTCGTCCGGGCGCGGGCCGACGCGGGCGATCGCGACCGACGGCGCGGGCAATGCCGTCGCGCTCACTTATTTCGGTGGCGGCTCGGGCTGGGTGAAGAAGCTGTTCCCGATCGGTGAGCCGCGCTTCGTCTCCGGCAAGCTCGAAACGTACGGCGAGGCGTTGCAGATCGTCCATCCCGACATCGTCGTCCCGCCCGAGGAGGCGGACACGGTCGGCGGGCGCGAGGCGATCTATCCGCAGTCGGAAGGCATCAATTCCAAGCGCCTGGCGAACTTCGCCGCGCAGGCGATCGAGCGCGCGCCGGACCTGCCCGAATGGATCGAGCCGAGCCTGCTCGCACAGCGGCAATGGCCGGCGTGGCGGGATGCACTGGCGCGCGTTCATGCCGACCCGGCCGACGGCGTGGCCCGCCATCGGCTCGCCTATGACGAACTCTTCGCCAACCAGCTCGCGCTGCTGCTCGTCCGCGGCGAGGCGCGGGCGAAGCGGGGGCGGGCGCTGGTCGGCGACGGACGCCTGCGCGCCAGGCTGAACCTGCCCTACACGCCCACCGGCGCGCAGTCGCGAACGGTGGCGGAGATCGAGGGTGACCTTGCCCAGCCGCGGCCGATGCTGCGGCTGCTCCAGGGTGATGTCGGATCGGGCAAGACGCTGGTGGCGACGATGGCGCTGCTGATCGCGGCGGAAGCGGGTGCGCAGGGTGCGCTGCTCGCCCCGACCGAGATCCTCGCGCGCCAGCACTACGAGAACCTCTCGCGCACGCTTTCGGGCATCGCGCGGGTCGCCATTCTCACCGGGCGTGACAAGGGCCGCGTCCGCGAAGCAACGCTGATGGGTCTCGCGGCGGGCGAGATCGACATCCTGATCGGCACGCACGCGATCTTTCAGGAGGCGGTGACGTACCGCGACCTCGGCCTGGTCGTGGTCGACGAACAGCACCGCTTCGGCGTGGCGCAGCGGATGCTGCTCCAGGCCAAGGCCGAGCGACCGCCGCACCTGCTCGTCATGACCGCGACGCCGATTCCGCGCACGCTGACGCTGGCGCAATATGGCGAGATGGACGTCAGCCGTCTGGACGAGATGCCGCCGGGGCGTGAGCCGATCGAGACGCGCGTCGTGTCAGACGACCGGCTGGCGGAGGTGATCGAGGGTCTCGGCCGGCATCTGGCGAGCGGGGGACAGGCGTATTGGGTGTGCCCGCTCGTCGAGGAAAGCGAGAAGTCCGACATGGCGGCGGCGGAGATGCGCGCCGAGGTGCTGCGCAAGCGCTTTGGCGAGGACGCGGTCGCGCTCGTCCACGGTCGGATGAAACCGCCCGAGAAAGATGCCGAGATGGCGCGCTTCTCCTCGGCGCAGGCGGGCGTGCTCGTGGCGACGACGGTCATCGAGGTTGGCGTCGACGTGCCCAACGCGACGCTGATCGTCATCGAGCATGCCGACCGTTTCGGACTTGCTCAGCTACATCAGCTCCGCGGGCGGGTGGGGCGCGGCGGGGGCAAGTCGATCTGCCTGCTGCTACGCGGCGGGGGCCTCAGCGAAACGTCGCGTGCGCGGCTGGCATTGATGCGGGAAACCAATGACGGCTTCGTCATCGCCGAGCGCGATCTGGAACTGCGCGGCGCGGGCGAATTGCTCGGCACGCGCCAGTCGGGCGAGGCGGCATTCCGGCTGGCGACGCCCGAGCTGATGGGCGAACTGCTGCCCGTAGCGAACGCGGACGCGCGGCTGCTGGTCGACCGCGACGGCGGCCTCAAGGGCGCTCGCGGGGAAGCGGCGCGGCTGGCGCTGTACCTGTTCGAGCGGGATGCAGGGGTGGCGTTGTTGCGATCAGGGTGAACGGCCTAACCCGTCGCCCGGCACACGTCCGGGGTGACGGTGGCGAACTGATCCGCTAGCGCCGCCGCCATGAACGCGCTCGTCCCCATTCTTGCCGCGCTGCTCGCCGGTGTCGGGCTCGCCACGCAGTCGCCGACCAATGCGGCGCTGGGGCGGTCAATCGGGTCGGTGACGCTCGCGGCGCTCGTTTCGTTCGCCGTGGGCACGGTGATCCTGATCGCGGCATGGTTGAGCTTCGACCGCACCCCGCTTGCGGCCTTGCGCGGTGCCAGGCCGTGGATGCTCGTCGGCGGCGCGTACGGAGCGTATTTCGTCGCGGCGGCGGCGTTTGCGGCGCCGCGGCTGGGCCTGGCGTCTATGCTGACGATCATGATCGCCAGCCAGTTGCTGACGGCACTCGTCATCGATCATTTCGGTCTCATCGGCCTGCCGCGCGCACCGATCAGCTGGGTCAAGGTCGCGGGCGTGCTGATCGTGCTCGGCGGCGTCATCCTCGTCCGCCGCGGCTGAGGCTCAGCGGCGGAGCACCGTCGCCAGCAGATCGTAATAGCTTGCGCGGTCGAGCCCACTGTCGAAGCGGCAGCCGAGCCGCCCGTCGATCGACCAACGCACTTCTGCCGCGATCGCACCGACGATGGGGAGCGTCACGCGAATGCGATCGCCCTCGCGCAGCCTCGCCTCGGACCTCGCCATCAAGCCGTGTGGCGAGAGGTTGACGATAAGAAGCGGGAGCGCGCGCGCGTCGGGACCGAAGGCGCGCACCGGCAGCTCGACCTCGTCGCGCCACTCGGCCCTGCCGTCCGCCAATGCTTGCTGCGCGCCTGAATAGGCCACGTTGTCACCCCCGTTACCCCGGCCGCCACCATCGCATGGACGCCGTCAACGGCGCGGAAAAGAAGCTGGTTTACGGGCGGTTAGGCGACTCAGCCGCGCGTCAGCATCCCGTGATGCTTCTTGCCGGATGAAATGCGCAGGCCGGCCTCGCCGACCTCGATCACCATCGTCTCGTCCTCAACCTTCGCACCATCAACGCGTGCGCCTCCACCCTTGATGAGGCGGCGGGCCTCGCCCTTCGACGCGGCGAAGCCGAGCGCGACCAGCGCGTCGACGATGCCGATCGATCCGCCGGGCACCGCATGGGTGGGCAGTGCCTCTCCAGCGGCGCCCTCTTCGAAGGTCTTGCGCGCGGTCTCGGCGGCGAGCACGGCGGCGTCGCGGCCGCGGCACATCGCCGTTGCCTCGTCGGCCAGGATCTTCTTGGCCTCGTTGATCTCGGCGCCGCCCAGCGCCTCCAGCCGCGCGATCTCGTCCAGCGGCAGGTCGGTGAAGAGGCGGAGGAACCGGCCAACATCGGCGTCGTGCGTGTTCCGCCAGAACTGCCAATAGTCATAGGCGGGCAGCGCGTCCTCGTTCAGCCAGACCGCGCCCGACATCGTCTTGCCCATTTTGCCGCCATCGGCCGTTGTGATGAGCGGGGTGGTGACGCCATACACCTCCTGCCGGTCGACACGCCGGGTCAGCTCGATCCCGTTGACGATGTTCCCCCACTGGTCCGAGCCACCCATCTGGAGCCGCACGCCCAGCCGCCGCGACAGCTCGCGAAAGTCATAGGCCTGGAGGATCATGTAGTTGAATTCGAGGAAGGAGAGCGACTGCTCGCGGTCGAGCCGCAGCTTGACCGAATCGAAGCTCAGCATCCGGTTGACCGAAAAATGCTGGCCGATGTCGCGCAGGAACGGGATGTATTCCAGCTGGTCGAGCCAGTCGGCGTTGTCGACCATCACCGCATCGCTCGGGCCATCGCCGAAGGTGAGGAAGCGCTCGAACACCGTCTTGATCGACGCGACGTTGCCCGCGATCACTTCGTCGGTCATCAGCTTGCGCGCTTCGTCCTTGAAGCTTGGATCACCGATCTTGCCGGTGCCGCCGCCCATCAGCACGACGGGCTTGTGCCCCGTCTGCTGCATCCGACGGAGCAGCATGATCTGGACGAGACTGCCGACGTGCAGCGACGGCGCGGTCGGATCGAAGCCGATATAGCCCGGCACCACCTGCTTTTCGGCCAGCGCGTCGAGCGCGGCGGCGTCGGTGACCTGGTGGATATAGCCGCGCGCCGACAGCGTGCGAAGAAGATCGGATCGGTATTCGCTCATGATGCGCGCGCCGATAGCATGAAATCGTGCCCGCGCGAGGGGGGACGTCTCGACTTCGCCGGGTGACGGGGTAGAGGAAGGCGATGGACAGGGGCGCGTGCGTGCGGGCGATCGGATTGATGTCGGGCACTTCGCTCGACGCGATCGATGCCGCGCTGATCGAAACCGATGGCGAGGGGCAGGCAAAGGCGCTCGGCTTCCTCGCCAGCGACTGGAGTGACGCCGACCGCGCGCTGCTGATGGCGGCGACCGAGCGCGCGTTGGCGATGGCCGCGCCGGGACGCGATCCGATCATCGACGAGGCACAGCGGCGGATCGACGTCGCCCATGCGGAGGCGGTCACCGCGCTGCTGGAGAAGACCGGCGCGGACGAAGTCGCGGTCGTCGGCTTTCATGGTCAGACGATCGCGCACCGGCCCGATCGCGGCTGGACGTGGCAGCTGGGCGATGGCGCGGTGCTGGCGGCGATGACGGGGATCGACGTGGTCGCCGATTTCCGCAACGCCGATGTGGCGGCGGGCGGGCAGGGGGCACCGCTGCTCCCGGTCTATCACCGCGCTCTGACCGCGGGGCTCGAGGGACCGGTGGCGGTGCTCAACCTGGGCGGCGTCGCGAACATCACCTTCATCGATGGCGAGACGCTGGTCGCATTCGATACCGGGCCGGCCAACGGCCTGGTCGACAGCTGGCTGGCGGAAACGCGCGGGGAGCGCTTCGATGCGGACGGCGCGCTGGCGGCGGCGGGGCGGGTGGACGAAGCGGTGCTGACCGCGATGCTCGACCACCCCTTCTTCGACGAGGCGCCGCCCAAGTCGCTCGACCGCAACGACTTCACCATCCAGCCCGCGCGCGGCCTGTCGCCAGAGGATGGCGCGGCGACGCTGACCGCCTTCACCGCGCAATCGGTGGCGGAGGCGCTGCGCCAGTTGCCCGCGCGGCCGCGGCGGCTGATCGTGGCGGGCGGCGGGCGGCGCAATCCGACGATGATGGCGATGATCGCCGAGCGGACGGGCCTGTCGCCGGAACCCACCGATGCGCTCGGCTGGAACGGCGACGCGCTGGAGGCGGAGGGCTTTGCCTATATGGCGGTGCGATCGCTCAAGGGGCTGCCGATCAGCTTCCCTGGCACCACCGGCGCGCCGCGGCCGATGGCGGGCGGCACGCCCCACCGGGCGCGCGCATGATCGCGGGCCTCATCTTCGCGACCGAGGCGGCCGAGGACCGTGCCGAGGCGCTGGCGGCGACGCTGCCGTTCGGCGGCATGACGCTGATCGAGTATCAGGCGCGGCTGCTGATCGGCTGCGGTGCGGGTCAGCTGATGATCGCGGTCGCCCGCGTGACGCCGGCGTTGCTGGCGGCGGTCAATCGCATCGCTCGTCGCGGCGTCACGATCGATGTCGTCCGCTCGGCCGAGGAAGCCGCAGCCAAGGCGCATCCGCTCGCCAGCATCGTCGTCGTCGCCGATTCGCTCGTCACCACCGATCAGGCGATGCGCGCCATCGCCTTTGCCCAGCCCGACACGCTGATGGTGACGAGTGAGGCGACGACCGCCGCGGTCGAGCGTGTCGATGCCGACCATGTCTGGGCCGGCCTTGCCGCGTTGTCCGCCGCCCGGCTCAAGGAAATCGCCGGCATGCCGCGCGAATATGACTTTCAGTCGACGCTGCTGCGGGTCGTCGTCGCGGGCGGCGCGGCGCACCTTCAGCTACCCGCCGCCGCCAAGCGCGCCGGGCACGGCGTCGAGCGGCAGTCGGGCGCGCTTGCCAGCCGCGGCAATGCGGTGCTCGCGGCGCTGGCCAACGGGCGGACGGGGTGGCCCGATCGATTCGTGTTCACGCCGATCTCGCGCTTCGCCTTGCCGCGGCTGGCGGCCAAGGGCGTGCCGCATTGGGCCGCACCTGCCGCGGCCGGCGTGCTGACGCTGGGCGGGCTGGTCGCGACCTGGTGGGGCAGCACAGGTGTGGGCGTCCTCCTTGCGGTGCTCGGCATCGCTTCGCTGTCGACGGGGTCGCTGCTGAGCTGGCTGCGCGGAGACGACCGGCGAGCGATCGCACAGGAGGCGGCGATCGCCGCCATTGCTGCGCTCGCGGTACTGATGACGGGCGTGGCCGCGAGCGTCGGGGATGTCAGCGCGACGCCGCTGCTGCTCGCGATCATCGGCATCGCCGCGGCGGCGATGGTCGAGCGGAGCCGCGCGCGGGCCGGCTGGTGGTGGGGCAGCCCGGCGGGTTATCCGCTGATCCTGGCGCCGTTCGCACTGGCGGGCTTTGCCTGGGCGGGGCTGGGGGTCGTCGCCGCTTACGCGATGGCAAGCTTGGCCGCGGCCGTAGAAAGCCTGCGCGGCAAGGCTTAGCGGCTCTTTAACGACAGTCGGGATAGGCCCATGCCGATGTCGCTCGATCCGGCCGACCTGCGCGATGGCGAATCCGTCGACGCCGCTACCCTGCTGGCCCGCGCCGGCGGGGCGGAGGCGCGTCTGCGCCGCTCGCGCGTCCATGCAGTCCGTGACCTCCTGCTGCCCGATGCCGCGCGGCTGGACGACCGACGGCGCGCGTCGCTTCGCACGCTGATTCGCGCGATCGTCGGCACGATCGGCGCCGATATCCATGACCATGCCGCGCGCCGGCTGACCGATCGCGGCGAAAGCGCGGGCGCACGGGCGCTGGCGCGGGTCGAGGCGCGGCACATCCTGCCGCCGGTCGAGCGGCGGCTGGGCGAGGAGATGACCGTCGCGACCGACCTGATCGAGCGGGTGACGCTCGACCTGATCGGTGAAGGATTGCCGAGCGGCCTGGTCGAGGCGTCGGCCTCACCGTTTCAGGGCACTCGTACGCTTGAGCAGCGGGCCGCGGCGCTACGTCAGGCGGAGAGTCGTCGCCTCAGCCCGCCCGATCAACCGCCCTATGCCACCGACCTGCCCGCCGAGAGCCAGGCGCACTTCACCTGGTGGATCGCCGCCGCGATCGCACAGGCGGCGCGCCCGCCGCTGATCGACGCACAGGCCGCGGTCGAGCGCGCATTGGCAGAGGGCGCAGAACACTCGCTGGCGCAGGCGGACGAGGGCGAGCGCCTGGAAGCCGCGGCGATCCGCCTGGCTGCCGTCGCCGACCTTCGTGGATCGGCCCTGGCCGGCGCGATCGATCATTGCCTGGCCGAGCGGCGCATCGTCCTGCTTGCGGCCTTGCTGGCGCATGCCGGTGGCACCACGTTCGAGGTTGTGCGAGCGCTGATCGCGGAGCCCGCCGACCCGCGGCTGTGGCTGCTGCTGCGCGCGATCGAACTGCCGCGTGAACAGGTGGCGCGGCTGGGCTATGCGCTGAGCGAGGCCGACCATCGCCGCGACGTCGAGCGCTTTGCCGATCATCTGGACACCTTAATGGCTTTGTCCCAGGCCGATGCCGTCGCCGCGGTCGCGCCGCTCCGGCTGCCCGCGGCGTTCCGCGCGGCGATGGGGGACGATCGATGAACCCGCCGGATACCGCCACCGCGCGGATCGATGCCGAGGGCGTGCTGGTCGCGGCCGACGGGCGGCTGGCGATCATCAATGCCGCGGCGGGGGGCGGCGACGGGCAACCACTCGCGCTGCCGCCGATCGCGTCGCTGGCGCGGCTCTCACGGCGGCTGGGTATCGTCATTGCGCGGCCTGTCACGATCGCCGATGGCGACGAGGATGTCGGGCTCTGGGTGCGCGCCGTGCCCGCCGATGGCGGCACGCGGATCGAGGTGAGCGGCTGGCGCCCCCGCGACGCGGCACCCCCTCCGATCGAGGGCGAAGCCGACCCCTTTGATGCCGCCGAAGCGCAGTTCGTCTGGGAGAGCGATGCGGCGATGCTGCTGACCGCGGCATCGGGCGACCTCGCCCCCGCATTGATCGGTCAGCCGCTGACGCGCGTGTTCGACCTTTCGGCGGACGAGGCGCTGGTGCCGCTGCTCGCCGCGGCCGCAAATCGAACCAGTTTCGCCGATCAGCCCGCCCGGCTGGCGAGCGACGCCCGCGCGGTTCGGCTGAGCGCGCGTGCGCGGCTGGACGCCGGCGGCGGGTTCGCGGGGTTCGCCGGCACCGGCCGGTTTGCTGAGGACGTTTCGCCTGAGCCCTCCGCGCAACCGGCGGCATTCGGCGACCAGTTCGCCGAGCGGCTCGACCGCGCGCTCCGTACCCCGCTCCAGCGCATTGTCGCGCATGCCGATTCGATCGGTGCACAGGCGGACGGCCCGGTGCGCGCCGAATATGTCGATTACGCGCAGGATATCGCCAGCGCCGCGCGCCACCTGATGGGTCTGGTCGACGACCTCGTCGACTTGTCGGCGATCGAGCGCGCTGACTTCCATGTCGAGGTCGAGCCGATTGACCTGGCCGACGTTACGCGCCGCGCAGCGGGGCTGTTGTCGGTGCGCGCCGCCAATGCGGAGGTGCGGATCGACCGCCCGGCATTGGGCGAGACGCTGCCCGCGATCGGTGAATTTCGCCGTGCGCTCCAGATCCTGGTCAACCTGATCGGCAACGCGGTGCGCTACAGCCCGCGCAGCGGATCGGTGTGGCTGCGGCTGGACCGCGAGGGTGCGACCGTGTCGGTGACGGTCGCCGACCAGGGCCGCGGCATCGCGTACGAGGATCAGGCGCGCATTTTCGACAAGTTCGGCCGAGTCGATCCCACCGAGCCGGGCGGCAACGGCCTGGGTCTCTACATCGCCCGGCGCCTCGCGCGCGCGATGGGCGGCGACGTGAGCGTCGAAAGCGAGCCGGGGCAGGGTGCACGATTCACGCTGACGCTGCCGACCGACCCCAACTCCGTTCGTCCTGAGTAGCCGCCGAGCGCAGTCGAGGTGGCATATCGAGGGACCGCCACGGATGCTTCGATATGCGACTTCGACAAGCTCAGCCGCTACTCAGCACGAACGGCTTGGAGGAGCATTCTCAGCGTAGCCGCCGCCCCAGCAGGATCAGAAACAACCCGACCACCGACACCGCGGACCCGACCGTCACCCAGACCGAATCGCCGATCATGAAGCTGGACGAGGGCCAACGGATGATGCCGATGCCCTGGAGCATCCAGAAGATGCCGAGCAATGCGACGGCCAGGCCGAGTGCCGAAAGGATCGAGCGCAGCCGCCGCATCGCCTGGGCCTCAGCGCTGGTCGACGGGGACGTAGTCGCGCTGCGTCGGCCCGGTATAGAGCTGGCGCGGACGACCAATCTTCTGCTCTGGATCCGAGATCATCTCGTTCCACTGCGCGACCCAGCCGACCGTGCGGGCAAGCGCGAATAGCGCGGTGAACATCGTCGTCGGGAAGCCGATCGCCGACAGGATCACGCCCGAATAGAAGTCGACGTTCGGGAACAGCTTCTTCTCGACGAAATAATCGTCCTTGAGCGCGATTTCCTCGAGCCGAAGCGCGGTCTCGAACACCGGGTCGCTGACCTTGAGCGACTCGAACACCTCGCGGACGGTCTGCTGCATCACCGTCGCGCGCGGGTCGTAGTTCTTGTACACGCGGTGACCGAAGCCCATCAGGCGGAACGGGTCGTTCTTGTCCTTCGCGCGGGCGATATATTCCGGGATCTTCTCGGGCGTGCCGATCTCGCGCAGCATGTTGAGCGCGGCTTCGTTGGCGCCGCCATGCGCCGGACCCCACAGGCAGGCGATGCCCGCCGCGATGCACGCGAACGGATTGGCACCCGACGACCCGGCCAGACGGACGGTCGAGGTCGACGCGTTCTGCTCATGATCGGCGTGCAGGATGAAGATGCGATCCAGCGCCTTCTCGACGACCGGATTGACCTCATAGGGCTCGGCCGGAACGCCGAAGGTCATGCGCAGGAAGTTGCCCGTGTAGGACAGCGAGTTGTCGGGATAGAGGAAGGGCTGTCCGATCGAATATTTGTGCGCCATCGCCGCGATCGTCGGCATCTTGGCGATCAGCCGGTGGCTTGCGATCATCCGCTGGTGCGGATCGGCGATGTCGGTCGAATCGTGATAAAAGGCCGACAGCGCGCCGACCACGCCGCACATCACCGCCATCGGGTGCGCGTCGCGGCGGAACCCGCGATAGAATTGCGCCAGCTGCTCGTGCAGCATCGTGTGCCGGCTGATCGTGTAGGTGAACTTGTCGAGTTCGTCCTTCGACGGCAGCTCGTGGTTGAGCAGGAGGTAGGCGACCTCCATGAAGCTCGACTGCTCGGCAAGCTGACCGATCGGATAGCCGCGATGGAGCAGCACGCCCTCGTCACCGTCGATGTAGGTCAGGCCCGAATCGCAGCTGGCGGTCGAGGTAAAGCCTGGGTCGTAGGTGAACATGCCCGACTGGGCGTAGTATTTGCGGATGTCCACGACGTCCGGCCCGACGCTGCCCTGCCTGACGAAATAGTCCTTGTCCCCGATCTTGATCGTCTGGCCGGTGGTGTCGCTCATACGCGTGTCCTTCCTATCGGTCGGCCGTAACGGCCATCTGGTCGGCGATGCGTGCCAGGCTCTCGGCGCGGCCGAGCAGGACCAGCACATCGAAGATGCCGGGGGACGTCCGGCGCCCGGTCAAGGCGGCGCGCAGCGGCTGTGCCGCCGCGCCCAGCTTGATCCCGCGCGCGTCCGCTACCCCGCGTACCGCCGCTTCGAGCGCCTCCGTATCCCAGTGCGGCAGTGCGTCAAGAGCAGTGTGCAACGCAGCAAGAACCTCGCGGTTCACGCCTTCGAGCAGCGGGACGGCATCCTCGTCCACCGAAAGCGGCCGAACCGCAAACAGGAATCCGGCGCCGCCGGCCAGTTCGTTGAGGTTGGCGGCGCGCAGCTTCAATACCGGCATCGCGGTTTCGATAGCCGCCCGCTCCTCGGCACCGACGCCCAGCCGCTCGGCCACGAGCTCCGCCAATCGGGCATTGTCCGCAGCGCGGATATAGAGCCCATTGAGGTTCTCGAGCTTCTTCTGGTCGAAACGCGACGGTGACTTGCCGACGCCGGCCAGGTCGAACCACTCGATCGCCTGCTCGCGCGAGATGATCTCGTCGTCCCCATGCCCCCAGCCGAGGCGCAGGAGATAGTTGTTCAGCGCCTCCGGCAGGATGCCGAGTTCGTCGCGATACGCCTCGACACCCAGCGCGCCGTGCCGCTTCGACAGCTTCGCGCCGTCCGATCCGTGGATCAGCGGAATGTGCGCATAGATCGGGTCGGGCCAGCCGCCCTCGACCGCGTCCATCGCGCGGATCAGCGCGAGCTGGCGAAAGGCATTGTTGAGATGGTCGTCGCCGCGGATGACGTGGGTGACGCCCATGTCGTGGTCGTCGACGACCACCGCGAGCATGTAGGTCGGTGTGCCATCGGACCGGAGCAGCACGAAATCGTCGAGCTCGGCATTGGCGACCGTCACCGCGCCCTGCACGCGATCCTCGATCGTGACGCTGCCCTCGGTCGGCGCCTTGAGCCGGACCACATAGGGCGCGCCCTCGGGTGCTTCCTGCGGCGAACGATCGCGCCAGCGGCCATCGTATCGCATCGGCTTGCCGGCGGCGCGCTGGCTTTCGCGCAGGGCGGTCAGCTCTTCCGGCGTCGCATAGCATTTATACGCGTGCCCCGCTTCGAGGAGGCGATGCGCCACCTCGGCATGGCGGTCGGCGCGGGCGAACTGGAACACGGCCTTGCCGTCCCAGTCGAGGCCTAGCCAGCGCATCCCGTCGAGGATCGCGTCGATCGCCGGCTGCGTCGAACGCGCCCGATCGGTATCCTCGATGCGAAGCAGGAACTTGCCGCCATGGTGGCGCGCATACAGCCAGTTGAACAGCGCGGTGCGCGCGCCGCCGATGTGGAGGAACCCGGTGGGCGACGGCGCAAAACGGGTCACGACGGCGGCGTTCGGATCGGCGGGGTGATGATCGGTTGCGCCCAAGCGCGCTTGCTCCCACAAGATGAAAGGTGATGGCTTTCTGGCCCGGCCGCGCCCCTAGCACGCACCCCGGCATGCTTCAAATCGGGGCATGGCGGCCGCGCTTCAACCCGCGGAAATCGATCGAGGCCTGGCTGGAGGCCGAGCGCGACCAATTGCCCTTGTGGCTGCCGGTGGCGCTGGGCGGCGGAATGGCGGCGTGGCTCATACTGCCCGCACGCGGGCAATGGATCGCGTTCATACTGGGGATGACGGCGATCGCCGCGGCGGCGCTGGCGAGCGGGCGCGGCGGCCGGCTGGCGCGGGTGATCGCGATCGGCGGGCTGGCGATGGCGATCGGATGCACGCTGATCTGGTGGCGGGCCGAGCGCGTCGCTGCACCGATTCTGTCCAGGCCTACGATCGTCGAGATGACGGCGCGGATCGAGGCGACCGACCGGCAACCTGCGCGTGGGATCGTGCGGCTGACGCTGGCGCCGGGACGAGACGATCTGCCGCCACGGGTTCGGGTCAATGTCGACGAAAAGGTTCTGCCCGCAGGTGCGGTGCCGGGCGCATCGGTGCGGCTGCGTGCCCGGCTGATGCCGCCCGCACCGCCTGCGGTTCCCGGCGCCTACGACTTCGCGCGCGTTGCGTGGTTTGCGCAGCTCGGCGCCACCGGCCGGGTGCTCGGGCCGGTGACGATCGTCGGCGCGCCGCCGGTCGCGGCCGAGGCGATGCGCACACGGCTGACGCGGCATATTCAGTCGCGTGTTGCGGGCAGCGCCGGCGGGATCGCCGCCGCGCTCGTCACAGGGGATCGGGGCGCGATCGCACCCGACGATGACGAGGCGATGCGGCGCTCGGGCCTTGCGCATCTCCTGTCGGTGAGCGGCCTGCACGTGACTGCCGTGGTGGGTGCGACGATGCTGGTCGTGCTTCGATTGCTGGCGCTGATCCCGGGCCTCGCGCTGCGCGTCCGTCTTCCCGTCGTTGCCGCGTTGGCGGCAGCAGCGGTGGCGGCCTTCTACACGTGGCTGACGGGGGCGGAGGTGCCGACGATCCGCTCGCTGATCGCCGCGCTGATCGTGCTGGCGGCGCTGGCGCTCGGGCGGGAGGCGATCACGCTTCGGCTCGTCGCGGCGGGCGCGTTGATCGTGCTGGCGCTCTGGCCCGAGGCGGTCGCGTCGGCAAGCTTTCAGCTCAGCTTCGCCGCGGTGACCGCGATCGTCGCGCTACATGAGCATCCGGCCGCACGCCGCTGGTTCGGCCCGCGCGAGGAGCGCTGGCCGCTTCGCTTCGTCCGCGGCCTGGGCTCGCTGCTGCTGACCGGGCTCGTCATCGAACTTGCGCTGATGCCGATCGGCCTGTTCCACTTCCACAAGGCGGGGCTCTATGGCTCGGCCGCCAATCTCGTCGCGATCCCGCTCACCACCTTTGTCGTGATGCCCGCCGAGGCGCTGGCGCTGGCGCTCGATGCCGTCGGCCTTGGCGCGCCGGTGTGGTGGGTGGTCGATCGGGCGTTGTCGCTGCTGCTGTGGCTGGCGAACACCGTGGCTGCGGCCCCCGGGTCGGTCGCCGCGCTGCCGACGATGCCGCCGGGGACCTATGCGCTCGTCATCGGCGGCGGGCTGTGGGTCGCCTTGTGGCGGACGCGGTGGCGCTGGCTGGGCGTGCTGCCGTTCGCGGTGGGCATGACGATGGCGCTCGCGGCGCCCGCGCCCGACCTGATCGTCACCGGCGATGGTCGCCACGTCGCGTTCCGGACGAGCGACGGCGCGATGCGGGTGCTGCGAGAGCGTGCCGGCGACTATGTGCGCGGCGTCCTTGGTGAAGCGGCGGGGATCGACGGCGAACTTGGCGCGATCGATGACGCCAGGGACGCGACCTGCACCGCGGATGCCTGTCATACGGTCATCGAGGCGGGCGGGCGGCGCTGGCAGGTGGCGGCGACGCGGAGTGGCTATCTGCTGCCGATTCGGGAGATGCTCGAACTTTGCCGGACGAGCGACATCGTCGTCAGCGACCGGCGGCTGCCACGCGGATGCGATCCGCGCTGGTTGCGGCTTGACCGGCAGATGCTGGCGAAGACCGGCGGCATGTCGATCGAT
The DNA here is from genome assembly GCF_032391395.1 of Sphingomonas sp. Y38-1Y. Taxonomy (NCBI): domain Bacteria; kingdom Pseudomonadati; phylum Pseudomonadota; class Alphaproteobacteria; order Sphingomonadales; family Sphingomonadaceae; genus Sphingomonas; species Sphingomonas sp. Y38-1Y. The sequence continues at coordinate 1,946,586 of NZ_CP135916.1, forward strand.
CTCGATCGAGCGACCGTGGCGCGCGTGATCAGCGCGGGCGATCACCCATGGCTCAGCCCAGCCGGCGTGGCGCCGCCGCGCTTGCCGCGGGCGCCGCGAAACGGCACGCAGGTCAAATGATCCGCATTCTCCTCCTGGCCGCCACCGTGACGCTCGCGCCGCAATCGTCCGAGCACGCCCGCCAGCGCGCCGAGTGGAACCGGCCTCAGGCGCCGTTCCGCATCGCCGGCAACCTCTATTATGTGGGAACGAGCGAGCTTGCCGCCTATCTGGTCACCGATCCCAAGGGCCATGTCCTGATCGACGGCGCGCTGGCCGAAAGCGCGCCGCAGATCGAGCGCAACGTCGCCGCGCTCGGCTTTCGCATGCGCGACGTCAGGCGACTGCTCATCAACCACGCGCACTGGGATCACGCCGACGGCCTGGCAGCGCTCAAGGCTGCCAGCGGCGCGCCGCTTTGGGCCAGCGCCGCTGACCAGCGGACGCTAGAGACTGGCCGCGCGACCGATCGCAGCGACATGACGCCGTTCGCGCCGGTGAAGGTCGATCATGTGCTCAAGGATGGTGAGGTCGTGGCGGTTGGCGCGACGCGGATCACGACCCTGGCGACGCCGGGGCATACGCCCGGATGCACGAGTTTTCGGTTGACCGTGCGCGACCCGAAGATCGGGCGTGGCCGGCCCCTAGACGTCCTCCTTGCATGCAGTTTGACCGTCGCGGGCCAGCCTTTGGTCGGCAATCGCCGCTACCCGACCGCAGCGGCGGATTTCCGACGGAGCCTGGACCGGCTTGCCCCGCTTCGGCCCGATATCTTCGTCAACTTCCACGCGAGCGGCTTCGACCTCGCCGAGAAGCGCGCGCGGCAAGTGAAAGGTAATGCCGGCGCCTTCGTCGATCGCGGCGAGTGGCCACGCCGCCAGGTCGTCATGCGCCGCGCGTTCGAAACGGAATTTGCCCGGCAACGAGCCGGCGGCAAGCCTTAGGCAGAACCCCGACGGAGGACCGGTCGTCGCCGGCTCAGTAGCGCCGGAGCAGCCCTGCGAGCTTGCCCTGCACGCGCACCTGATCTGGGTGATAGCGCTGCGGATCGTAGCTCGCATTCGCGGGATCGAGACGGACCAGCGCGCCTTCCTTGCGGAAATATTTCAGCGTCGCCTCGTGCTCGTCGATGAGCGCGACGACGATCTCGCCGTCGCGAGCCACGTCTTGGCGACGGATCAGCGCATAGTCGCCGTCGAGGATGCCCGCCTCGACCATCGAGTCGCCCGATACCTCCAGCGCATAATGCTCGCCCGCGCCGAGCAACGCGGCGGGCACGGGGAGCATCGTCGCGCCCTCCATCGCCTCGATCGGAACGCCGGCGGCGATCCGGCCATGGAGCGGGATCTCGATCACGTCGTTGGCCGGGACTGGAAGCGTCGGGGCGGCGGACGCCGTCGTCGTGGCAGCCGGCTTGGGCTTGGTCGCGACCTTCGCCTCCGGCATCTTCAGCACTTCGAGCGCGCGCGCGCGATTGGGCAGGCGGCGTAGGAAGCCGCGCTCCTCGAGCGCGCTGATCAGGCGGTGGACGCCAGACTTGGACTTGAGCTCCAGCGCGTCCTTCATTTCTTCGAACGACGGCGAAACGCCGGTCTCGGCCAGACGATCGGAAATGAAGCAGATGAGTTCGTGCTGCTTGCGCGTGAGCATCGCACCTCTCCCCAAGGAACAGACGCCGAACGTTTATGCATTGTTCCCCTTGCTGTCAAGCAAGGTCGAGGATGCGTACCGAGTCGCCCACGCTCGCCGGCGGGGCGTGCGGATCGCGATGGACGAGGCAATCGGCGCGCGCGAGCGTGCGGAGCATCGAGCTGTCCTGGATCGCCGCGACATGGACGCGGCCGTCGATCCGGCGCGCGCGAAGATAGTCGGTCCGCTCACCATTGGCGGGGAGCGCCTCGCCCAGCACCGCCTCGCCGAGCGTCGGCAGTGGGTCGGCCGCGCCCGAAAGATGCGCGACCAGCGGGCGGACGAACAGCGTTGCGGTGACGAAGGCGGAGACGGGATTGCCGGGCAGGCCGACGACGACGCCATCGCCGATCCTGCCCGCCAGCATCGGCTTGCCCGGTCGCAAGGCCACGCGCCAGAAGTCGATCGAGGCGCCCGCGGCCTCCAGCGCAGGCCGCACCAGGTCATGGTCGCCGACCGAGGCGCCGCCGGTGGTGACGAGGATGTCAGCTTCCGCCCCGGCGAACGCATCGCGGAGGGCCTCCAATCGATCGGGGAGGATGCCGAGGTCGATGACGTCGACGGGCAGGTCGGCGAGCAATGCCGACAGCATGACGCCATTGCTCTCGGGCAGTTCGCCGTCGCCCACCGTGGCACCGGCGGGGCGTAGCTCGTCCCCGGTCGCGGCGATCGCGATGCGCACGCGGCGTCGGACGGGAAGCGCGGCGTGCCCGCCGACCGCGGCCAGCGCGATCCGTGCAGGCGTCAGGCGCTCCCCGGCGTCGACCAGCACGTCGCCTTCGTCGAAGTCGAGGCCGGCGCGGCGGACGTTGCGGCCCGGATTGCCGGGCCCTTCACCGTCGAGGTGGATCCGTTTGCCGTCTGCGCGCGCTTCCTCCTGCACGAGCACGCAATCGGCGCCGGCGGGCATCGCCGCGCCGGTGAATATACGGACGGTCTCACCCGGCCCGAGCGAACCAACATAGGGTCGGCCGGCGGCGCTCTCGCCGATCAGGTCGAATGGGCCGGGCAGGTCGGTGTGCGCGATCGCATAGCCGTCCATCGCGGACAGGTTGCGCGACGGCTGCGTACGTAGCGCCGCGATCGGCTCCGCCGCCCAGTGGCCCGCCGCCTGATGCAATGGCGCCTGCTCGATTGCGAGCGGGGATGCGAGCGCGAGCAGCCGCGCCTGCGCCTCGGCGAGCGGGAGCAGAGCCATCAGGCGGGAGCGAACCAGTCGCCGGACTTGCCGCCCGTCTTGGACAGAAGCCGAATATCCTGAACAATCATCGCCTTGTCGATCGACTTTGCCATGTCGTAGAGGGTGAGGAGCGCGGTGCTAGCGGCGACCATCGCCTCCATCTCGACGCCGGTCTGCCCTGTCGTGGCGGCGGTGGCGGTCACCGACACGCCATCGGCCTCGACGCTCAGCGACACCTCGACATTGGTCAGCGGCAAGGGATGGCAGAGCGGGATGAACTCGGCGGTGCGCTTCGCGGCCATGATGCCGGCGATGCGTGCAACGGCGAGCACGTCGCCCTTGGCGACTGCGCCGTTGCGGATCGCCTGCGCAGCGGCAGGGGACATGGTGATGCGGCCGCCGGCGACCGCGCGACGCTCGGTCGCTGGCTTGTGACCGACGTCAACCATCCGCGCCGCGCCAGTTTCGTCGAGATGGGTGAGCCCGCTCAACCGACCATCGCCCGCGTTGCCGCCTCGACATCGGTCTGGCGCATCAGTGCCTCACCGATCAGGAAGCAGCGGATGCCGTGTTCGGCCATCGCATCTAGCTCGGCGCGCGTGTTGAGCCCGCTTTCGGCGACGAAGGTGCAGCCTGCCGGGGCCGCGCCAACCAGATCATACGTCTTGTTGAAGTCGACCGAGAAGTCCTTGAGATTACGATTGTTCACGCCGATCAGCCGCGATCGCAGCCGGGCGGCGCGGTCCATCTCGGCGGCGTCGTGGACCTCGACCAGCACGTCCATGCCGCGCTCGAACGCGGCGGCCTCGATCTCCGCCATCGCACCGTCGTCGATCGCGGCGACGATGATGAGGATCGCGTCAGCCCCCATCGCGCGCGCTTCGGCCACCTGCCACGGATCGACCATGAAGTCCTTGCGCAGCACGGGCAGGTCGCACGCGGCGCGCGCGGTGACCAGATAGTCGGCATGACCCTGAAAGCCCGGCGCGTCGGTCAGCACCGACAGGCACGTCGCGCCGCCGGCCGCATAGGCGCGTGCATGCGCGGGCGGGTCGAAGTCGGCGCGGATCAGGCCCTTGGACGGGCTCGCCTTCTTGATCTCGGCGATCAGTGCGTGACGGCCCTCCGCGGCGCGGGCGTCGAGCGCTGCCTTGAACCCGCGCGGGGGAGCCTGGTTGGCGGCGCGAGCGTCCAAGTCGGCAAGGCTGGCCTTGGCGCGACGCTCCGCGACCTCGTCATATTTGCGGTCGATGATGCGGCTGAGCATGTCGCTCATACGCGGTCGATCCAGCGGCGGAGGAGCGCGGCGGCGCGTGCGCTGTCGATCGCTTCGGCGGCCTGTGCCGCGCCGTCGCCGAGCGTGTCCACGCGGCCCGCGACCATCAGCGCGGCGGCCGCATTGAGCAGCACCGCATCACGATAGGCGCCCGCGCCGCCGGCGAGCAGGTCTTTAAGCGCGTCGGCATTTTCCGGTGCTTCGCCGCCGCGGATCTTGGTCAGCGGATGGCGGGACAGGCCCGCATCCTCGGGGCTGATCGTCTCGGGCAGCGCGGCGTTGCCGACATTGGCGACGATGCTGGGACCGGCACAACTCAGCTCGTCGAGCGCGTCCTCGCCCGACACTACCGCGCCGGCGGTCGCGCCGAGCAGTTCGAGCGACTCGGCATAAAGCGGTACGTAGTCGGGCCGAGCAATTCCAACGAGTTGCCGTCCGACCCTCGCCGGATTGGCGAGCGGACCCATCAGGTTGAAGATCGTCCGCCGCCCGATCCGCCGCCGAAGTGGTGCCAGCCGCGCGAGCGACGGATGATGGTTGGCTGCGAACAGGAAGGCGATGCCGAGTTCGGACAATGTCGCCTCGGCGGCGGCGGTCGCGGCGTTGAGATCGAGGCCCAGCGCCTCCAGCGTGTCGGCGGCGCCCGCCTTTGACGAGGCGGCACGGTTGCCGTGCTTGGCGACGGGCACGCCGCACGCCGCGACGACGATCGCGACCGCGGTCGAGACGTTGAGCGTGTGATGGCCGTCGCCACCGGTGCCGCACACGTCGATCGCGTCGTCCGGCGCGACTAGGTCGATCATCCGCTCGCGTAGCGCACGCGCCGCCGCGGCAATCTCGATCGCGGTCTCGCCGCGGATCGCGAGTTCGGTCAGGAACACCTCGATCGCGGGCTCGTCGGCGCGGCCGTCGAGGATGTCGGCAAAGGCTCGCGCTGCGCTGTCGTGCGACAACGGTGTCGCCGGCTCGGGGAGCAGAGTCGTCACGGTCATGCCGCCAACCCCGTCGGCAGATGCGCCGGCATCGTCGCGGGCAGGCCCGCTGCGCGCAGGAAATTGGCGAGCATCGCATGGCCATGCTCGGTGGCGATGCTCTCGGGATGGAACTGGACGCCGTGGATTGGCAGGTCGCGGTGGCGGAAGCCCATGACGCTGGCGTCGGCCGCGGTCGCGTTCACGACCAGGTCGGACTGCACGTCGGTGACGATCAGCGAATGGTAGCGGGTCGCGGTGAAGGGCGAGGGCAGGCCCGCGAACAAGCCCGTGCCATCATGTTCGACCGGACAGGTCTTCCCGTGCATCAGTCCGCCGCGGACCACCTTGCCGCCGAAATGCTGGCCGATCGCCTGATGGCCTAGGCACACGCCGAGCAGCGGCCTGCCAAGGTCCGCACAGGCGGCGACGAGATCGAGGCTGATGCCCGCTTCGTTGGGCGTGCACGGCCCCGGCGAGATCAGGAACGCCTGCGCGCCGGTCGCGATCGCGTCGCGCGCGGTCATCACGTCGTTGCGCTCGACCCGCACCTCGACCCCCAGCTCCATCAGATAATGGACGAGGTTCCAGGTGAAGCTGTCGTAATTGTCGATGACAAGGAGCATATCGCGCATCATCTAGCCCGCGTTCAGCGCCGCGCAAGCTTGGCGGTCGAATGGAGAGGCGAACTGCCGGAGAAATGCCCATGCGCCGCTTCGTCCTCCTGCCGCTGATGCTGCTGGCCGTGCCGGGACAGGCGCAGGAGCCGCAGGCGCAGCCTCAAGCGCGTGAGCAGACCGCGTCGCGCGGCACGCCGCAGCGCATCCGTAACCTGATGCTCCGCGACGGCGAAAAATGCCCGGTGGCACAGGGCGACGAGATCGTCGTGTGCGGCCGCCTCGACCCGGATGAGCAGTATCGCATCCCGAAGGAGTTTCGGGAGGTGCCCGTGGTTGCCGGCAACCAGAGCTGGACCAATCGTGCGCAGACGCTGATGGACGTCAACCGGCCGGGCATGCCCAACAGCTGTTCGGTGGTGGGCACCGGCGGGCAGACCGGATGCAACCAGCAGCTGATCGATCAATGGTACGCGTGGAAGCGAGAGCAGCGGAGCGAAGCGGCACGGGTGCCGTGAGGAATTATCGTCACCCCGGACTTGATTCGGGGTCCCGCTACCTTGTCTGCCGTTGGAAAAGGAAGAAGCGGGATCCCGGATCAAGTCCGGGATGACGGTGGATTACTGGCCGAACCCGGCCTCGCCGGCGCGCGCGATCGCCTCTCTCGCGGCGGCGAGCAGCGCGCCGGCCTTTGCCTCGCACTCACGCTGTTCATAGGCTGGGTCGCTGTCGGCGACGATGCCGGCGCCCGCCTGGACGTGCATGACCCCGTCCTTGACGATGCCGGTGCGCAGCACGATGCACGAATCCATCGATCCGTCGGGCGAGAAATAGCCGACACCGCCGGCATAGGCGCCGCGCGCTTCCGGCTCGAGCTCGGCGATGATCTGGCAGGCGCGGACCTTGGGCGCGCCGCTGACCGTGCCGGCAGGAAAGCCCGCGAACAGCGCGTCGATCGCGTCGCGATCGGGGCGGAGCGCGCCGACGACGTTCGAGACGATGTGCATGACGTGGCTGTAGAATTCGACGGTGTAGCTGTCGGTCACGCGCACGCTGCCCGCGGTCGCCACGCGGCCGACGTCGTTGCGGCCGAGGTCGAGGAGCATCAGGTGCTCCGCGCGCTCCTTCGGGTCGGCGAGCAGACTGTCCCGGTTGGCCGCGTCCGCCTCCGGCGTCGCCCCGCGGGGACGGGTGCCGGCGATCGGCCGGATCGTGACCTCGCCATCACGCACGCGGACCAGGATCTCCGGGCTGGATCCCGTCAGCGAGAAGCCCGGCAGGTCGAGATGGTAGAGGAAGGGCGACGGATTGATGCGTCGGAGTGCGCGATAGAGCTCGATCGGCGGCAGCGGGAAGGGGGCGGTGAAGCGCTGGGCGAGCACCACCTGAAAGATGTCGCCCGCGGCGATATATTCCTTCGCCGCGGCCACCATCTCGCCATAGCGGCCGGGGGCGAGCACGGGCTGGAGCGCGGGCGCTTCTGCCTCGACCCGGACGGGCGCGGGCAGGGGGGCGCTCGCGAGGCGAGCGGCGGTCGCCTCGATCGCCTCGCACGCGCGATCGACGGCGGCAGGGCCGTGCTCGGGCCAGGCGGGGGCGACGATGAACAGCGCGTCGGCGAGCCGGTCGAAGACGAGCAGCACGCTCGGCCGTACGAACAGCATGTCGGGGACGTCGAGCGCGCGGTCCTTGGGCGCGGGCAGATTCTCGACCAGCCCGATCGTCTCATAACCGAAATAGCCAACGAGACAGGCGAGCGCACGGGGCAGCGCGGCCGGCACGTCGGCGCGGCAAGCCTCGACCAGCGAGCGTAGCGCCGCGAGGCTGTCCTCGGCACAGGGTTCGAATACGTCGCGGTTCGTCAACCAGGCACGATTGACCTCGGCCGCGGCGCCGGTCGCGCGGAAGACGAGGTCGGGGGCGAGCCCGATGAGGCTGTGCCGCCCGCGCACGGCGCCGCCCTCCACCGACTCAAGGAGGAAGTCGCCGCGGCCGGGCTCGATCAGTTTGAGCGCGGCGGCGACCGGCGTCTCGGTATCGGCGAGCTGGCGCTGCCAGAGGAGCGCCGGCCGCCCGGCGGCGAGCGCAGTGCGGGCGGCGTCTACTCCCTCGATCACTCGGCGGCCGCGCCCTGGCCGGCGAGGTCGGCCTTGAGCTTGGCGAGGGCGGCGGCGTTGCGCTTGGTGCCGATCAGCTTCTTGGCGGCGTTCGAGAACTGCTCGGCATATTCGCGGCCGACGACCGAGCCGAGGCCGGCGCGCGTCGACTGGACCGCGCCCGGGTTTTTGCTGGCATCGCCGGGCGTGATGCCGGTGACCGTCACGACGAACCAGCCGCCATTGTTGGGCGCCTCCAGCACCTTGGCGGTGCCCCGCTTCATGTTGAACATCAGCGCAACCGGCGGCGGCAGCTGGATGCGGCGCGCGGCGAGCTCGGCGCGCGAGACGTCGACCGTCTGGACCGGCGGCGCGCCGGTGGCCCCCGCGGCGCCCAGCGCCTGCTGGAGCGCGGTGCCGCGACCGACATTGGCGACGACGGCATCGGCGACGCGGCGCGCGGCCAGCTTGGCCTGTTGACGGCGCCAATCCTCGACCACGGTTGCGCGGATCGACTGGAGCGGGCGGGCGGCCGAGGGGACGATCCGGCCGAGCGCGACGATCGCAAAGCCGCCGTCCTGGCCCAGCGGCACGATCGTCGGCGCGTCGCCGTCCTGCGCGGCGAAGCCCGCCTGCATGACGGTGGCGACGCGCGGATCGGGCTGCTGTTGCGGCGCGTCGGGATTGAGCGCCTGCGCGGTGAGCGCGGGCGTCGTCTGCGCCTGGAGCTTCTGGTCGGCGATCAGCTCCTCGAACGTGGCGCCGTCGCCGATGCCGTTGTCGAGCTTCTCCTGCACCGCGACCAGCGCCTCGGCTTCCTTCTTCTTGCGCACCTCGGCGGTGAGTTCCTCACGCACCGCGGCGAAAGGGCGGCCCGCCGACTGGCTGATGCTCGCCACCTTGATGATGTGGAAGCCGAGCGGCGAACGGACCGGGCCGACCACGCCGCCCTGCGGCGCGGCAAATGCCGCCTGCGCGACGTCGGCGGCGCTCTGCGTCGCGAAGCCCGACTGCTTGACGTCGCGGATCGTCGTCGCCTCGAGACCGGCGGCACGGGCAGCGTCGGCGACCGAGGTGCCGCCCTTGACCTGCCCGGCGATCTTCGCGGCGAGCGCCTGGTCGGCGACGATCACCTGCTCCAGCGTGCGCGTGGCGGAGGGCCCGTATTTGTCGCCCGCCGCCTTGTACGCCGCCTGAAGCTCGGCATCGCTCACCTGGACGCGGCCGGCATAGGCCTCCGGCGTCACCACGGCATAGCGAACCACGCGCCGCTCGGGGACGAGGTAGCGCTGACGATTGTCGCCGTAGAAGGCGGAAAGCTGCTGATCGGTCGGGTTCGCCGCGGCATCGACGCGCGCTGGGATCAGGCCGATCTGACCCGCACGCCGCTCGAGCAGCAGGTTGGCATAGGGCTGTGCCATCTGATTGCCGACCTGCGCCGCGCCGATCGTCGGGGCGAGCAGCCACTGCGCATAGGTCTCACGCGCGATGTCGCTGCGAAGCTGCACGGGCGTGATCTGGCGCTGCGCGAGCGCGCGCTCGAAATTGGTCTGGCTGAACTTGCCGTCGAAGCCCTGGAACGCGGGGATGCTGGCGATCTGGCCGTCGACCAGTGCCTTGGACGCGACCATGCCGCTACGCTCCGCGAACTGTTCCAGGACGAGGCCGTTCTCGACGCGCGCAACCACGCTCTCGAACCCGCCCGCGGCAAGGAAGCCGGCCATGTCGAGGCCTTCCTGCTGTTGGCGGACGGCGTCGAGCGCGAGGCGAGTGCGCTGGCGCAGGTCGTTCTCGCTGACGGTGTCGCGCGCGACCTCGATCACCGAGCCGCCGCGGGTCGCGCCGCCCTGATTCAGGCCATTGATGTCGGCGACGCCGAAGCTGATCGCGATGATCGCCAGCGCGGCCAGCGTGAACAGGACGCCGAACCGCGACTTGACCACCCGGCGGAAGAAATTGAGCATCGCGTTCCGTTCGCAACCCGTGAAAAGAATGGCGCGCTTTAAGCGGCGGCGCGGGCCGCGACAAGGTTGTGCGGCGGCGCGGGTGCTGCCATCGGGTGCATACGAATGCAGAAACGGGCAGGGGTTGGAATGACGCGTCGCAAGCTGGTCGCCGGAAACTGGAAGATGCACGGGCTGAAGGGCGCGGTGGGCGAGATCGAGGCGATCGCCGGCGCGGCGGCCGCGAACCCCGGCGTCGACGTGGCGCTGTGTGTGCCGACGACGCTGCTGGCGCTGGCGGCCGAGCATGCCGGCGCGCTCGCGATCGGGGCACAGGACGTGCACGAGCGCGATTCGGGCGCGCATACTGGCTGCATCTCCGCGCCGATGCTGCGCGAGGCGGGCGCGACGACGGTGATCGTCGGCCATAGCGAGCGCCGCGCCGACCAGAATGAGACCAGCCACGACGCCTGGGCCAAGGCCGCCGCAGCGCGCCGCCACGGCCTGTCGGTGATCCTGTGCTGCGGCGAGACCGAGGCGGAGCGCGACGCCGGCCGCGCCGAGCGCGTCGTCCAGGCGCAGATCGAGAAGTCGGTGCCCGAGGATGCGAGCGGCGACTGGTTCACGCTGGCCTATGAGCCGCGCTGGGCGATCGGGACCGGACGCACGCCGACGGTCGAGGAGATCGCCGCCATCCACGCGATCGCGCGGGCGAAGATGCGCCAGATGGTCGGCGACGCGGCCGACGGCATCCGCATCCTCTATGGCGGCTCCGTCACGGGCGCGAATGCGGGCACGATCCTGGCCGCGCCGCATGTCGACGGAGCGCTGGTCGGCGGCGCCAGCCTGACCGCCGAGAAGTTCGTGCCGATCATTGAGGCGGCGGCAGCGCTCGGCTAAGCGCCGCTGCGGGTTCGCAATCGGGGGAAGATGATGCTCGTCAAGGTGTTGGTGGGCGCGGCTGCGCTGGCGATGGTGCAGGGCCCGCCATCGCCAACCTTCTGCGAGCGGATGGCGCCGACGATCGATATGATCGCGGTCGAGCGCGGGCGGCAGGGCAACGCGACAGGCGAGTGGCGGCGTGACACCGCGACTCTCGGCATGGCACTGGTCGGCGGCATCGCTGCGACCTCGATCTCCATTCGCCCAATCAGCGAGACCACGACCTATGCCGAGGCGACGGCGCTCGTCGACAAGGCGTGCGCAACGACGAAGGCCGGCGTCCGCTGCCGCTTCGAAGGGCCGGTGCGGTTGAAGATGGGCACGCGAAAGGGCGAGATCGACATGGCGGCGCAGCCGGGCGAACGCGCGGAGGTCGAGATCAGGGGCACAAAGATCTTCTGCCGCGATCCGCGTGCGTTCAAGGACGCCTGATCGGCGTGCCGACGCTTGCCGTCTACGGGGCTGCGGCGCTCGCGGAGATCGGCGGGTGCTTCGCCTTCTGGGCGTGGGCGCGGGCGGGGCGGGCGACGTGGTGGCTGGTGCCGGGCGTCGCCTCGCTCTGCCTGTTCGCCTGGCTGTTGACGCTGAGCGAGGCGGATCATGCCGGACGCGGCTACGCGGCCTATGGCGGCATCTATATCGGCGCGGCGCTTGCCTGGTTGTGGGCGGTCGAGGGCGTGCGGCCGGATCGGTGGGACATGATTGGGCTGGGGCTGTGTCTGGTGGGCGCGGCGGTGATCCTGTGGGGGCCGCGTGGCTAACGCCTACGCACTTGCCCTCATGGTTCCCCGGCGAAGGCCGGGGTCCAGTTGGGAGACGCCCGCGATAGGCGCCTCGCTTCATTGCGAGGGTCTTCCCAACTGGGCCCCGGCCTTCGCCGGGGAACAAGAGATAGTAGGGGGCGGGCCTGAACCCGCCCCGCTCCGTCAGCCCATGTCGTCCTCGGCGATCGGGACGAGCTTGATCTCGACCCGGCGATTCTGCGCGCGACCTTCCTCGGTTTCGTTGGACGCGATCGGTTCGGTCTTGCCGAAGCCGCGGGTGGCGAGACGCGCCGACTGGACGCCGCGGCTGGTCAGATACTCGGCGACGGCGCCAGCGCGGCGCTCCGACAGCGCCTGGTTGTACGAATCCGAGCCCACCGAATCGGTATGGCCATAGACGTCGACATAGGTTTGTTCATAGCGGCGGAGGGTGTCGGCGACACGGTCCAGCGTCGAGCGGAACTCGGGCTTCACCGCGCTGCTGTCGAAGCCGAAGGTGATCCCCGACGGCATGTCGAGTACCAGCTCGTCGCCGCGGCGGACGACCTCTACGCCTGTGCCGGCCGTCCGCTCGCGAAGCTCGCGCTCCTGACGGTCCATGTACGCGCCGACGCCCGCGCCCGCGAGCGCGCCGATGCCTGCGCCGACGATCTTCTCGGTCCGGTCGCGGCGCCCGCCGACGATGTCGCCCAGCAGATAGCCGCCGAAGGCGCCGCCCAGGCCGCCGATCGCTGCCTTCGAGATGCGGCGCTCGCCCGTTTCGGGGTCGGTGACGCAGGCGCTGGTGACGCCGAGCGAGGCGATGACGGCGACGACGCCGAGCCGCTGTGCGAGACGCATGATTCCTCCTTGCTGAGTTTCGTGGATGCAGCGGCAACCGCCGCACGCGCCCGTTGTTCCGCCTGCGCACTGAACGGGCGGTGAAGCCCAGCAACACTTTGACAGTTGTGCCGCCCGCGCGAACGGCTATTGGCTAAGACAGCATCCGATGGACCCGCTTCCCCCCTTTCCCTGGATCGATGTCGTCATCATCGTGGTGCTGTTCGCACTGAACGGCGTGTTCGCGATGAGCGAGCTGGCGCTCGTTTCCGCCCGTCGTGCGCGGCTGGAGGCGATGGCGCGGGGCCGCAATCCTGGCGCGACCGCGGCGCTCAAGCTTTCCGAGGATCCGGGCAAGTTCCTGTCGACGGTACAGATCGGCATCACGCTGATCGGCATCCTGACCGGCGCCTATTCGGGTGCGAGCCTGGGCGGGCCGACGGCCGCGCGGCTCCAACTGATCGGCGTGCCCGCACATGTCGCCGACACCGCCGGCTTCGCGCTGGTGATCGGCATCACCACCTTCCTGTCGCTGATCGTCGGCGAGCTGGTGCCCAAGCAATTCGCGCTGCGTTCGCCTGAGACGATCTCGTCCTGGATCGCGATCCCGATGCGCGGCCTTGCCACCATCTGCGCGCCGTTCGTGTGGCTGCTCGATTCGACGACGGGCCTGGTCTTCAAGCTGCTCGGCCTCAGCCGCGAGGCGGAGAATCGCGTGACGGCCGAAGAGCTTCACCTGATCGCCACCGAAGCGGCGAAATCGGGCGTGATCGAGGAGCACGAGCGCTCGATCATTTCGGGCGTCGTTCGCCTTGCCGACCGACCTGTCCGCGAGATCATGACCCCGCGCACCGATGTCGACTGGCTCGATCTGTCGATGCCGGACGAGGCGCTGCGGGACGCGCTTCGCTCAACGCGGCATACCCGTCTGCCGGTCGCGGAGGCGACGATCGACAGCGTGGTGGGCGTCGTCCAGGCGCGGGACGTCGTCGCCGCATTGATCGAGGGCCGGGTCATCGACCTTCGTGCGCTCACCAAGCAGGCGCCGGTGCTTCCCGACCAGGTCGACGCGATGGATGCGCTGACGCTGCTGCGCGGGGCCGAGGTGCCGATGGGCTTCGTCCACGACGAATACGGCCATTTCGAGGGGATCGTGACGCCCGCCAACCTGCTCGCCGCGATCGCGGGCGATGCACGCGGGCGCGACGACACGTCCGACGAACGCGTGGTCGTTCGCGACGACGGCTCGCTGCTGGTGTCGGGGCAGATGCCGGCCGATGCGCTGGCCGAATGGATCGGGATCGAGCTGCCCGAGGATCGCGATTATGCGACGGTCGCGGGCCTTGCGCTGGCAGTGCTCAAGCATCTGCCGACCGAGGGCGAGCATTTCGCCGAGCAGGGCTGGCGCTTCGAAATCGTCGACATGGATGGGCGCAAGATCGACAAGCTGCTGGTCGCCAAGCTGCCCTGACGGCGCGGCACGGCAAGGAGGAAGAACCACCGATGCCCCGCTTTGTCGCCGCTTTCGCCCTAGCCCTGCTCACCGCGGCCTGTGCGACGCCGATCCCGCCCTTGCCGGCGGGCGCCGATCCCGACGCGCGGCCGGCGCGCCATCCCGACATCTACTACGAGCCGAGCCCTGACGAGGTCGTCACCGCGATGCTGACGCTCGCCGAGGTGAAGGCGGGCGACACCGTCGTCGACCTGGGTTCGGGCGACGGCCGCATCCCGAACGCCGCGGCGCGCCAGTTCGGCGCACGGGGCAGGGGGATTGAGCTCGACCCGCGGCTGGTCGCGGTGGCGCGCGACAATGCCGCCCGCGCCGGGCTCGGCGATCGGGTGACGTTCGAGGAAGGCGACATCTTCAAGGCCGACCTGTCGAGCGCGACGGTGGTGACGCTGTTCCTCCAGCCCGGCATCAATCGCCGGCTGATGCCCAAGTTGCTGGCCGAGCTGCCGCCCGGCGCGCGGATCGTCAGCCATTACCATGCGACGCGCGGCTGGCCGCCCGTCCGGCGCTCGCGCTCGCGGGGCCGCCCGTTGTTCCTCTGGATCGTGCCGTCGCGTCAGCCGGTCAGCGGATAGCGCTCGACCGCCTCATAGCTCGCGCCGCCCTGGCCGAGATGGCTTTCGAACAGCATGAAGTGGCTGAGGGTGAAGGGCTCGCTGGTCAGCCCCGCGTGATCGGCAAGCCAGCGATCGGCCGGCCCAGCGCTGCCGCCCATACGTGCGACGGTGATGTGCGGCAGGTAGGCGCGCCGCTCGGGCTCCAGACCGGCGCGGACCAGCGCCTGATCGACCTTGCGATGGAGTGCCGCCAGCGGATCGTATGGGCGCACGGCGGCCCAGAGCGCGTTGGTGCGGCCACGGTGATCGAACTGACCGACACCCTCGATCCGGAGCGTCGGCACCGGTGCATGGACGCTGGCGAGCGCGAGCGCCGCGTCTTCCGCCATGCGCCGGTCGACCTCGCCGATGAAGCGGAGCGTGATGTGAAGCTGCTCGTCAGTCTGCCAGCGCGCGCCGGGCACGCCGCCCATCGCCGCGAGCAACTGCTCGCGAATGGCCGGGGGCGGGCGGAGGCCGACGAACAGGCGGTGCATGCCCGGGCCATGCGCGCTTGCCGCGGCATGCGCAATCAGGCACGTTTTTCTTGTAACGAAACATGTCTGTTGAAGGGCCGAGCACCGGTTTCGCTTGAAAGCGCGCGCCCGTCCCACGATATTCGCGAGTATCCGGCATGAGCCGGGCAAAGGAGTTCAAGATGGCAAACTGGTCGGATCCCCGGGCCGCCTCAGCCGCTCCCTACGCCACGCGCGCAGGTTCGCGCGGCGAGGCGTATGACGCGGGGCTGCGGTCCTACATGCTCTCGGTCTACAACTACATGGCGTCGGGCGTTCTGCTGACGGGCGTGGTCGCGCTGCTGTTCGCAGCGTCGGGCGCGGCCGCGGCGGTGTTCGGAACGCCGCTGCGCTGGGTCATCGCGCTGGCGCCGCTGGCGTTCGTGATGGTGCTGAGCTTCGGCCTCAACCGCCTGTCGACGTTCGCGACGCAGGCGCTGTTCTGGGCGTTCGCGGCGGTGATGGGCCTGTCGATGTCGGCGATCTTCCTCGTCTACACCGGCCCGTCGATCGCGATCACCTTCTTCGCGACCGCCGTCGCGTTCCTGTCGCTGAGCCTCTACGGCTACACGACGAAGCGCGACCTGTCGGGGCTGGGCACATTCCTCATCATGGGCCTTGTCGGTCTGATCGTGGCGTCGCTGCTCAACCTGTTCTTCCAGTCGCCGGTGATGAACATGGTCATCAGCGCGATCGGTGTGCTGCTGTTCGCGGGCCTCACGGCCTATGACACGCAGCGCATCAAGAGCATGTACGACTATGTCGCGGGCACGGACATGATGGGCAAGGCCGTGGTGATGGGCGCGCTGTCGCTCTACCTCGACTTCGTCAACATGTTCCAGTTCCTGCTGTCGTTCATGGGCAGCCGCGACTGATCAAAATCAAACTGACGAACGAAGGGCCTGGCGGGCGACCGCCGGGCCCTTTTTCGTTGGGGAACAGGGAGGCGGGAGCGCTCGTTGATTGCGAAGAAGGAGAGCGACATGGCAGATCCCAACAACGGCATCAGCGAAGACGGCATCGACAGCCTCTCGGTCGCGCCGCCCGATCCGACGGCGGATGCCGACACGGCCACGGCAGGCGGCGACGGCGACATTTCGCAGGACGGTGACGCGGTTGATATCGGGTCGGAAGACTCGATGGACGCATCCGATCCGCCCTCGACCTCGGCACCGGGGTCGCAGCGCGACGTCGAGCAGGCGGGCGAGACCGGACGCCAGCACGACGCCTGATCCGATCGATCAGCCGGCGCGGCGCCCCCGCGCCGGCGCGCTCGATTGAAGCCGTTCGAGATTGAATTCGGCATCGAAGCGCAGACCCGCCTGGCCGTTCTGCGCCCAGCGAAGCTCCGCGGTCATCAGGTCGCCCTCGACCAGCTCGATCTGGACCGTCGATCCGACCATGGTTGCCGGGAAATCGATCCCGTCGACCATCGCGCCGGTCGGCGACACGTTTCGGATGCGCACCTCGCCCGCGCGGCCCCCGGCGATCAGCCTTGCCCAGCGCAACGTGCGCAGGCGCGGCGCGCGGCTGACCTGCACGCCCTCGGGCGTGGCGATGCCGTTGCCGGCGAGCAGCGATGCATCCTCGAACGGCATCGGCCGCCCATAGACATAGCCCTGGATATGGCTGCAGCCGAGACCGGCGATCAGGGCGATCTCGTCCTGCACCTCGACCCCCTCGGCGGTGGTCTCCATGCCGAGCGTGGTCGCCAGCGTCACGATCGCCTGGATGATCGCGGCATTGCGGTTGCCCTTGACGGCCGCGCCGCGGACGAAGCTCTGGTCGATCTTGATCTTGTCGAACGGCGCCTTGCGCAGATAACCGAGCGAGGAATAGCCGGTGCCGAAATCGTCGAGCGCCAGCCGCACGCCCAGCCGCTTGAGCGCCGCGAACATCGCGTCGGACGAGGCGCTCTCGTTGAGAAACACGCTCTCGGTGATCTCGAGCTCAAGCCGCGACGCGGGCAGTCCGCTGCTGGCAAGGGCCGAGGCGACGATCGCGGGAAGCTGGACGTTGGCGAACTGGATCGGGCTGACGTTGACGGCGACGCGGCACTCGCCCGGCCAGCGCGCGGCATCGGCGGCGGCGGTGCGGAGCACCCATTCGCCGATCGGCTCGATCAGGCCGCTTTCCTCGGCCACCGGGATGAACTCGCCGGGCGAGACGGCGCCGCGTACGGGATGCTCCCAGCGGACCAGTGCCTCGAAGCCGACCACGCGCGCGTCGCTGGTCTGGACGACGGGCTGATAGACGACGTGGAACTCGCCGCGAGCGAGAGCGCCGCGCAGATCATCCTCCAGCGCCTTTCGGTGGCGGGCGCCCTCCAGCATGTCCTCATGGTAAAAGCGGTGTGTGCCACGGCCGTCGGCCTTGGCGGCATAGAGGGCGAGGTCGGCGCTGCGGATGAGCGTCTCGGAGTCGCTGCCATTCTCGGGCGCGACGGCGATTCCGATCGAGCATCCGATCGTGACTGACGATCCGGCGAGGAAATAGGGCTGGGACAGCGCGGCGATGATCGTGCGGGCCAGTTCGGACAGCGCATCGGGGGCGGGCGCGTCGGGGACGATGAGCTGGAACTCGTCGCCGCCCAGCCGACCGACCAGCTCGCTTTCGCCGGTACACCGCTGAAGCCGCTGTGCGACCTGCTTGAGGAGCGCGTCGCCGACCTGGTGGCCGAGCGTGTCGTTGACCGCCTTGAACCGGTCGAGATCGAGGAGAAGCAGCGCTACCCCGCGCCACCCGCGCCGCGACTGCGCCAGTGTCTGGTCGAGCGACAGCCGCATCCGCTGACGATTGGCGAGGCCCGTCAGGCCGTCGAACAGCGCGAGGCGGGTGATCTCTGCCTCGGCGCGGCGCTTTTCGGTGAGGTCGCTGCCGGTCCCCGTGAACCCCTCGAACTGTCCGAACGTATCGAAGCGCGGACGTCCGGACACGGTCCAGTGGCGGAGCGCCGATCCCTCGCCGGATTCGAGCGAATAGTCGGAGAAGGACGTGCGGGAGGAGAAGTGGAAGGCGAGCGTCCGCTCGGTATCGCCATTGCCGTCGCCCGACAGGCGGAACAGGTCGATGAACGCGCAGTCGCCCGTCTGGCAACCCAGCGCGCGCGACACCTTTTCGGAGAGATAGCTGACCTGGCCGTGACGGTCGGTTTCCCAGAACCAGCCGGCGCTGTGCTCCTCCGCCTCGCGCACCAGCCTTCCGGTGATCCCGTCATGGGAGTCGGCGATGACCGGCGGGGCCTCGCTCGCGCGAAGCCGGTCGCGCATGCGCCCGAATGATCCGATTATTTCAAGCCTGCCCGTCACTTCCGCTGCTTGCACTCGCGAGGGTTTCGGAAACGTTGCGAGCGTCGGATTGGCCGAATATGGACCGTCGCATGACCGTCACTATCCGCACCGCAGACCTGATCGACAGCGTCGCCGACGCGCTCCAGTTCATCAGCTATTTTCATCCGATGGATTACATCCGCGCGCTGGGCGATGCCTATGAGGCGGAGCAAGGCCCGGCGGCCAAGGACGCGATCGCACAGATCCTGACCAACAGCCGCATGTGTGCCGAGGGGCACCGGCCGATCTGTCAGGACACCGGCATCGTCAACGTCTTCGTCGAATGGGGCATGGACTGCCGCCTGGATGATACGAGCCGGTCGCTCCAGGACGTCGTCGACGAAGGCGTACGGCGCGCCTACCTCCATCCGGAAAACAAGCTGCGTGCGTCGGTGCTCGCCGACCCGGCTTTCACCCGGCGGAACACCAAGGACAACACGCCCTGCGTCCTCAACGTGACGATGGTGCCGGGTTCGAAGGTATCCGTCGATGTCGCGGCAAAGGGCGGCGGCAGCGAGAACAAGTCCAAGTTCAAGATGATGAACCCCTCCGACTCGATCGTCGACTGGGTGGTGGAGATGCTGCCGCAGATGGGCGCGGGCTGGTGCCCGCCGGGGATGCTGGGCATCGGCATCGGCGGTACGGCCGAGCATTGCGTGCTGCTCGCCAAGAAGGCGCTGATGGAGCCGATCGACATGGCGCAGTTGAAGCTGCGCGGACCGCAGAACGATATCGAGGCGCTGCGGATCGAGATCTTCGATCGCGTCAACGCGCTCGGCATCGGTGCGCAGGGGCTGGGCGGGCTCTCCACCATCCTCGACGTCAAGATCATGGATGCGCCGTGCCACGCCGCGGGCAAGCCGGTGGCGATGATCCCCAATTGCGCCGCGACGCGCCACGCGCACTTCACGCTCGACGGGTCGGGGCCCGCCTATCTGGAGGCGCCCGACCTCGAAGCCTGGCCCAAGGTCGACTGGAAGCCCGACGCCGCGGCGATCCGCGTCGACCTCGACACGCTGACGCCCGCCGATGTCCAGGGTTGGAAGCAAGGCGACCGGCTGCTCCTCAACGGTAAGATGCTGACCGGCCGCGATGCCGCGCACAAGCGGATCAAGGACATGCTCGATGCCGGGCAGGAACTGCCGGTCGAGTTCAAGGGCCGCGTGATCTATTATGTCGGGCCGGTCGATCCGGTCGGCGAGGAGGTCGTCGGTCCGGCGGGTCCGACCACCGCGACGCGGATGGACAAGTTCACGCGCATGATGCTCGACCAGGGCCTCCTCGCGATGGTGGGCAAGGCCGAGCGCGGCCCCGCCGCCACCGATGCGATCCGCGATGCCAAGTCGGCCTATCTGATGGCGGTCGGCGGCGCGGCCTATCTCGTCGCGCGCGCGATCAAGGGATCGAAGGTCGTCGGGTTCGAGGACCTGGGCATGGAGGCGATCTACGAGTTCGAAGTGAAGGACTTCCCCGTGACCGTCGCGGTCGATGCCGAAGGCAACAACGTCCACCAGCTCGCGCCGCTGGTCTGGCGCGAGAAGATCGCGCGGGAGCGACTGCTCGAAAAGGTTTGAGCAAGGAACGGCCGCTCGCGTGGTCGGTTCATCGCCGCAAGTCCCTGACAATCAAGGAGTGCGGCGATGAGCGATCTGATCGACATGATCCACGAGGATGGCCTGCCCGGCCACGAGTCCGAGCTGGAGCCCAAGCCCGAGTGGCAGCCGCGCTATCCGGGCTCCGGCCGGCTGGAAGGCAAGGTGGCGATCGTCACCGGCGCCGACAGCGGCATCGGCCGCGCGGTCGCGGCACTCTACGCGCGTGAGGGTGCGGACGTCGCCGTGCTGTACCTGTGCGAGCATGACGATGCGGAGAAGACCGCGGAGATCGTGCGCGGCGAGGGCCGGCGCGCGCTGACGATCGCGGGCGACGTCGGCGACAAGGCGTTCTGCGAGGCGGCGGTCAGCCAGGTCGTCGGCGAGTTCGGCCGCCTCGACATCGTCGTCAACAATGCCGGCGAGCAGCACCCCGACCCGGACATCACCGACATCACCGAGGATCAGCTTCGCCGCACGTTCCAGACCAACATCTTCGGCATGTTCTTCATGGTGCAGGCGGCGATGCCGCACCTGAAGGAAGGCGCCGCGATCGTGAATTGTACGTCGGTGACGATGTATCAGGGCGAGAAGGAACTGCTCGACTATTCGTCGACCAAGGGGGCGATCACCGCGTTCACGCGCAGCCTGTCGGAGAATTTGATCGGCAAGGGCATCCGCGTGAATGCCGTCGCGCCGGGCCCGATCTGGACGCCACTCAATCCGTCGGGCGGCGCCACGAAAGAGAAGCTCAAGAGCTTTGGCGAGGGGACGCCGATCGGGCGTGCGGGGCAGCCGAACGAGGTGGCGCCGTCGTTCCTGTTCCTGGCTTGCGACGATGCGAGCTACATGTCGGGGCAGGTGCTGCATCCGAACGGCGGGACGGTGGTGAACGGTTGAGCCTGCTCCGTTCGTGCTGAGTAGCGACTGAGCTTGGCGAAGACGCGTATCGAAGCATCGGTGGCGATCCTTCGATACGCCGCTTCGACTGCGCTCAGCGGCTCCCCAGGACGAACGGGGTTGTGCGGATTGCGACAGCCACTAGGTCGACAACATGCCCGTCAGCCAAGCCGATATCGATCTCGCCCACCGTCTCGCCGATGCGGCGGGCTCGGTGATCCGTCCTTATTTCCGCGGTGAGTTCGGGCTCGAGACGAAGGGTGACCAGTCACCCGTCACCCTCGCCGACAAGGAAGCCGAAGCGGCGATGCGGCGGCTGCTCGACGCCGAACGCTCGGGCGACGGGATCGTCGGCGAGGAATATGGCGAGAAGGCCAGCGTTACCGGTCGCCAGTGGATCCTCGACCCGATCGACGGGACGCGCAGCTTCACCGTCGGGCGCGCGATCTTCGGCACGCTGATCGCGCTGGTCGAGGATGGCTGGCCGGTGCTGGGCATCATCGACCAGCCGGTGCAGCGCGAGCGGTGGATCGGCGTCGCCGGGCGCGACACGCTGTTCAACGGCAAGCCGGCGCGTACGCGGCCATGCCCGTCGCTGGAGGGCGCGATCGTGGCGACCACCAGCCCGCATCTGTTCGCCGAGGGGGACGTGCCGCACTTCATGTCGCTGGTCCGCGCCGTGTCCAAGGGGTCGCCGCGGCAGGGACCGGTCTATGGCGGTGACTGCTACAATTACGGCCTGCTGGCGAGCGGGCATCTGGATATCGTCGCCGAATCCGGGCTCAAGCTCTACGACTTCGCGGCGCTGGTGCCGGTGGTCGAAGGGGCCGGCGGGCGGATGTGCGACTGGAACGGCGACCCGCTGACCGCGGCGAGCGAGGGCCATGTCCTGGCGATCGGCGATGCGGCGCGCACCGACGAGGTGCTGGAGGCCATCCGCGGCGTCGAGGACGATCACGACCACGAACATCTCTGAGGCTTGCCAAAACCCGCGGCGGACGCTAACCGCCGCCGCTTCCACGATCGGATAGACGAACGGCCTGGCCAGTGTGGGCTGCCATGGCAGTTCCGGATCGTCGACAAAGGAGACGAAAATGCCCAAGATGAAGACCAAGAGCGGTGTGAAGAAGCGCTTCAAATTCACCGCGACGGGCAAGGTGAAGCACGGCGTCGCCGGCAAGCGCCACCGCCTGATCAGCCACAACGCGAAGTATATTCGCCAGAATCGTGGCACCAGCGTGCTGTCGGATGCGGATGCCGGTCACGTGCGCCTCTGGGCGCCGTACGGCCTGAAGTAAGAGAGGGCTGAGACATGGCACGAGTGAAGCGCGGCGTTACGACGCGGGCGAAGCACAAGCGGATCCTGGAACAGGCGAAGGGCTATTATGGCCGTCGCAAGAACACGATCCGTATCGCGCGTCAGGCGGTCGAGAAGGCCGGCCAGTACGCGTATCGCGACCGCAAGGTTAAGAAGCGGACGTTCCGCGGCCTCTGGATCCAGCGTATCAACGCCGGTGTCCGCGCCGAGGGTCTGACCTATTCGCAGTTCATGCACGGCCTGAAGCTGGCGGGCATCGAACTCGATCGGAAGGTGCTGGCCGACATCGCGATGCACGAGGGCGAAGCCTTCTCCGCGATCGTCGCTCAGGCGAAGAAGGCGCTGCCGCAGGCCGCGTAATTCTTGGCTGACGAACGAAAGAGGGCGCCGGTCTTGCGATCGGCGCCCTTTTTCGTGTCAGGTCAGCGGCACTCGACGTTGTTGCGGTCGATCGCCTCGCCTGCCGCAGCGCCCGCCGCACCGCCGAGCAGGGCACCGAGTAGGCCTGAGCCGCCGGGACGCAGCGCCGTGCCGAGCACGCCGCCGGCCAGACCGCCGACAATCAGGCCCGTGGTGCCGTCGCTGCGGCGGCAATAGTAGCGCCCGTCCTGGCCCGCATAGACGCGGTCGTTGCGCGACAAGCGGCGCGGACGATAACGCGCATCGTCGCGATAATAGCGATCGGCATAATAGCCGCCGTACGAGGGATCCGGACGATCCCAGTCATAGGCACCATAGCCGCCGCCATCCGCATAGCGCGGGCCGCCCAGGCCGTAATCGCTACAACCCGCGGTCAGGGCCACGCCGCCCAGGGCGGCGCTCGCCAGCGCCAGTTTGATCGCACGCATCGACATCTCTCCTCGCGTTCCCCCTGGCGGATGAATGCGGCAGCGCGCGGTTTGTTGCGTCAGCGATACCTTTGGATCAACGTCGCGCCTTGGCCTGGCGCGATTGCTCCTCGTAAGCCTTTCGGAACTCACGCGCGAAGACTTCCATGAAGGCTTCGTCCGACCCCTGCGCCACGCCGCCGAATTCACGCTCATACGCCGCCCAGAGCGCGGCATCGCGGCCACCGGGCAGGATGCGCTGAAGCAGCCCCTTGGCCTCGGCGCGCCCCTTGATGGCGTTGGGGGAGAAGCGGTCGAGCGTCGACTTGAGCGCGCCCTGCATCGCCTTCAGCGTCGCCATCTGGTGCGATTGCAGGTCTAGGAACGCGTCCTCGATCGCGCGCTCGGCGGGCATGAAGCCGCGCTGGGGCGGGTTGAGGAGGCTCGCCACCGCTTCCTCCGGCGTGCGGGCGAACTTGATCGGGTTGTTGCCGTCGAATTCGAAGCCGGTGGCGTCGGCGCCCATCTGAGACTTGGCGCGGGCGCGAGCCTCGACCATCAGCACCAGCCCGGCGACCAAGCGGCGCATCAGCGCGCCCGCGCGCTCGACGAGCGCGGGGTCGGCGGCGAGCTTGTCGGGGGGCAGGCCGGCGCCGCGGGCAAGCGCGGCGACGTCGCTCGCTGCGTTTGCGGGGGGTGTGGCGGCCGCCGCCGGCATCGCTGCGCCGGGCGGCAGCGTCGGTTGGCGCGGCTCCACCGGCGGCCGCGCGGCGGCCCAGGCGGCGGCGCCGGGGGCGTCGCTCCAGTTGGCTTCGGCGGCGGTGGCGGGGAGGGGCGGCGGCGCGGCGATCGGCTGGCCGAAGCCGCCGCGTGCCCAGTCGACGACGTTGCCCTCGGCGATCTTGCCCCACACGTCGTCGGGCGCGGGATCGCGCGGTCGGTCGGGTGCGGCGCTCGACCAGGCGGAAGCGGGCTCGGCGGGCGGCGGGGGCGGCGACCAGACCGATGCGGCCGGCGGATCGGGCGCGCGCATCGACGGCGACCAGCCTGCCTGACCGGTCATCGGCGCGGCTGGGGCGGGCGTGGGCGACGCCCAGCGCTCCGCAGCCGGCGGCGGTGCCCAGCCATCACCGGACGGCGGCGCCGCTGCCGGTGGTGCGCCCCAACCCTCCGAGGGGGGCGGCGCCGGCGACGCGGCGGGGACGCCCCAGCCGCTGGCGGGTGCCGAGTCCCAGCCGCTGCCGGGCACGGGCGGCGATGCCCAGCCCGACGGCGTCGCCTCGGGCGGTGGCGGGGGCGGCGGGGCGACGCCGGCGCTCGCTTCCCACCCGCCCCAATCGCCGTCCCGCCTGGCAGCGCTCGCCGCGTCGCCGCGCTCGATCGAGGCGGTGGCCTCGTCGCTTAGGCTGACGACGACCTCGTATTGGCCGATCTGGATGACGTCGCCGGGGCGGAGCACGCGCTGCGCGACCATCCGCTCCTGCGCGCCGTTGAGGTAGGTGCCGTTGGTCGACACGTCGGTCAGCGTGTAGCTGCCATTGTCGAAGTTGATCTCGCAGTGCCGCGACGAGATATAGTTGCGCGCGTCGGGCAGGCTCCAGTCGCAGGTCGGCGACCGGCCGATCACCGCGCCGCGCCGGTGCAGCACGAACTCGGTCGGCATGCCGTTGTCTAGTCGCGCCTGATTGCGGATCAACAGCGTCAGCGTCATTCGGTGGCAAGCCCCGCCAACCCGCGATCGGCGACCCGCTCAGCAAGTTCGAGCGCGCGCGCAATCACGCGCTCGGGCCCGCCGCTTCGATGCGCGGCCAGCCGCACGGCGGTGCCCGCCAGGCGTCCGGTGGTCTCCGGCGGCGCCAGCACGGCCGGCAATTCGGGTTGGGAGATGCTGCCACCCGAGAAGAAGGCGGCGAGCGCGATCAGGCGTTCGGGCGCGCGCTCGCCCGCTGCTTCTGCCGCCGCCTGACAGCCACGGCGCGCGGCATCGCTGGGATCGCCGAGGAAGCGCAGGACGTGATCGAGCGCCTGACGATCACGGACCGGGATCGACTCCCGCCGTGTTTCCTCGTCGAGGACGCGCGCGCCCCAGGCAAGCGCCTCCAGCCGCGGTAGCGCATGGGCGATGAAGTCGACGGCGTCGCCATGCTCGCCCGCCTCGCGCAGCGCGGCATAGGCGTCGGCAGTCGAGACCGCCTCGTCCGCCCAGGCATCGGTGGCGGACGGGTCCATCAGCGCCTGCACCTGGCGCGCCTGTGTCAGCTTTACGCTCGTCCAGCCGGTCATGGCCGCATCCTTCGCTCGCGATCCGTCAATTAATCATGATGATGCCGCCCTTGACGGTCACCATCGCACTGCCGCTGACATTGGTGATCGCGCCCTTGGCATCGAGGATCGCGGTCGCCTCGATCTTGATGATCGGGCCCTTGATCGTGATGCCCGAAGGATCGATCTTGATCGAGGAAGGGCCGGACGTCAGCGTGATCGATTGCGGCGCCTGTTCGGCGATCGTCGTGCCCGCATCGACCTTGAGCGACGTGCCGACCGTCAACTGGTCGGAGCTGCCGACCTTCGTCGATCGCTTGGCACCAACGGTCTCGGTCTGATTGCTGCCGACGTCCAGCGTCTCGTCGACACCGACGGACTGCTTGCGGTTCTTGGCGATCGTGTCGGTCTGGTGACGTCCGATCTGGACCACCTCGTCCCGCCCGACATATTCGGTGCGATCGAAGCCGATCATCACTTCCTGATTGTGGCCGACATGGATCGATTCGTCGAAGCGGATACGCGAGTTCATGTCGCGCTCGGCATGGACGAAGATCTCTTCGTGTCCGCCCTTGTCCTCGAACCGGATCTCGTTGGCGCCGGGTTCGCCAGTGTCGAGCGCCTTGGTATCGGGATAGCGGCCGGTGTCGCCATAGCGCTTCGTTCGCCAAAGCGCGCGCGTCTTGTGCTCGGGCAGCTTGTAGAGCGGCATGTGCTGGCGGTTGAACACGCGGCCGACGACGATCGGCCGATCGGGGTCGCCGTCGAGGAAGTCGACCAACACCTCGTGCCCCACGCGCGGCAGGATGACGTTGCCCAGGCCGCCCGTCTGCGACACGCGGATCCAGCAGCTGGTCTTCTCGTGCTGCGCCTCGCCCCGATCCCAGTGGAAGCGGACCTTCACGCGCCCGAACTCGTCGGTGTAGATTTCCTCGCCCTGCGGCCCAGTGACGAACGCGGATTCGAGGCCGTGCGTGCGCGGGCGCGGCATGACGCGCGGCGACTGGAAGCGGGTGTCGGCGGGGATCGCCTCGAACCGGACATTGTACGGCTGCTCCTGGCCACGCTGGCCCGAGCGATAGCTTTCGGCGGCGATGCTGTGTTCGGCGCGGGTGACGAGATAGCTCGCGTTGAAGCGACCGACAGGATGGCGCGCGATCTTGACGATGTCGCCGACCGAGACGCCCGTCGCCTGCGACGTCCCGGTGAACACGCGGCGATCGGCGCGCAGCGCCTCCAGCGCCGCCTGGGCCTTGTCGCGGCCGAACCCCTTAGCCTTGGCGTGATCGAGGTAGTCGTGCTGGTAGCGGCCGGGATAGTCGAACCGCTCGCTTTCGTCGGAGGGATGCTTCCCCTCGGCCACGAACTCGGCATCGAGCGGCCGGCCGGGCTCGGTGAAGTCGAAATCGCGCAGGATCACGCTGCTCGTCGCGACCGTCGACACTCGTTCCGACCAGCTTTGCAGGAAGTGACCGCCATCCTCGTCGAAACGCACGCCCGAATCGACGTTGAAGACGGACACCGAGTTCGGATTATAGGTCAGCGCTTCCGGATTGCCCGGCCGATGGGCCTGCGGACTTTCGCACAGCACCAGCCGGTGACCACTCGCGTGGTGCCGATAGAAGAAGTAGATGCCCTCTTCTTCCATCAGCCGGCGGACAAAGGCGAAGTCGCTCTCGCGATACTGGACGGTGTAGATGCGTTTGTCCCGCGGACGGGAAAGCGCCGTGTAGTCGACCCGTTCCTCATAAGGGAGCAGCACCTCCCGGATGATCTCGATCGCGGTCTTGTCCTGAAAGATCGCCATCTGTCGGTTCTGGTCGATGAAATAGGTCCATGGCATCAACGTCAGGCGGTAATGATGACCGTCCGTTTCTTCGCGCTCGTGAGTCGCCGCGACGAGTAGCCCGTCGAAATGGCGGACGAGCTCGTCATCCTCGCGAACCCGCAGATGACATGGCTTGCCGAGGTGCGGTCCCAAGTCGATCTCGAGCGGCGAGATGATGTCGGCGGCGATGAGGAAGTCTTCGCTCAAGGCCTCGACCGACTCGATACGTTCGAGCACCACCTGCTCGTCGCCAAGGTCGATCGCCATGTCGGTCTGCCTGGCCTGTGGCATCGATCCGCATCCCCCCAAAACCGGCGCCATCACCAACACCGGCGACCCGATCATAGCGACGAGCCGTTGCATGCTTGCGACCATCGGCCACCTGCACTATACCGTCTTTATTACGGGGGGAGGCGTGGCATGCGCCAGTCATTTTATCATATTCCGCTACTTGGCCTGATCGCGGCGACTTCGACGCCTGTGCTTGCGCAGCAGAGCGAGCCATCGGTCGAAAGCTATCTTTGCACCTTCGCCGGCAAGTGCGGCGACCAGGCAGCGGAGCCGGAGGCCGAGACGCGCGCCGCGCCGGAAACGCGCGGGTTCCGCATCGCCCGTCCGGGCGCGCGGCAGGAGACGACGGCGGCACCCGAGACGCGCGGCTTCCGCGTCGCACGCCCGGGTGTGCGCCAGACGACCCCGGCGCCGGAGACCAAGGGCTTCCGCGTCGCCAATCCGGTTGCGGCCCGGCCCGTGGCGGCGCCGGTCGGTACGCGCCGATCGGTCGCAGTCGCACGGCCCGCGTCGCGGCCGATGGCACCACGCGCCGTTGCCGCGCCCGCGGCGAACAGCGGCCGCGCCGACCTGTCGATCGGGTTCGAGCTCGGCTCGGATCGGATGACTTCGGCGGGTGTCGCCAAGGCACGCATTTTCGCCCAGTCGCTGATGCTGCCCGAGCTTTCGAGCAAGCGCTTCGCGATCGAGGGGCATACCGACAGCTCGGGCGACCAAGCGGCGAACGTCGCGTTGTCGTCGCGGCGTGCGCAGGCGGTCGCCGACTATCTTGTCGGGCAGGGCGTCGATCGCGGCCGGCTTGAGGTGAAGGGCGTCGGACCGGCCTCGCCGCTGCCCGGCCACCGCGCCAGCGATCCGGCCAATCGCCGGGTAGAGGCGGCGCTGATTTCCTGACCCGTTCGGGTTCCGGCCGGGGAGGGGCGGGTGGACGTCGAGCAGCTATTGGCACCCGTCTCGGCCGACGACCGCGTCGGCCCCGACCTTGCCTATGACAATGATCGCCAGCTGATCGAGGCGGCGTTCGACCAGGCCGCCGAAGGGGGCGACGCGGCCGAGGGCGTCGACTGGCGCGATACGCTGCGCCGGTCGGAGGCGCAGCTTGCGCGGACCAAGGACCTCTGGCTCGCCAGCTATATCGTTCGCGCGGGCGCTCGGCTGGGCGATCTGAACGCGGTGCGTGACGGCACCCGCGTGATGGCAGGACTGTTCGAGGGCTATTGGGACGACGTCCATCCGCAACTCGACGAGTACGGCTTCCCGGGTCGCAAGGCGCCCTGCGAGTCGCTGACGCGGATCGGCGAGTTCCTGGGCCCGCTTCGCCGCACGGTGCTGATCGAGCATCCGCGCCTCGGCCGCTATACCGGCGAGGATATCGAGCGCTTCGCGGTCGAGGGGGACGCGGCGGAAGGCTATGGCATGTTCCGCCGCGCCGTCGAGGAACTCGATACCGCGGTGATTGCCGAGGCAGTCGACGCGCTCGATCAGATCCGCGAGTCGATCCGCGCCGCCGATCGCGTGCTGACCGAGCATGCGGGCAGCGACGACACCGGCACCAACTTCCAGCCGACCTACGACGCGATCGAGGCGCTGCGGCGCGCGATCCTGCCCTATGCGGGCGTGCTCGCCGATCCTGTCGCGGCGAGCGAGGAAAGCGCCGACTGGTATGCGGACATCGGCGACGACTGGAGCACGCCGACGCCGAGCGCCGCCGAGCCATCGGGGGGCGGCAAGGCGGGCGGGCGGGTCGACAATCGCGACGACGTGATCCGATCGATCGACGCGATCATCGACTATTACAGCCGCCGCGAGTCCAGCAGCCCGATCCCCGTCGCGCTTCGCCGCATCCGCGCCTGGGTGCCGATGGATTTCCTGGAGTTGATGAAGGACATCGCGCCGTCCGGCGAAAGTGAGGCTTCGATTGTCCTGAAACAGCGCGAAGATAGCGGCTGGGGCTAAACAGGTTGCGTCGCTGAATAACTAGCGTAAGGTCGACGCGGCGGGAGTAGAGGGGCAGTCGAACGATTCGTTCGACCTGTCGACGAGGGGGTGACATGGCGAGCAAGAGCGGACAGCGGTTCATTCGTGAGAACCGGGCGCCTCGCGTCCACATTGAGTATGAGGTCGAGACCTATGGCGCGCGCCAGAAGGTCGAGTTGCCGTTCGTCATGGGCGTGCTGTCCGACTTGTCGGGCAAGAGCCATGTCGAGAAGAAGGAAGTCGGCAAGCGAGACTTCGTCGAGTTCGACATGGACAATTTCGACCAGCGCATGGCCGCGATTGCACCGCGCGCCGCCTTCAACGTCGACAACTCGTTGTCTGACGACGGCGGCAAGATGTCGGTCGATCTGACCTTCAAGTCGATGAACGACTTTTCGCCGGGCGAGATTGCCAAGAACGTGCCCGCGCTGGCCAAGCTGCTCGAGGCGCGGCAGCAGCTCAATGACCTGCTCCTCTACATGGACGGCAAGGACGGCGCGCAGGAGCTGCTCGACAAGGTGCTCAAGGATCCGGCGCTCTTGTCGGCCCTGTCGGCGGCCAAGCCGCAGGACGACAAGGTCGAGGTGACGATCCCCGACCAGTCCCAGGGTTGAGCCGCGCGACCGGCGCTTCGCCGGCGCGAGCTTTGAACGACAGCGCGTAAGGCCCCGTCGGGGCGGAGACAGACCAATGGCGCAGGAAGCCTTTCAGACGACGCAGCCGCAGACCGAGACGGTCGCGCTCGACGATTTCGCCTCGCTCCTCCAGAAGGAGTTCAAGCCTGCCGACGAGAGCAAGAAGGGTCGCATCGAAGTCGCGGTCGCCACGCTCGCGCAGCAGGCGCTCGCCGATGCCGCGACGATCGGCCATGACGTATTCTCGACCATCGACGCGATGCGGGCGGCGATCGACCGCAAGCTTTCCGAGCAGGTCAACCTCATCATCCACCATCCCGAGTATCAGCAGCTCGAAAGTGCGTGGCGCGGCCTGTCCTATCTCGTCTTCAACACGTCGACGGGTAAGGACATGAAGATCCGGGTGATGAACATCGGCAAGGACGAGTGCCGTAAGATGTTCCGCCAGTTCCGCGACGCGGCCTGGGACCAGAGCCCGCTGTTCAAGAAGATTTATGAAAGCGAGTTCGGGCAGTTGGGAGGGCAGCCCTATGGCGCGTTCACCTGCGATTATTTCTTCGATCATTCGGGCCCCGACCTGGAGGTCATGAAGGGCTTGGCCAAGATCGGCGCGGCGGCGCACGCGCCGTTCATCGCGGGTGCCGCGCCCAGCCTGTTCGGGATGCAGAGCTGGACCGAGCTGTCCAACCCGCGCGACCTGGGCAAGCTGTTCGACGCGACCGACTATGCCGCGTGGCGGACGTTCCGCGCGAGCGACGATGCGCGCTATCTCGCGCTCACCATGCCCCGCTTCCTTGGCCGTCCTGTCTATGGCGCCAAGTCCGATCCGGTCGACGAGTTCGACTTCGAGGAGGATGTCGCCGGCGATCACGACAAGCATCTGTGGGTCAATGCCAGCTATGCGATGGCGACCCGCATCACCGATGCGTTCAGCTCCTATGGCTGGTGCACGCGCATCCGCGGCGTGGAATCGGGTGGTACGGTCGAGGGGCTGCCGACGGCGATGTTTCCGACCGACGATGGCGGCGTCGATCTGAAGTGCCCGACCGAGATCGCGATCAGCGACCGCCGCGAGGCAGAGCTGTCGTCGTCGGGTCTGCTGGCGCTCATCCATCGCAAGAACACCGATCAGGCGACCTTCATCGGTGCGCAGACGGTTCACAAGCCCAAGGTGTTCGACAATCCCGATGCGACCGCGAACGCGAACCTGTCGGCCCGGCTGCCCTACATCTTCGCCAGCTGCCGCTTTGCGCATTACCTGAAGTGCATGGTGCGTGACTGGGTCGGCGGCAATCGCGAGGCGGATCAGCTTCAGCGCGACCTGCAGAACTGGGTCCTCCAATATGTCGACGGTTCGCCCAGCACGTCGAGTGAGGAGACGAAGGCGTCGATGCCGCTCAAGGACGCCAAGATCGAGGTGATCCCCGACGAGGAGAACCCCGGTTACTACAAGGGCAAGTTCATGTTCGTGCCGCATTACCAGCTTGAGGGCATGGACATCGCGCTGAGCATGGTGTCGCGCCTGCCGAAGGCGGCAGGCTAAAAAAGAGCCGCGCGTTCCGAAATGTTCGACTGCCCCGTCGTGTCCGGCGGGCCGGTCCCTGTGTCTGCGTACCTAGCGATCAACACATTCAAACGGTTCGAGGAGACGGAACATGGCAGTCGATCTTTTCCTGAAAATTGACGGTATCGATGGCGAGTCGCAGAAGGACGGCCACAAGGGCGAGATCGACATCGACTCGTTCTCGTTCGGCGCGGTGCAGCACGGCTCGTTCCACACCGGGGGCGGCGGCGGCGGTTCGGGCAAGGCCGAAATCACCGACATCTCGATCAGCAAGCAGGTCGATAAGGCGTCGGCGACGCTCTACAAGTTCTGCGCCTCGGGCAAGCACATCCCCAAGGTCGTGCTTTACTCGCAGAAGGCCGGCGACGGCGAAAAGCCGCTGACCTATTACACGATCACGCTCGACGACGTCATCGTGTCGAACATCCAGAATTCGGGTTCGAACCACGGCGACTCGATCCTGGAGTCGGTGAGCTTCAACACCGCCAAGCTGACGTTCGAATATCAGGCGCAGGGCAAGGACGGCGCCAAGGACGGCGGCGTGGTCAAGGCGTCGTACGATATTCGCGAGAACAAGGTCGCGTAAGCGGACCGGTCGGCGGGAGGGCCGGACATCATGTCGCTGGAAACCGCCGACCAACTCGTCCGATCGGGAGACCTCGACGGCGCGCGTGCCGCGCTGGTCGAGGTCGTCCGCGCGCAGCCGTCCGACCAGGGCGCGCGCATGTTCCTGTTCCAACTGCTGGCGATCGCCGGCGAATGGGACAAGGCGAGGAAGCAGCTCGACCTGCTCGCGCAATTGTCGGGTGAGGCGCAGATGCTCGCGGTCGCCTACAACCAGGCAATCGCTGCCGAGGCCGAGCGCGCAGCGGTGTTCGCCGGGACCGCGCGGACGCGGCAGCATGTCGCGTCGGACTGGGCCGAGGGCGTCGTCGAGGCGATCGAGCGTTCGGCCAACGGCGACGCCGAGGGTGCGGATGCCGCACGCGATGCTGCGTTCGATGCAGCACCGGACACGCCCGGCCGCCTCAACGACGCGCGCTTCGAGTGGATCGCCGACGCCGATGCGCGCTTCGGCCCCTGTTTCGAGGCGATCATCGCCGGCAAGTACGGCATCCAGCCCTTCGATCAGGTTGAGCGGATCGAGAGCGAGGGTCCGCGCGATCTTCGCGACCTGATCTGGTATCCCGTCCAGATCGCCTTCAAGAACGGCCAGTCGGTCGCGGCGATGCTGCCCGCGCGCTATCCGGGTAGCGAGGGCGCGGGCGATGCGGCGCTGCGCATGGCGCGGTCGACCGAATGGACGGTCACACCGGGCGGCGAGGCGGGGGTCGGCCAGCACTTGATCGGCCTGTCGGATGGCAGCGAGCACGGGCTGCTGAGCCTTCGAACGCTCGTCTTCGATTGAGCCGGGCATGAGCGTCCAGCAGCGCCTGACCCCGACGCTCTTCGACAAGCTGGTGGGCGACCTGGAGATTTCAGGGCTTCGCGACACGGAGGCCGAGACGCCGGAAATCGCACGCGAGGATTTCCGCCACTATGCTGTTCCGAAGCTCGACCGCTTCAACGAAGCGGCGCTGCGCGCGACAATCCGCCGCGAGCTGGCCTGGCTGCTGAACACCACGAACCTGGAGGCGCTGGTCGACCTGGAACCCTATCCGCACGTCCAGTCGAGCGTCCTCAACTATGGGCTGTCCGACCTGTCGGGGAAGTCGATGGGGCGGCGCAGCGTGCTCCAGCGCGCCCGGGAGATCCGCAAGGCGATCCGCGCGTTCGAACCCCGGCTCGATCGCGACAGCCTGACCGTCGAGCCCGCCGAGGATGCGTCGAACGTCACCGGCGTCACCTACATGATCCAGGGCGACATCACCGCCGCCACGCGGGCGATGCCGGTCAAGTTCCGCACCGAGGTGGAGGCAGAGACCGCCGCGGTCAGCGTGCGCGAGTAGCCGCGCCGTGGACCCCCGCCTCCTGCGCTTCTACAATGACGAGCTCGCCTATCTGCGCGAGAGCGCGCGCGAGTTCGGCGAGGAGCATGAGACCGTTGCCGCGCGACTGGGGCTCAAGACTCCGACCGATCCCGACCCCTATGTCGAGCGGCTGCTAGAAGGCGTCGCGTTCCTGGGCGCGCGGGTTCAGCTCAAGCTGGCGGACCAGTATCCCGAGTTCACCCAGCATCTGCTCCACGCGATCCAGCCGCATTACCTGGCGCCGACGCCGTCGATGTGCGTGCTGGGTTTCGAGCCGCGCGACGGCGACCAGGTGCTCGCCAAGGGGCACCCGGTCCCCGCCGGGACGGAGCTGACCGCCACCGCGACCGAGCAGAACAACGCCGCCGTCACCTTGCGCACCGCGCACGAAGTGACGCTGTGGCCGCTCCAGATCACCGAGGTCGAGTATCTGGCGAGCCGCGCCGCAGTCGCCCCCTATGCCAGCGGGGCGATAGGGCGCCCCGAGGCGGGGTTGCGGCTGCGGTTCGAGGCGACGGCGGGCGCCACCCTGGCGGAGCTGCCGGTCGATCGACTGCCGATGTATCTCGCCGGATCGGAAGCGGTGCCGGGCGAACTCTATCGCCAGCTGATCGGCGAGTGTGTCGGCGTGCTGGCACGATCGGCGGACGGCGCGGCGGGTGCGGGCGGGTGGATCAAGCTGCCGCCGCCGGAGCAGGTGGGCTTCGAGCATGACGAGGCGCTGCTGCCGCCGGATCTCCGCTCGTTCCGCGGCTATCGCCTGCTCGCCGAGTATTTCGCCTGTCCGGAGCGGTTCCTGTTCGCGGCGCTGAAGGGGTTGGGCAAGGCGTTTGCCGAGAGCCCGCGCGCCTGCGACGTCGTGCTCCTGTTCTCGCGATCGTCGCCGGCGCTGCACGGCGCGCTGGAACCCGCCAATTTCAAGCTGTTCGCGACGCCTGCGATCAACCTGTTCGAAAAGCAGCTCGGCCGCGTGCAGGTTACGCCGTACGGCCATGAATTCCATGTCGTGCCCGATCGCACGCGGCCGATCGATTACGAGATCTTTCGGCTAACGCAGGTCCAGGCCTACGCCCGCGACAATGTCGATCCGCGGACAGTGGCGCCGCTCTATTCGTTCGGGGCGCTGCTCTACGACTGGCGAGAGGCGCTGTTCTATACGACGCAGCTTCGGCCGCGCCGGTTGTCGACGCGCGAGCAAAGGCTAAGGCGGCGCGGTGAATATGTCGGGACGGAGACGTGGATCAGCCTGACCGCGCCGGGCAACGCCGCGCGGCTCGACGACGTGCATGAGCTCGCCGTCAAGGCGCTGGTCACCAATCGCGAGCTGCCCGAGCTGCTGACGTTCCGCGGCGACCGCCATTTCCAGTTCACCGGCATCCCCGCGCGCGCCGCGGTGATCCTGCGCGCGCCCACGCGACCGCGGCCGCCGATGGGGATGGGTGATGCGGCCTGGCGCGTGATCGGTCACCTGACGCCTAATTATGTGAGCCTGGCGCCCGAGGATCATGACGATCCGCAGGTGCTGCGCGATCACTTGGCGCTTTATGGCCGACAGGACGATGCGGCGCTGCGGCGGCAGATCGATGGGACGCTGTCGATCCGTTCGAGTCGGGTGACGCGGCGGGTGCCGGGGCTCGACCGGATCGCGATGGCACGCGGGCATCGCATTCGCGTGCGGCTGGATGACGGCGCGTTCGACCGGTCGCACATGTTCCTGTTCTCGGCGGTGCTCGAGCGGTTCCTGGCCGAGTTTGCGACGATCAACAGCTTTACCGAGACGAGTTTCGACAGTCCGCTGGAAGGGGAGTTCGCGCGATGGCCGCCGCGGATGGGCCGCCAGCACAACATCTGAGCTTCCTCGCCCGCGCGGGCGCCGCCGCACGCCGCCACGGCCTGTTCGAGGTGCTGCGCGGGGCGGAGGCGCGCGCGCTGCGCCTGCCGCGGATCGGCCGCGCGCGGCGACCGGCGCAGAGCGTCGCCGACCTGGCACAGGCGCCGGATCTCCGCTTCCCCGCGCCGACGATCGAGGGGATCGAGATCCGCGGCGGCCGCGGAACGGTGACGGGGCACTGGCTGGGTCTGCTCGGGCCGATGGGTCCGCTGCCCACGCACCTGACCGAGTTCGCGCATTACGAGCGCCGCTATGCCAGGTCACGGCCGTTCGCGGGCTTTCTCGACCTCCTGTCCAACCGGATGCTCCAGCTCTTCTATCGGGCATGGGGCGACTCGCAGCCGGCGGTGCATGCCGACCGCCCCGACGACGACCGCTTCGCGCGCTATCTGGCGGCGCTGACCGGCGCGACCGAGGGCGCGCGGGCGGCGAGTGCGTTCCCGCCGGCGGCGCGGGTGCATTATGCCGCGCTGTTCGCCTCTCGCCGAAGCGCGGTGGCGATCGAGGATGCGCTGACCGACCTGCTCGGCACGCGCGTGCGGGTGAGCGAATTCGCGCAGCGCTGGCGCGAGGTCGAGGCGGACGACCGGACACGGCTGGGCCGCGACTTCGCGCTGCTCGGCCGCGACGCCATGGCGGGGCGGCGTGTGAAGAGCGCGAGCGATGCGTTCCGCGTGACCGTCCATGCACAGACGCTGGCGGAGGCCGAGGCGCTGCTGCCGAGCGGGCGGACCTTCGCGATCCTGGCCGACGCGATCACCGCCTTTGCGCCGGGGCATCTCGAATGGGATCTGGTGGTCGAGCTGCCCGAGGCACAGGCGCGCGCCGCGCGGCTCGACGGGCGCAGCCGCTTGGGCTGGACCGGCTGGCTGTCGCCCGACGCCGCCGCCACCGCCAACCGATCCGACATACGCCTGCGCCGGACCGCGATCCGGGCAGCGCGCCGATTTTCTGGGGGGAGATGACCATGACCGAGATCAGCCGCGGTGCCCTGTTCGGGCGCCTCAATCCGACGGCGCTCAAGGCGATCGAGACCGCGACCGGCTTCTGCAAGATGCGCGGCAACCCCTATGTCGAGATGGTCCACTGGCTGCACATCCTGATGCAGGATCCGCGCGGCGACGTGGCGGCGATCCGGCAGGCGTTCGGGCTGGATGACACGGCGCTGGCGCGCGACACGGTGGCGGCGCTCGATGCGCTGCCGCGCGGGGCAACGGCGATCAGCGACTTCTCGCCGCAGATCGAGGAGACAATCGAGAAGGGCTGGCTCTATGCCTCGCTCCAGTTCGGCGCGGGACGTGTGCGGACGGGGCACCTCGTCTATGGCATGCTCAAGACGCCGACGCTGCGCAACGCGCTGTTCGGCATCTCCGGCGAGTGGCGCAAGGTGCAGGCCGAGCGGCTGGGCGCCGACTTCGAGGGGGCGACCGCGTCCTCGGCGGAGAGCACGCAGGTCGAGGCGGCACCGGTCGCCGCGACCGATGCGGGCGGCGCACCGGTGGCGGCTGGTGAGGGCGAGGCGCTGGCCAAATACTCGATCGACCTGACCGCCAAGGCCAAGTCGGGCGAGATCGACCGCATCGTCGGCCGCGACGCGGAGATCCGCCAGTGCGTCGACATCCTGCTGCGTCGCCGCCAGAACAACCCGATCCTGGTCGGCGAGGCGGGTGTCGGCAAGACCGCGGTGGTCGAGGGCTTTGCCCGCCGCATCGCCGATGGCGACGTGCCGCCGGCGCTTCAGGGCGTCACGCTGCGCAGCCTCGACATCGGGCTGATGCAAGCGGGCGCGAGCATGAAGGGCGAGTTCGAGAAGCGCCTGCGCGCGGTGATCGACGAGGTGGAGGCGTCGCCGAAGCCGATCATCCTCTTCATCGACGAGGCGCACACGCTGATCGGTGCGGGCGGACAGGCGGGGACGGGCGATGCCGCCAATCTCCTCAAGCCCGCGCTCGCCCGCGGGCGGCTGCGCACGATCGCGGCCACAACGTATGCCGAGTATCGCCAGTATTTCGAGAAGGACCCCGCGCTCACCCGCCGCTTCCAGACGGTCGATGTGGGCGAGCCCGAGACGCCCAAGGCGATCGCGATGATTCGGTCGGTCGCGCCGATGATGGAGGCGCATCACAACGTCGTCGTGTTGGACGAGGCGGTGGCATCGTCGGTGGTGCTGTCGCAGCGTTATGTCCCCGCGCGGCAGTTGCCCGACAAGGCGGTGAGCCTGCTCGACACCGCGTGCGCGCGCGTCGCGGTGTCGCAGCACGCGACGCCCGCGCAGGTCGAGGACCGCCGCCGCCGCGTCGAGCTGCTCGAGGTCGAGCGCGAGATCGTCGAGCGCGAGAAGGCGGGCCATTATCGCCGCGACGACCGGCTCGAGAAGATCGACGAGGAACTGCTCGAGGCGCGCGCCGGGCTCGAGGCGATCGAGGGCAAGTGGGCGGCCGAGAAGGCGGCGTTCGAGGCGCTGAAGGCCGCGCGAGATGCTTTGCGCGCCGAGGAAGCTGGTCCAGACGCGTCGCTCGCACTGGATGCCGCGCTCGACGCGATGCGCGACGCGCAAGGCGATTCACCGATGGTGTTCGGCGTGGTCGATCAGGACGCGGTCGCCGCGGTCGTGGGCGACTGGACCGGCATCCCGATCGGGCGGATGGTCAAGGACGAGATCCAGTCGGTGCTGACCATCGCCGACAAGCTGAAGTCGCGCGTCGTCGGCCAGGATCACGCGATGGACGCGCTCGCCAAGCGCATCCAGACCAGCCGTGCCAAGCTCGACAACCCGAACAAGCCCGTCGGCGTTTTCATGCTGTGCGGTCCCTCCGGCGTCGGCAAGACGGAGACGGCGCACGCGCTTTCCGAGCTGCTGTTCAGCGGCGACGAGTCGATGATCGTCATCAACATGAGCGAGTTCCAGGAGGCGCACACCGTCTCGACGCTGAAGGGCGCGCCGGCGGGCTATGTCGGCTACGGCCAGGGCGGCGTGCTGACCGAGGCGGTGCGGCGGCGGCCCTATTCGGTGGTCCTGCTCGACGAGGTCGAGAAGGCGCACCCGGACGTCCACGAGATGTTCTTCCAGGTGTTCGACAAGGGGTTCATGAACGACAGCGAGGGCCGTCACATCGACTTCAAGAACACCGTCATCCTGCTCACCTCCAACGTCGGCACTGACCTCGTCATGTCGATGAGCGAGGACGAGGAGATGAAGCCGGAGCCCGAAGCGCTGGCGACGGCGCTGCGGCCCGAACTGCTCAAGGTCTTCCCGCCGGCGCTGCTCGGCCGCCTGCTCGTCCTCCCCTACTATCCGCTCAGCCCCACGATGCTGGGCGGTATCGTCCGGCTCCAGCTCGACCGCATCCGCAAGCGGATCGCGGAGAACCATAAGATTGCGTTCAGCTATGGCGACGACGTCGTCGACCTGATCGTTTCGCGCTGTAAAGAGGTGGCATCGGGCGGGCGCATGATCGACGCAATCCTGACCAACACGATGCTCCCCGAAATGTCGATCGCCCTGCTCGAACGGCAGATGGCGGGCGCCGAAGTCGCGGCGATCGACGTCTCGGTCGAGGGGCAGGGCTTCCGCTACGACTTCCGCGGGAAGGATGCGGCGCCGGAGGCGGTGGAGATGCTGATCGCCGAACCGGCGGCGGAGTAGGCGGTGCACGCCCCCACTTCCTACGACGAAGTCGCCTATGTCACGGCGATCTTTCAGCAGGCGACGGCCGAGCGGGCGGCGGTGATCGCGCGGGCGGCGGGGTTCGATGCGGCGCCGGTTGAGACCGCGCGGGTGCTGGAGGTGGGGTGCGGCGATGCGCTCAACCTGTTGGCGATGGCGGCGGCGGCGCCGGCGGGTGACTATGTCGGCTTCGATCTGGCGCCGACGGCGATCGCCAGGGGGCAGGCGTTAGCGGCGGCGGCGGGGCTGGGCCAGGTCCGGCTGGAGGTGCTCGACATCCTCGATGCCGCCGACGCGCTCGAGGGCGAGTTCGACTATATCGTCGCGCATGGCGTGCATGCGTGGGTGCCGCCGCACGTCCGCGCGGCGCTGGTGGCGCTGGTCGGGGCGAAGCTGTCGGCGCGAGGCGTCGCGTTCCTGAGCTACAATGCGCTTCCCGGCGGGCACTTTCGCCGGGCCGTCCGCGACCGCTTGCTCCACGCGCTCGAAGGCGTAGAGGGACGGCAGGCGCAAGCCGAGCGCGCGGCGGCGTTGCTGGACGCGATCGTCGCGGAGCAGTCGGCGAGCGACAACCCGTACCGCGCGGCGATGCGCGAGGCGGCGGCGGGCATGCGCGCGAAGCCGTGGAACGTCCTCGCGCATGACGAGCTTGGCGGCGAGTGGCACCCGCAGGCGCTGTCCGACGTGGTGGCGGAGGCAGCCGCGAACGGGCTCGCCTATCTGGGCGATGCGGGCGCAGGGCAGTTCGACGACGCGTTCCTGCCCGACGATGTCGCACCGGAGCCGGACACGGACGCGCAGCTCGTCCGCTTGCTTCAGGCGGGCGACGATGCGCGACCCTGCTTCTTTCGCAACTCGCTGTTCGTGCGCACCGGGGCGAAGCTATCTCGGCGCATCGACCATGAGGCGGTGCGCGGCCTCTATGCCTCGACCCGCGCCGAGCGGATCGGCGAGACGAGCTTTCGCAACGATCGCGATGCGTTCGAGATCAAGGATGCGGCGCTGGTCGCCATCCTGACGCGGCTGGTCGAGGCGCGGCCGGCGCGGATCGCGGTGCGCGAACTGGTCAGCGACGACCTTCGCACGCTGGCGCTGTTCGAGATGGCGAGCGCGGGGTTGATCTCGCTGCACACGCTGCCGGGTGAGGCGCCGTCCAGCCTGCCCGAGCGACCCCGCGCCGGCCCGCTGGTGGCCGCTTTGCTCGCGGAAGGCATGACGCGGCTGGTCACGCCCGACCACCAGATGATCGAAGTCGCCGAGGAGGCGCCGCGGCGGCTGCTGATGGCGCTCGACGGGCTGCGCGGGCCGGAGGCGCTGGCGCGCGACCTGGCGCTGGACGCGGCTGAGGTCGGCGAGATGCTCGCGGCGCTGCATCGCTTCGGCTTGGTCGTCTGAAGCGTTGAAGCGGGCAGGGGCGCTGTGGCAATCGAGCGTTCGATGATCGCCGCCACCGATGCCGCGCAGCTGCGCGACCGCCCGTTCCGCTATTTCGACTTCGTCATGGCGGCGTTCGTCGTCGTGCTGGTCCTGTCGAACGTCATTGGCGCGGCGAAGCTGTCGTCGGTCGGCGGCTTCGTATTCGGGGCGGGCATCCTGTTCTTTCCGATCAGCTATGTCATCGGCGACGTGCTGACCGAGGTCTACGGCTATGCCCGCGCGCGGCGCTGCATCTGGGCGGGCTTCGGAGCGCTCCTGTTCCTGGCGCTGATGAGCTGGGTGGTCGTCAGCCTGCCACCGGCGGACGGCTGGTCCGGGCAGTCGGCGTACGAGGCGGTGTTCGGCCAGGTGTGGCGCATCGTCATCGCCTCGATCGCGGCCTTTTGGGCGGGCGAGTTCGTCAACAGCTTCGTGCTGGCCCGGCTCAAGATCCTGACCGCGGGCAAGCATCTCTGGTCGCGGACGATCGGGTCGACGGTGGTGGGGCAGGCGGTCGACAGCCTGATCTTCTATCCCGTCGCGTTCCTGGGCGTGTGGACGACCGAGCAGGTGCTGACGGTGATGGTCACCAACTGGGCGATGAAGGTGGCGTGGGAAGTGATTCTGACGCCCGCGACCTATTGGATCGTCGGCACGCTGAAGCGCGCGGAGGGGGTGGACGTGTTCGACCGGGGGACCGCGTTCACGCCGTTCCGGACGCGGGTTTGACCCTCTCCAGCGTTCGTTTCGAGCGCAGTCGAGAAACAGAGGTCTCGCGCTGAGTCAGCGTTTCTCGACTTCGCTCGAAACGAACGCTGGTTGGGCTTAGGCGACCGCCTTCACCAGCCCCTCGAACAACCGCCGTCCATCCGTGCCGCCATGCGCGGTCTCGATCCGCCGCTCGGGGTGGGGCATCAGGCCGAGCACGTTTCCGCGATCGTTGAGCAGGCCGGCGATGCCGCGGGCGGAACCGTTGACGTCCTCGACGTAACGGAACGCCACGCGGCCTTCGCCTTCGAGCCGGTCGAGCGTCGCATCGTCGGCGAAGTAATTGCCGTCATGGTGCGCGACCGGGACGCGGATCGTCTCGCCGCTCTCATAGCCGCGAGTGAAGTCAGACTGGTCGTTGCCGACGATCAGGTCGACGTCGCGGCAGACGAAGTCGAGCCGCTTGTTGCGCATCAGCGCACCGGGCAGCAGGCCGATCTCGGTCAGGATCTGGAAGCCGTTGCAGATGCCGATCACCGGCACCCCGCGCTCGGCTGCGGTCACGACGCTGCGCACCACCGGCGATCGCGCGGCGATCGCGCCGCAGCGGAGATAATCGCCATAGGAGAAGCCGCCGGGCAGCGCGATCAGGTCGGTGCCCGCGGGCAGGTCGCTGTCGCCATGCCAGACCATCGCAGGCGCCTGGCCGGTCACCTGATCGAGCGCGACCGCGACGTCGCGGTCGCAGTTGGAGCCCGGAAAGACGATGACCGCCGACTTCATGCCGCGCGCTCGACCCGGTAATTCTCGATCACGGTGTTGGCGAGCAGCTTCTCGCACATCTCGCCGATCGCCGCGTCGCTGGTGCCCTCGGCCACGTCGAGCTCGAAGATCTTGCCCGCGCGCACGTCGGCGACGCCGTCGAAGCCAAGCGAGCCCAGCGCGTGCTGGATCGCCTTGCCCTGCGGATCGAGCACGCCGGGCTTGAGGGTCACGACGACGCGGAGTTTCATGTGCGGCATTCCATGGCAGCGGTCTGGGATGCCGTCGCTATGGCGCGTGGGGCGCTTGGCTGCAACCCGCGCGCGTCAGAAGTAGCGAGCGAGCGCGAAGGTGAAGCGGCTGCGCTTGTTGTCGTAGATGCTGACCGGCGTCGCAATCCGGGTATAGGCGTAGCTGACCTGCGGCGAGAAGCCGAGGAAGCGCAGCTTGCGATAGCCGAGCGTCGCGCGGCCGACGAGGCGCCAGTCGCGGCGCGGCTCGGCCGAGAAGAACTGGATCGGCGCATCGAACAATGCTCGCGAAACGGTGCCGGAGACGCCGAAGTTGATGCCGAGTGGCAACTCGCCGCCAAGGCCCAGCGTGCCGCCAAGCTCGCGGTTCGACCACGCGCGGTCCCCCAGCCAGTCGCGGCGCGCGAACAGACCGCCCGAGGCGACGAGCGTGCGCGAAATGCCGCGCTCGTAGGTCGCGTAGAGCCCGCCCTGCCAGCCGCTGAACGCGTCGTCGAAGCGCGCATCGGTGCGTCGCATGTCGAGCTGAAGGCCGAGGCGTGCGCGCGGTCCCGCCTGGGTCTGTGCGCCGACGCGAAGGCCGCCCTGGCGGGTCAGCAGGTCGCCGCCGAACCAGCGCTGGGCGCCGATCGCCTGGAGCGAGACGCTGGCGATCTGGCCGAGGCGAATTTCGGGGCCGACTGCCAGTTGCGCGGAATAATCGTCGTAATCACTGCCGGCATAGTTGGTGCCCGCGGTATCGACATCGACGAGCATCGACATCTGCCGCGCAATCGGCAGGCGG
This sequence comes from Sphingomonas sp. Y38-1Y, assembly GCF_032391395.1. Lineage (NCBI taxonomy): Bacteria > Pseudomonadati > Pseudomonadota > Alphaproteobacteria > Sphingomonadales > Sphingomonadaceae > Sphingomonas > Sphingomonas sp. Y38-1Y. Next base: position 1,989,515 of record NZ_CP135916.1, read on the forward strand.
AGGCCGGCGGAGACGGTGGCAGTCTGGCCGGTGCCCGACTTGGCCTTGGCCTCTTCGTTCAGCTCCAGCGGGATCTCGACGTCGCCGAAGCGGGCGATGATCGTGTCGACGCTGGTCGCGTTGTTGATGTTGGTATCGGGCGCCAGGCCGAATGAGAAGTCGAACCGCCAAGCGCGCTGCTGGCGGATGACGTCGCGGACGGTGCGGATCGTGCGCGCGACATCGGGGGTGAGGTCGCCCGACTGTTCGGCCATGCGGAACTGGCGGTCGGCGGCCTGCCGCTCACCGAGCTGGAACATCGTCGAGGCGAGTTCGAGCCGCACGCGGGTCTGCGCCGGATCGTTGGCGAGGATCGCCTTGTACTGCTCCGCGGCACCGCGCAGGTCGCCGGTCTGCTGCGCGACATAGGCCGAGAGAAAGCGGGTCTGGAAGTCGTAGCCGGGCGCCTGGCGAAGCGCCTCGATCAGCGGGCGCGCTTCGTCGAACTTCTTGGCGGACACCAGCCGCTCGACATGACCGAGAAGCTGCGATGCGGTCAGCTTCACCTCGCAGCGGCCGGCCGCGCACTCCGGCGTTCCGCTGGGCGCCGCGACCGGCGGCGGAGCGATGTCGTCGCTCGCGGCGGCAGGCAGGCTGGTGCCCGCCGCGACGAGCGCGACGATCAGGGACAGGATGGCGCGCATCGGCCTGAAAGTCCGGTGGATCGGTAGATTACTTCTTCGCGCCGGTGAAGGCGCCGAGGATGTCGACGCGCTGGTCCGGAACGCCGCCGACGATGCGGAAGCTGCCGCCGACATTGACCGCGTTCGGGCCATAGAAGCCGCCGTCGATCGAGTTGGCACCGGCGGTCGAGTTGCCGGCGTTGACGGGGGCGAAGATCGGCACGGGCTGGCCCGACGTCGAGCGCGAGAAGGACGCGCTCGCAAAGGCGCCGGTGAAACCGCCGGTGCGCGTCAGATCGATCTTGCCCGAGCCCTCTGCCGTGAAAGTGGCGCCGGAGGGCACGCCGACGAAGCTGTCACCGATGATCTGGCCGCCGTAATTGGCTGCGGAAACGGTGCCGTTGAGCAGGATCGACATGGTCGACGCGGTGAAGTCGAACTTCAGCTCGCTCGTGCCCGTGATCCACTGGAAGTAGGTGGGAAAGCGCGCACTGTCGAGCGAGGTGTTCGACACCATCGTCGCAAGCATGCCGCCGGT